>CAZZBK010000316.1:0-1524 GCA_964652155.1 uncultured Planctomycetaceae bacterium | reverse complement strand
GAGGATCTACAGACGTGAGCATTCACAGCGTCAACGTGATCGAGATCGAGGACGTTCGGCCGCATCCGAACGCGGACAGGCTTGAAGTTGTCCCCGTTGGGGGCTGGCAGGCGGTCGTCAAGAAAGGGCAATTCGCCAGAGGCGACCGGGCCGTCTACATCGAGCCGGATTACACGGTGCCAACCGAGCGGGAAGAGTTCGCCTTTCTCGCCAAGCCGGGGCGAGAGCGGCATCGCCTCAAGGCTGTCCGGTTGCGGGGCGAGCTTTCCTATGGGCTTCTGATTCCGCTTCCTGCTGCCATCTCCGACCGCGCGCCGGGCACCAACGTCATGGCCGACCTTGGCATTTCCCGATGGGAGCCCGAGGTCAAGTTGACCATGGCCGATGAGCTTCCGCAGGATCAATGGCCGCAGACGTTCGCACCCAAGTTCGACATCGAAAGCTACGAGAAGTTTCCACACGTCATCACCGACGGCGAGAACGTGATCGTTACCGAGAAAGTGCACGGGGCGAATGCCCGGTACACGTTCGTCAACGGCGTTTTTCATCAAGGCTCTCGGCAACGCTGGCTGATCCCCGATGGCGGGCACATCTGGGCGCGAGCTGCGGCGCACAACCCGGCCATCCGCGCGTGGTGCGAGGCCAACCCGGGCGTCGTCCTTTATGGTGAGGTCTACGGCAACGTGCAGAGCCTTACTTACGGGCTTGGTAAGGGCGAGGTTCGGTTCATCGCCTTCGCCGCATCTGCGCACGGGCAGTGGATGGACCAAGGTGCGCTATTTGATGGTCTCGGGACGGCTGGCGTGCCGGCGTGTCCGATCTTGTACGCGGGTCCGTTCGACCACGCCACGATCAAGGCTCTGTCAGAGCACGACTCAATGGTTGCCAATGTCGCTGGGCACATGATGGAGGGCGTCGTCATCGTCCCGACTAAGGAGCGGTTTCACGCTTCCATCGGTCGCGTAGCGGTCAAGCACATCTCGAACCGCTACTGGGAGAGCGAGGCGTGACGATCAGTGCCGAAACGCCAACAGTTTGAAGTGGAGACCTTCGACGTGCCCCTCTGGCAAAGATACGAGCCTCGGGAAAGCATCGCAGTCCGGCGCATGCCCGCGCGTCGTTCGCAGTGGCGCGGTGTGCGGGCAGAGCGAGTTGCGCTGCCGTCCCGATATAGGGACATCGTTGGGCAGCGTCCACGCCGATGCGGCGACTGCGGCGTCAGTTGGTACGACGACATCGAGTGCCCGGTGTGTGACGTGCCGGGGACTTTGTTGGACAAGCGTTCTGTCTGAAACTCGATCAGCGATAAAGGAGCGACGCCAATGCCGCTGGAATGGTCAGAGCCTAGACCGCCGACGAGGGACGTCTGCCACTACGATCACGTCGTCGCCGAGACCCCTCTTGGCCAGATTACAATCGAGTGGAAGTCGTGGAAGTCTCCGGGCGAGGGGTATGTCGCTCAGATGCCGTGGAACCATGTCGAGGTCGTTGTGGGCGACAATCTCGACGACGCAAAGCGTCAGG
>CAZZBK010000315.1:0-1580 GCA_964652155.1 uncultured Planctomycetaceae bacterium | reverse complement strand
TGCGAGGTTGTAAAGTTCCACGCGACCGTCCTCCTGCCACTCGATCAGCTTCCAATCTCCGCGACGAATGGCCGCAGCGGGCGCGCCGCCTTGATTGCCGTAACCGCCTCCTTCGTCGCCAACGGGCGTGACGATGTTCGGCAGCTTCACGCGTTCCTCATTCCGCCACAGGAAATCGGGAAAATGATTGTGAGCGTGATGCTGGCTCAGATAACCGAAGAAGAAGTCAAACCCGTGCTTGCGCGGCAACCCGCTTTCCGCCGCACCGACGTTGCCCAAACCCCATTTGCCGATGAGCGCCGTCTTGTAACCTGCCTTCTGCAACACGCCTGACACGGTGACGTCGCCCGGCAAGAGTGCCTGCGCGGCGAGATTGGCCTGACCCGCGTTGCCGCGCACTCGCGTGTGGCCATGGTGCAAGCCCGTCATCAGCACGCTGCGAGACGGCGCACAGACCGTCGCGCCGGCATAGAAATGCGTAAACCGCATCCCTTCGCGTGCCATGCGACCGAGATGTGGCGTCTGGATCACTTTCTGCCCGTAGCACCCCAGATCGCCATACCCGAGATCGTCGGCCATGATCCAGATGAGGTTCGGCGGTTCGGCGGCAGCGATGTGGTCGGAAACGATGTGACCGAAAAAGATCGTGAGAACCGTGATCAGTTGCGGGAGGAATTGTTTCATAGCTTCGCTCTCTTGTTGCCCGTTTTCTTCGCGCCTTCGCCGAGGTTGGCATGGATAAGCGTTGGTTCTTCCCGGTCAACGATTCTCAGCGACTTGAATGGCTTCGGCGACGGTCTTGTTGCCGGTTGGTTGATAGGCATCCCACGGGCCATCGGCGCTTCCCGCAGGCCAAGTTGCCGGGTTCGCATAGAGGTCGTCGGTGTCCTTGTATTCCTGCTTCAAGCGAGTGAGTTCGTCCTTCAGTTCGCCGAACTTTGCCACCACCGCCGGGTTCTTCGCATCGCTCGGATCATGCAACAGATTGCGTTGCTCGGTCGGGTCGGCGGTGAGGTCGAACAGCTCGTAGGTGTTCTGCTTCCAATAGTGAATCAGCTTGTGCGTCGCCGTTCTCACGCCGAGATGCGCCACCGTGTTGTGATGACCTGGGTCGTGGTAGTAGCGGTAATACATCGTTGCCCGCCAGTCTTTCGGCGATTCTCCGCGGAGCAGTGGAGCGATTGAGCGGCCCTGCATGAACTCAGGCACAGGGAGCCCTGCGAGATCGAGGAACGTCGGGGCGAGGTCGATGTTTGCCACAAACTGTTCCGGCACGCTGCCTGACTTGATGCCGGGACCGCGAGCGATGAGCGGCACGTGTAGGCCAGGCTCGTACATGAACCGCTTGTCGTACAGACCGAGGTCGCCCAGATACCAGCCGTTGTCGGCGGAGTAGATCACGATCGTGTTCTTGGCCAAGCCTGCTTCGTCGAGATAGTCGAGCACCTTGCCGACTCCGTCATCGACACCCTGCACGCAGCCGAGATAGTCGCGCATGTACTTCTGATACTTCCACTTCACCAGTTCCTTGCCGGTCAGAACTTTGCCATCGACTTCCAACTGCATCGGCTTCTCGTTGA
>CAZZBK010000314.1:0-1590 GCA_964652155.1 uncultured Planctomycetaceae bacterium | reverse complement strand
CGAGCCAGGCGGTGGCGAAGTCGGTCATTCTGCGGAGGCCGATCCAGAGGGGTTGGGGGCCGGGTGGAGTTTCGGTGGCTCGGTTGTTGTAGCCGCCCAGTTGCGTCAGCAGTCGCATGAAGTCCGACAACATGGGCGCTTTCTTGGGGAGCGGTTTCTTCTTCACGACTCGCCAGACGGACTTCCATTCGCTCTCGGCAAACACGGCGGTGCATGGGAGCTTGGGACAGGTGCGATTCAAGTAGGTCAAGGACAAGATGCGCCACGCGATGATCTTGTAGAACGCCAGACAGTTCTTGAGCCGGTGATTGGTTTCCAGTTGGATGTCTTCCACTCGGCAGCCGGTTTTCAGCGTGCGGAAGTAGATTTCCACCGTCCAGCGTGCGACGTAATAGTCGATGACGTTCAGGATCTCGTCGAGCGTTTCGATCGGCAGAGTGGTGAGCAGTAGCCACGACACATCTGTGCCATCGCCGGGGCCGCCGACTTCCTCGACCAGGACCACGTTGTGAGTCACCGACGGCAGAGAGGCTCGCGCGTGCGGCGGCTTGACCTCCACGGTGATCGCGCGAATTTCCAAGTGCGCCTGACGCGCGGCACGCTTGGGGGTCTGGCTGAGTTCGATGATTCGTGTCGCACGCAGTTTCGAGCGGCTGACTTCGTCACGCACTTTGCAATACACCGCCGGCCCCGCGGAGAGATCACGTTCGGGCGTGCTGCGATCCTCTTTCGCGCGAATGATGTAGTCGGCTCGCGGGCCGGTCTGCTGTTGCGCTTCCACGAAGATGTCGTAGATGTCCGCCTCGCGATCGGCGACGCTGACGATCTGCGTCCGTGAGCATGCCGCCGCCAACTCGCACGCCAGCCGATAGCCCTGGAGCCAGCGAAAGCTCTCCTTCTCTTCAATGGGCAGTGTGCGACGTTCGTCGGCTTTGCCCAGACTCTCCGGCGCACGATCAAAGAATTCCGACCCGACCACACCCAGGCACAACTTGTCCGGCGTGACCGCCAGATGCACATGCTCATACAGACCGAAACGCCCTTCGGTGTTGAGGCACTGGGCATCGACGGTGGGATGCTTCGTGTAGTCGAGTTCCGTCGTGTCCTGCACGATGAGCACGACCGGGTGCTCGCACATCCGCCGCTGCGTGGCCTCGCGATGCGGCTGCAGAATCTGCTCCGGCGTGACCGCGTCATTGTCGAACAACCGGTACGCCGCCAGTGTGTCGCTCCACCCGTCGCAAGCCGCGTTGACACTGGCCTCCGGGTTGGCCGCCAGCGCTTCCATGACGATCGCGCTTCGCCGATTCAAACGCTTGTCCCCCAAATCAATCCCCAGCAGTTCCTCGACAATCCCTTCGCACATCAACTCGCTCCATGCTTGTTTGGCAGATAAATCCTGCTTCAAACTCTGGCGCAAATCTCATGCCGCGGAGCGGGGCGTCGCCGTTGGAATTATTAGAGTTGTGTATAAAGGACAGGCGGTGAATTACGGCTACTACGATCTGTTGCCGATTCCCTCCGGCACGCTCGCCGTCGCGCTCATGACTATTCTGAGCTTCTGCTGTGTGACGGCCTGTATCGGCTGGT
>CAZZBK010000313.1:0-1594 GCA_964652155.1 uncultured Planctomycetaceae bacterium | reverse complement strand
GATCGAGTTGGAGAAGCGGGCGCTCGTGACCATGCCCGGCGGCTGGAAGATGTCGCAGTTGCAGGCCGAGCAACCGGCGACGACCTACGCCGAGTTCAAGCACGAGATCCTCAACGAGATCGCCCGCTGCTTGAACATGCCGTTCAACGTCGCGGCGGGAAATTCCTCGGGCTACAACTACGCCTCCGGTCGCCTCGACCACCAGACCTATTTCAAGGCGATCCGTGTCGAGCAAGCGCACCTCGAGTGTGCCGTGCTCGATCGTCTCTTCAAGACCTGGCTCGACGAAGCCGTGCTGATCCCCGATCTCCTGCCCGATTCCCTGGGTCCGATGGCGGATTGGCCCCATCAATGGTTCTGGGACGGCCAAGAGCATGTCGATCCCGCCAAGGAAGCCAATGCGCAAGCCACGCGACTGACGAACTACACGACCACGTTGGCCCATGAATACGCCCGTCAAGGGCGTGATTGGGAGGAGGCGTTGCGGCAGCGCGCCAAGGAACTGGCGCTGATGAACGAACTGGGGCTCGTCCCCGCGCAAGTCCAACCCGTCACGATTGTGGAGCAACCCGATGCCACCGATGAAGAACTCCCGGCCCGCGCCGCCTGATGTGCGACCGCTACCGACGACCCTGGCACTGGCCGCCACGGCCGAAATCGACTTCATGGCCGCCGACGTCGGCGGCGGTCCGACGACGCTGCCGCGCTTTCGGATGGTCGCCTATACGGGCGGGCCGATGCGGATTGCCGGCTGGCGCTATCCGGTGATCCTCGATCTGGCGGGGTTGGCGATTCCGTCGCAGGCCCGGCCGATCCGCTTTGGACACGATCCGCTGTCGGGCGTCGGTCACACCGATGCCATTCGGATCGAACAGGGACAACTCACGGCCACCGGTGTGGTGTCGCGCGATACGGTGGCGGCCCGAGAAATCGTCGCCTCGAGCAAGAACGGTTTTCCCTGGCAAGCCTCGGTGGGGACGAGCGTCGAGGAATTCGAGTTTGTCAAAGCCAACCAGACGGTGCTCGTCAACGGTCGGCCCTACGAAGGGCCGGTGAACGTCGTCCGTCGGGCGACGCTGGGTGAAATCAGTTTCGTCGATTTGGGAGCCGACGGCGCGACCAGCGCCAGTGTCGCAGCCTCTCAGTCCAACTCAGGAGAGCCCCACATGGATGCGGATCATGTCGCCGACGAACAACCGAACACCGCAACTCCGGCCGCTCCCGTCAAAGCGGCCGGCGGTACACCCGCCGCGCCGAGCGACGCCAACGGGTCAGCCGCCCACGCCGCTGCGACGGTCGACGACATTCGCGCCCAAGCCGCCGCTGAAACCCAGCGGATCGCCGCCATCCGCCGCATCTGCAACGGTCGCCATGCGCCGCTCGAAGTTCGTGCCATTCGCGAGGGCTGGGATGTGCAGCGGACTGAGTTGCAAGTGATGCGCGATGAACGGCCGCAAGCGCCGGCCGTGCATGTCAGCGACAACACGGTCAACGCCACGGTGCTCGAAGCGGCCTGCTTGCAGACGGCGGGCCTCGAAGACCTCGACCGGTCCTACGAGCCACAGACGCTCGACGTGGCGGCGCGGCGCTTTCG
>CAZZBK010000312.1:0-1618 GCA_964652155.1 uncultured Planctomycetaceae bacterium | reverse complement strand
TGCCGGACGCATCAACAGCAGTCGAGGTAATGAACCCAAACGGAAAACCGCTCGCGCCAGTGGGTCCCTTCCATGCGCCACCGACGACGGCCGTGCGATTGTTCGTGCCGTCAGTGGGGCGCGTGCCGACGTATGCGATGGTCGAGGAAAGCGTTCCTGTCCCGTAATAATCGAACGAGGCGCCGCCGGCGTTAATTGTCACGATGCGCGCGATGAACGCCGTCGGAGCCGCCGCCCCGTCCGCGTAAATGCTCACCCAATCGCCAGCGGCGCAACCAGAAAACGGCGTGCCGGCCGCCGCTGTGAATAGATCAAGAGTCGCGCCGCCGACTCCGCCGCCTCGCAAGACGGTTCCGCCGGTCTGTGTCACAGGATACGAACCCCCAATCGGCGAACCGCCATTGAGGTTCGAGCCCGTGCTCGCGTTGCAGTAGAATTCCTGATACGCCATGCCGCACCAATAAAAAAGGGGCCGGGACTTTGCTCAGGCCCAGCCCCTACGTGATTCGATAAACTCGGACTTACTTCACCGGTTCAACAACAGCGTCTCGGCCGCCGTGATTCGTGCCGTGCTTGTTGTTCCACGCGGTCCAGGCGTCGGCCGCCGCCGGGGCCTCGATGACCTCCGCGGCCTCTGGGTGCATCCTGTGCGACACGCGGAACAACGACTTGGTGCAAGGCGGAGCGGCGACGGACGGAGTCGGTTCGCTGACCGGCTCGACGGCTGGCGCCGGTTCGTCGTGCTGAACGTGTTCTTTGTGCTTCGCCATGACTCGCGTTCCCCCCACTTAAGCCAAGGTCGACTTGACGACCATCCGCGGATCGAGCGTCGCGGCGGTTCCGCGTTCGCTGGCCTTGAACCGCAGCACGATGTCATTGCTGAATTCGAGTTCGCTGTTGGGCGGCGCCTGAACGACCGTAATCGGCCAGTTCTCCATGTAGGCGAACGCCTTTTTGAGATCGCCGATGAACCAACTTGTGTCGTTGGTGACGCCCATCCGCGCCGCCAGCAGGGGGCTCGTGTGAACCTGATACGCGGCCGGCGAATAGCCGGGGATGTTCATGATCGGATTCGGCGACTGAGCGGAATTCAAGTTGCCGGTGGTCGCGTAACCGCCGCTGTTGACCTGGACCATCGAAGCGGTGAGAATCCGCCGCGCCGTAGCCGCGAGATTCGGACACACGACCAAGTCGGTGCCGACATTAACGATGGGCTCGCCGGTCGTCGGGTCGACGATCTGCGAAGCCACGAGTAGCGCGGCGTCGATGTTCGTCCAATCAACCAAGGCGTTGCCGGTCTTAAGGTTGATCCACGGCGTGGACGACTGGTAGGTGGCGTAATACGTACCTTTCCATTTCAGTCGGTGACCGGCCGCCGAGCTGACGGCTCCCGCGTTCTCGTCCAAGATGCAGTCGATGATTCGCTTCTCTTTGTTCAGGCCGAGGAACTGGCCGACTTCGCCGGCTCGTTGCACGATGAGATTCGTGCGATCGAAAAAGATGGTTTCCTTGGTGACCGGGACGATGAATCCCCGCTTCGTGGTCGTCGGCGTCTCGATGTAATCCTCGGTCACGCCGGCCAACGGATACGCTTGACCTTCGTTGACAATCGCCGCCT
>CAZZBK010000311.1:0-1621 GCA_964652155.1 uncultured Planctomycetaceae bacterium | reverse complement strand
AGGCGGCGATTGTCAACGAAGGTCAAGCGTATCCGTTGGCCGGCGTGACCGAGGACTACATTGAGACGCCGTCGACGACCAAGCGCGGATTCATCGTCCCGGTCACCAAGGAAACCATCTTTTTCGACCGCACAAATCTCATCGTGCAACGAGCCGGCGAAGTCGGCCAGTTCCTCGGGTTGAACAAAGAGAAGCGAATCATCGACTGCATCGTGGATGAGAACGGCGGGGCGGTCAGCACGCCGGCCGGTCATCGCCTGAAGTGGAAGGGGACTTATTACGCGACCTACCAGTCGTCCACGCCGTGGGTCAACATCAAGGCGAGCAACACGCTCATCGACTGGACGAACATCGACGCCGCTTTGCTCGTGGCTTCGCAGATTGTCGACCCGACGACCGGCGAACCGATCGTCAACGTCGGCACCGACATGATCGTCTGCCCGCAACTCGCGGCCACGGCCCGGCGGATTCTCACCGCGTCGATGGTCCAGGTCAACAGCGGCGGATACGCGACGAGCGGCAATCTCAATTCCGCCCAGTCGCCGAATCCGATCATGAACATCCCCGGCTATTCGCCGGCGGCTTATCAGATTCACACGAGCCCGCTCTTGGCGGCCCGCATGACCACCGACACGTCGTGGTACATCGGCGACATCAAGAAGGCGTTCGCCTACATGGAGAACTGGCCGATCACTGTCGTTCAGGCGCCGCCGAACAGCGAACTGGAATTCAGCAACGACATCGTGCTGCGGTTCAAGGCCAGCGAACGCGGAACGGCCGCGACGCTCGATCCGCGGATGATGGTCAAGTCGACCGTGGCTTAAGCCTGAGTGGGAACGCGAGTCATGGCGAAGAACAAAGAACCCGTTGCGCACGACGAACCGGCGCCAGCCGCGGAGCCGATCAGCGAACCGGCGCCAGTGGTTGCCGAGTCGACTCCGTCTTGCGTCAAGACGTTGTTCCGCGTGGGCCACAGGCTCCATCCCGAAGCGGCCGAGGTCATCGAGGCCCCGACGGCGGCCGACGCCTGGACCGCCTGGAACAACAAGCACGGCACGAATCATGGCGGACGCGAGGCGGTTATCGAGGCTGTGAAGTAAGTCAAATCAATCGAATCACGTAGGGGGCTGGGCCTGAGCAAAGTCCCGGCCCCCTTTTTGTTGGTGCGGTATGGCGTTCCAAGAGTTTTACTGCAACGCAAGCACGGGCTCGAACCTCAACGGCGGCTCGCCGATCGGAGGCTCGTATCCGGTGACGAGCACGGGGGGGACGGTCTTGCGCGGCGGTGGAGTCGGCGGGGCCACGCTCGATCTTTTCACGGCCGCCGCGGGCACGCCGTTTTCTGGTTGCGCTGCTGGCGACTGGGTGAGCATCTACGCCGACGGAGCGGCGGCTCCGACGGCGTTCATCGCGCGGATTGTGACGATCAACGCGGGCGGCGCGTCGTTCGATTACTACGGCACAGGCGCGCTCTCCGCGACGATTGCCTACGTCGGCACGCGACCGGCCGACGGCACGAATAATCGCACAGCGGTCGTTGGCGGGGCATGGAAGGGACCGACTGGGGCGAGCGGTTTTCCGTTTGGGTTCATTACCTCGACTGCTGTTGATGCGTCCGGCA
>CAZZBK010000310.1:0-1651 GCA_964652155.1 uncultured Planctomycetaceae bacterium | reverse complement strand
GATCGATGCGGATCGCGGCCGACTCGACCAGCGGCGCGGCGTCGACCGTCACGCCGCCGCTGACCGCCGCGACGACGTGAACCTGCTGGATCACGCGATGATTGATAACCGTGTCGACCTGTCGCGGCACGCTATACGCGGTCAGCTTCCAACGCTCGGCATCGGCGAAGCCCAGGGCGTGCCACTCGACCCGCTCGGCGAGTTGCTCGCGCGCCAGCAGCGCGGTGAGCAAGGCCAGATCAAAGACGTTTTGCAACTCGGCATACACCGGATACTTGTTGGCCAGCGCTGCGAAGTGTTGCGTGAACGAGGCGGCGAACTGTCGGTTCAAATCGTCGCTGCGGCCCGTGTGGACCCGATCTCCTTGTTGCGTGAGCAGTTCATTTTCGCTGAGCACCTTCACACCCGTGCCGCGAAATTCATACGCCTCTCGTTGCCTGTCGGCCATGACCCCATCGTAGTTGAGCGTGAACCACCAGCGGAGCACGTTCATCGGCGGTGGCGCGGCCCCTCGGTCAACCTTGATCGAGTCGAGGTAGCTGGTCACCCCCAGCACGCTCGGCTCGAGTCCCAAGCCGACAAGCTTCATGCGGTAGTCGGCCTCGACGATCACCTGCGCGATGCGGCTGTTCGCCTCGACGCCGTACACCTCGATGTCCTGCGGCCCCAATTGCCGCCGCAACTCATCCAAATACGTCTGTCGCGTGCCGGGCTTGAGGGGCCGCTTGCTCTGCTCGGCCAGATAGGCTTGCGTGCGGCTGAGGCCATCTTTGGTGGGGATGATCGAGCAGCCGAACCGCAAATCACCCGTGCGACGCCATTGTCGCACCAGCGTGACAAGGTCCTCCAATCGCACGACCGGCCGGCCGTTGTCGACCGCGACGCGGCGCCCTTCGGCGTCGAGCTTCCAATCCCCCGCCGGGCCTGCCAAGACCACGTCACCCGTTTCAGGATAAATGAACACGTAGCGAATGCGTTGCAACCCGGCGAGCGTGAGCAGTTCCTCGTCGAGTGACTTGCCCGCGGCGAGGCGCAACAGCACTTCCTTTTCGAGTCGTGGGAGCGAGACCTTGCGCAATGTCGAGGCCTGCCGGACGAGTTGATTCTCGCTGGCGCGTCGGGCGTCGTAGCGGGCCATCGCCAACTCGTCGTTCAAACCCGAGGCTGCAACCCGCTGCAACATGCCTTGCGCGTCGGCGATGACTCCGCCGGCAAAAGGCCGGACCGCCCCTTGTCCGCCCACTTCCGTCCAACTCGTGGGGGCGATGGTCCCTTTGATCAGATCCATGAGCGAGTTGAAGTCAGGCGCTGCGCCGCCGCCACGCTGTCCTTCGGCCAGTGCGTTGTAGCGCAGCGTGTCGTTGCGCAGCAGGGCAAGTGTCGAGAACGACGCGCCTCGCGCGCCGGCCCCGCGCTGCGCCGCGGCCACCTGAGCCAGCATCGAGTCGCGTTCACGCACATCAGCGTGCTCGCGCGCCATTTGCAGCGCCGGGGCAAATTCACCCGCCGCAAGATAATCGGCAAACGACGAGGCGGACTGAGCGGACAACGGTGTTGTCCCGATCCATGTAACCAACGTCACAACGCAAAATACCCAGCGAGCGAGCATGGCCAGACCTCCGAGACGAGATGAGAACGAGGTCGATCAAGA
>CAZZBK010000309.1:0-1664 GCA_964652155.1 uncultured Planctomycetaceae bacterium | reverse complement strand
TTACGGACTCCCGCTGGTCGTCCTGTTAACTTAATTATATGAACCTCAATAACGAGCATCCATTAACTCTTACTCAACAGCCAGGCCAGGATTCCTTTCTGCACGTGCATGCGATTGGCGGCCTCGCGGACGACGACACTCTGCGGCGAATCGATCACCTCGTCGGTGACCTCCTCGCCCCGGCGGGCCGGTAAACAGTGCATGAACACTGCGTCGCGCGGGGCCTGCGCCATCAGCGCGGCGTTCACCTGGTAGGGGGCAAAGTCGCGGCGGCGACGCTGACCCTCGGCCTCTTGACCCATGCTGGTCCAGACGTCGGTGTACACAACCGCCGCGTCGCGCACGGCTGCGCTGGGGTCGGAGCCCATCGTCAGTTCCAAGTTCGGCGCGTGCTGCCGGAGCGCGGCGAGCGTGTCGGCGCAGAAGTGATATTCGCTCGGCGCGGCGAGATGAAACCGAATGCCGAGCCGGCCGCAACCGATGGCCAGGCTGCGAGCGACGTTGTTGCCGTCGCCGATAAACGCCAGCTTGAGCCCGTGCAGCTTGCCAAACTGTTCACGCATCGTGAACAGGTCGGCCAGCGCCTGGCAGGGGTGCTCGCGGTCGGTGAGGCCGTTGATCACCGAGCAGGTGCAATGCTCGGCGAGTTCGACCACCGTGCGATGGGCCTTGGCCCGCATGACGATCACGTCGGAGTATTCGCTCAACACACGGGCAAAGTCGGCGACCGATTCGCGGCCGTTGTTCCAGCCGACGTCTTCGCCCAAGAACAGGCTGCTGCCGCCGAGGTGGATCATCGCGGCCTCGAAGCTCACGCGCGTGCGGAGCGACGGCTTCTCGAACAGCAGGGCCATGACGCGGCCGGGCAAGAGCGACTCGCGCAGGCCTTGTTGTTGTTTGCTCTTGAGGTCGGCGCTGATGGCGAAGATCCGCTCGATCTCGGCGCATTTCAGGTCGCTCACACTAATAAGATGTCGCATCGAAAGAGCCACCTAAACCACGGAGCTCAACGCAGCACCGCGTTAGCGGTGAGCCTTGATTGCCTCGATAATAATATCGCACCCGGCGTGTGCCTGCTCGACCGACAAATTCAAGGCCGGGAGCAAACGGATCACGGTCGAGTGCGTACAGTTAATGAGCAGTTTGCGTTGCAAGCAGGCCTGGACAATCGGCGCGCCGTCGATCGACAGTTCGATGCCGATCATCGCCCCGAGCACGCGCACGTCGCGCACTAGGTCGCAGTCCTGCTGGAAGGTGGTGAACCGCGTGCGGAACACCTCGGCCACCTTGAGGCCATGCTCGAGCAACTGCTCCTGCTCGATCATTTCGATCGCGGCGATACCGGCTCGCGCGGCGATCGGGTTGCCGCCGAAGGTCGCGGCATGCGTGCCGGGCTTCAAATGGACGCCGACCTCACTCTTGGCCAGCAACGCTCCGCCGGCGATGCCGCCACAGACCGCCTTGGCGAGGGTCATGATGTCCGGTGTCACGTTGAAGTGTTGATAGCCGAACCATTTTCCCGTGCGGCCGCAGCCGGTCTGCACTTCGTCGAAAATCAGCAGCATGCCATGATCGTCGCACAGCTTGCGGAGTCCGGCGAGGAAGCCGGGCGGCGGCAAATTGACGCCCCCTTCGCCTTGCACCGGCTCGATCATGATCGCGGC
>CAZZBK010000308.1:0-1730 GCA_964652155.1 uncultured Planctomycetaceae bacterium | reverse complement strand
CCCTCCGGAGAGGGCTAGTTGCTGCCAGGAGGCTGGGAGACCCCTCCTATTGCCTCAGGCCCTGCCACCCTTTCGGGCCGGGGCCGTTGGCTGCCGCTGGAGCGGCGGGTTAGGCGACTTCGGCCACCCCAACTTGAGCGTGGCTGCCGTACCAAGTGACCTGCGCCTCCGGCCACCCGACAAGTTCTTCTGTCTCGGCGGGTTCAAATTTGTTAGCCAGGCTTGCCGGGATGCCGCATTCCAATGCCGCGGCGCGGAGTATCGCCAAGTATCGGTCTCTTGTTATCCGCCGGGTCTGCCGCTCAAGCGTTCCGTCGTCGTTGCGCGTGTAGATGGCAATCATTTCCGTTTGCCTTTTGCTTTGCTTCGATGAGACCAATATGTATGGTTTAACGCACCCCGTCAATAGGCATGGCGTATTGTTCTGATCACATTTTCGTGATTTAACGCGCGGCACCCGTCGGGGTACAATAGCACATGAGCAAAATCGACATAGAGAAGCTCCGCATCAAGCGCGGACCCGGCCGGCCCCCTCTCCCCGAGGGTGAGGCGATGCGGCAGATCAGCATCCGGCTGCCTGCGTGGATGTTCGACGCAGCCGATGCGATTATCGAGCACGAGCGCGGCGGCGAGGGCGACATTGCAACAATCCTGCGAGAAATGATCCGCAAGGGGTTCGCGGCGCACAAGGAAAGTTGACGCAATCCGCAAATCACGATAGCGCCACAATTAGACGACTGCTCCGACCGGCTGTGTCCAATGCGCCGGGCATGTGGATCACCCGAGCAGCCTATGCTCGTCACCCATCAAGAGCGGTGACGGGCAAGTGCCGCGCCGTGGCGCAACATCTCCATCGGACGATGCACATCGACGACTGCGACGTGCCCGAGCTGGTCTCGGCACTGGCCGACAGGTTCGCCGGCTACGATATCGGCCCCCGAGAAGCCCGACACATCACCGTAGAGATGCTCGACGCGGCGTTTGCAGAGCAAGCCGACTTCGAGGACGCGACCTTGCCCGACATGGGCCGGGAGTACATTCAAGCGATCCGCCGTCGTTCGACCCCCTATCACTAGGAGCACGCCATGAAGCGCCTTGTCCCCGCCGTCGCGCTCGCGGCGGCTCTCACTGCCACGCCTGCCGCAGCTGCCGTTCAGTGCTTCCTCGAGGCGAGCGCGGCCAAGAACATCACGCAGACCGAGGTCGCCGACGCCTTCGGCCCGGTGACGCTCGCCGCCGACGGCCTGGCTGGCGGGCTTGGCTTCGGGTGCGACCTCGCACTCGACATGGCAACCGGCGCTGGCTTCGGGACGCCCGTCATCGGCGTGCTCGCCCGCTACGATTGGAACGACATCAAGACCGCGATTGGCTCTGACAGCATCTCCGGCGATGCGACCTGGATGGCTGCCATCCGAGGCGGCATCAAGATCAACCCGAGCGTGCTCGCCTACGTTCTCGGCGGCGTCGCCGGCACCAGCCTCTCCTATGCCGGCCTCGAGACCGACCCGACCGGCATCCTGCTCGGCGCCGGCCTCGAGATCGACATCGCCGTGAAAAACCTCACGATTTTCGCGGAGTACAACAACATTCAGTGGGATAAGAGCAACTTCGCGGCAGGCGACAACGTCAAGCCGGACACCGACGTTTTCCGGCTAGGTCTCAGGCTCAAGTTCAACCTCGATGGTGGCAAATGACGGACGCAGTCGACGGCATCAGCGATTGGGCTTGGG
>CAZZBK010000307.1:0-1786 GCA_964652155.1 uncultured Planctomycetaceae bacterium | reverse complement strand
CCCGGATTTCTCACAGCCCCAATAGAAAAAGGCTGCCGCTTGTGTCATAAAGTGTTTTGCAAAACGCACTTTTATTACCAGCAAGGAGGCAGCCCTATGAAAACAGAGTGTAGCACACCGGCCCTGAGTTTCCAGCCCCTGGGCCAACGTGAGGTGACTGCCCAATTTGATGGCGGCACGATCACCTCGGACGCCGGCGGCCTGTTGCTGCGCGAGGTCGAAGCGAAAACCAAAATTATCGCCGATTTCGCCGCTTGTTTCACGGATCATCGCGATCCGGAATTGATCGAGCACACCGTCGAGGAGTTGCTCAAGCAGCGGATATTCGGCTTGACGTTGGGCTACGAGGACCTCAACGATCACGATTATCTGCGGACCGATCCGCTCTTCGCCACGCTGGTCGGCAAGCGCGATCCGCTGGGCGCGAACCGGCTGGACCCACGCGATCGCGGCAAGCCGTTGGCCGGCAAGAGTACGCTCAACCGACTCGAACTGACGCCCGTCCGGTCCAATGCCGACAGCCGCTACAAAAAGATCGTCGCCAGAGTCTCCGACCTCGAACGCTGGTTCGTCGAGGTCTTTCTCCGCGTGACCGGGGAGGCGCCGAAAGAGATCGTGCTTGATTTGGATGCGACCGACAATCCGTTGCATGGGCATCAGCTCGGGCGATTCTTTCACGGCTATTACGACGGCTACTGTTACTTGCCGCTGTATATCTTTTGCGGCGAGCATCTGCTGTGCGCCAAGTTGCGACCGTCCGACATCGACGGCGCGGCGGGAGTCGTGAAGATCGTGTCCAAGATCGTCGCGCAGATTCGCCAACAGTGGCCAAACGTGCGAATCATTCTGCGTGGCGACAGTGGCTTCTGTCGCGAAAACATCATGGCTTGGTGCGAAAGCCAGCGGGTCGATTTCTTGTTCGGACTGGCGAAAAACAAGCGTTTAATCAAGATTATCGGCAAAGAATTGCAGGAGGCCAAGTTGGCCTTCGAGTCCAGCGGGCAAGCCAGCCGCCAGTTTGCCGACTTTCAATACTCGACGCGAAAAAGCTGGCGTCATGAGCGGCGCGTGGTCGGCAAGGCGGAACATCTCGCGAAAGGTTCCAATCCGCGATTCGTGGTCACGTCGTTGACGGCCGAGGAGTGTCCCGCTCAGCCGTTGTACGAAGATCGCTACTGCGCGCGGGGCGAGATGGAGAACCGAATCAAGGAGCAGCAGTTGTGTTTGTTCGCCGCGCGCACCAGTTGTCACACGATGCGGGCGAACCAGTTGCGATTGTGGTTGAGCGGCGCGGCGTATGTCTTGTTGCAGACGTTGCGTCAATTCGCCTTGGCCGACACGGAGTTGGCGAAAGCGCGATGCGACACGATCCGGTTGAAACTCTTGAAGATCGGCGCGATCGTCCGCGTGAGCGTGCGGCGAGTGTACTTGTCCTTGGCTGAAAGTTATCCGTACCGGGTGTTGTTCGACCGGGTGTTGGAAAACATCCGCGGTTGGGTGGTCGGTTCCGCTGTGCCAATTCGTCCCGCGCCTGCGTAACGGCGCGTGTCGATGCTGCTGTCGGTGGGAAGAAATTCTCAGCCGTACGCTACGGTGCCGAACGCTGCTGCGCGGTAGGTACATTGACTGCCGTATCGCTGGGCGCGCAGATCGCGCCGCTTCGCTATTTCGCCAGAGCTTGACATGGCCTCAGTCCCAGCCGACAGCCCGCCCAACTCCCAGGCATCCCCGCCCGTCCCTCGCGCATCCTCCCCGTGAGCAACGCCAGGGTTGTGAGAAATGCGGG
>CAZZBK010000306.1:0-1888 GCA_964652155.1 uncultured Planctomycetaceae bacterium | reverse complement strand
CCACCCCGAGACAACCTCAGCCAAGATACAAGGGTACGCACTCCGTGCGTACCATTTTTTGTGACGTGTTTTTGTGACGTGATGATCGATCGGACATGGTACGCACGGGAGTGCGTACCCAACGGCGGAAGCTCTTCTCCCAAGTCGGCGGCTCGGCGGCCGATTCGTTCCGGCGACCAAGTCGCCGGCTTGGGTCAAGAAATTCGGCGGCCGTTACTTGCCGCTGCGCGAGGCGCGCTTCCGCTCGTTCTCGGTGAGCAGAATCTTCCGCAAACGAATCGCGTCGGGCGTGACCTCGACGTACTCGTCTTCCTCGATGTACTCGAGCGCCATCTCCAACGACATGATCCGCGGCGGCTTGAGCAGGATGTTGCGATCGCTGCCCGTGGCCCGCATGTTGGTCAGCTTCTTCTCTTTCGTCGGATTGACGGTCATGTCGCCGGTGCGGCTGTTCTCGCCGACGATCATCCCTTCGTAGACCTCGTCGCCGGGAGCGACAAACAAGTCGGCCCGCTCTTGCAGGCTGTCGAGCCCAAACGCCACCGCCTTGCCCGGGAGCATCGAGACGAGCACGCCGTTGGGTCGACCGGCGATATCCCCTTCGAGCAGCCGATAGGCTTCGAAGCGGTGATGCATGACGGCCGTCCCTTGGGTCATGTTCAAGAGCCGCGTGCGGAGCCCGATCAGGCCGCGGGCCGGGATCGAGAAGAGCAGATTTGCGTATTCGCCCCGGTTATGCACTTCGATCAGTTTGCCGCGGCGTTGGCCGACCAGTTCCATGACGGGGCCCATCTTGTCTTGCGGCACCTCGACCACCAGCGACTCGAACGGCTCTTCGGTCTTGCCGTTGTGTTCGCGGGTGATGACCTTGGGCTTGCCGATGCTTACTTCGTAGCCTTCGCGGCGCATCGTCTCGATGAGCACCGAGAGGTGCAGCAGGCCGCGTCCGGCGACCGCAAACTGCTCGGTGCCGGGGATCGGACGCACACGCAGGGCGACGTTGCGTTCGAGTTCCTTGGTGAGCCGATCGCGGACGTGGCGCGTGGTGACGTATTTGCCGCTGCGGCCCGCCAGCGGCGAGCTATTGATCGTGAACACCATTTCGAGCGTCGGCAGATCGACTTCCAAGCGGGGCAGGGCGCGGGGCTGCTCGATGTCGCTGATCGTGTCGCCGATCTCGACATTTTCGAGCCCGACCAGGGCGACGATGTCGCCGGCCGTGGCCTCTTCGACCTCTTCGCGCCCCAGCTTCTCGAACACCTGCACGCTGACGAGTCGGCCCGGCGAAACTTTGTCGTTGGCCTGCATGACCGCGACGCGCTGTCCTTTGCGGATGCTGCCAGACTGAATGCGGCCGATGGCGATGCGGCCAACGTACTCGCTCCAATCGAGCGTGGTAACGAGCATTTGCAGCGGGGCGGTGGCGTTGATCTCGGGGCCCGGGATGGCTTCGAGCACCATGTCGAGCAGCGGTTGAATCGTGCCTTCGCGCACACGGTAGTCGTGCGTGGCGTAGCCGTCGCGGCCGACAGCGAAGATGTACGGGAAGTCGGCCAGCTCGTCGTCGGCGCCCAGCTCGATGAACAACTCGAAGACTTCGGTCAGCACCTCTTGGGGCCGCGCGTCGCTGCGATCGATCTTGTTGATGACGACGATCGGCTTGAGTCCGAACTCGATGGCCTTGGACAACACGAAGCGGGTTTGCGGCATCGGGCCTTCGGCGGCGTCGACGAGCACCAGCGCGCCGTCGGCCATCCGCAAGACGCGCTCGACTTCGCCGCCAAAGTCGGCGTGGCCGGGCGTGTCGATCAGGTTGATCTTGATCCCCTGATAATGGATCGCGCAGTTCTTGGCCAGGATCGTGATGCCGCGCTCGCGCTCGAGATCG
>CAZZBK010000305.1:0-1921 GCA_964652155.1 uncultured Planctomycetaceae bacterium | reverse complement strand
GCGCCTGGAAGAACTGGCAGAACCTCACCGCCGCGCTCGTCATCGCGATCGCTGCGTTCATGATCGTGTGCCTGGGCACCCTGCCGGCGCGCGCGGCAGACGTTCCCGACGTCAAGGCGATGATGGGCCGGGTCGAGGCCGTGCTGACGATGCACGGCTATCCGCAGGCCAAGGGCTACGCGAAGCTGACCCCGCCGGCCGCCGTCATGGTCGACGAATTGGCAGGCGGTGCGTGGGGCAACTACGAACCGGGCTCGATCAAGATCAGCCGCGCCCAACCCGACGCCTGTGTCCCCGTGACCTTGAGCCACGAGCTGACCCACGACGCAACCGTGCGGATGCGCCTGCTCGACGCCGAACTGACCGGCGTTCCCGCCTACGTGCTCAAAGCCGAGATGGAGCGGATCGCCGCCAAGGTCGAAGCGTTCATCGGCTCCGACGGCACGTGGTTGCCGGGATGTCTCATTCGGAGGACGCACCCGTGAGCAGCTTCCAGCGGCGCCCCCGCATGATCGAGACCCAGCCGCGCGCCGCGCAACAGTGCTTCCGGGCACTGATCGCCATCGCCCGCCTGCGGCAGCACGAACTCGAGGCGCGTATCCGCGACAGCCAGGACGCAAACGAGTGCGCGCTCCTGCGCGTGGAGCTGGCCCGCACCCGCAACATCATCGCTCGATCGGAGGAACTCTAGATGGGCTCGCTCGATTGGAAGCCGGTGCACGGCACCCGTGCCCGACAAATTTACGACGACGCCCAGCGGGCGCGGCGCAAGCCGTGCCGGTGCGGCTCAGGTCTTCGCAAACTGGCGATGAAACTGACGTGCATCGCCTGCGACCCGGAAACCCGCGACCGCTTCCGCAACATGAAAGGCCTGACCGATGACCATTCGTAGGAACTACAAGGCCGGGAAGGCAATCCTCTGTTGCAACGGCTGCTTCAGCCAAGACCGGCAGGAAGTGTTCTCGCTGCGCACCGACTTCGCCGACATCGTGACCGCCGCCAAGCGCGACGGCTGGTCGGTCAAGCACTTCGTCGGCAGCCTGTTCTTTCACTACTGCCCCGCGTGCACCCTGATCAACAGGACGAGCGCCAGCTACCAAGAGAGGATCCACGCATGAACGACGACGACCTCGGCCCTGGCCCCAACCCCGTCACCGAAACAGCTATGCACCTGATCCTTATAGGTATGCTGGCACTCGTCGCCTTCGCCGGCCTTGGCTTGGCGTACCTGACGGGCCTGGTGACGCCATGATGACCATCGTGCGGTTCGTGGTTTGGGCTTCGTACGGCCTTTGGGCCGCGTTCATGATCCTGGGAACGATCGCCAATCTGACCGGCGACTTGCGCACAGGCGAGCTGTTTGCAGCAGCAGTGTTCATCGGCGCTAACGGGCTTCTGATCGAGCGTGTTCTAGGCGGTCGCCCATGACCGGAGACAAGACCAACCCCGCGCCGATGAGCGAAGAACGGCTGGAGGAAATTCGAGCGCTTCTCGAAACATGCCGAGTTGAATTGGACGGCAAAATTCACGGCGTCATGGCCTACGCAATTCGCGACTTGCTCGCAGACAATGACCGCCTCCGCTCTGCACGGGATGGGGTGGGGGACGAAGAAGTGAAAGCGATGATCAACGGGCTTTATCTACAAGCCAAGTCCCGCGTCATAGAGGGAACGCCGTTCGCTGAGACGCGCGAAGTCAAAGCCGGGATCATGATCCAGCGCCTCTCCACCTCTCTCGCCGCAGAGCGTGGAGCGCGGGAGAAGGCGGAACGTGAGAGGGATATAGCACGGCTATCGCTTGACGGAAACGACGGCGCCCACCGCGAACTGACCCGCATCGAGAGGTCATACGACCAGGCGTGCGCAGCGGCTGAGCGCTATCGTGTCCGCGCCGAAGCCGCCGAGTCCGTCTCAGCCGATCT
>CAZZBK010000304.1:0-1998 GCA_964652155.1 uncultured Planctomycetaceae bacterium | reverse complement strand
ATGCCGGCCGCCGTCATCCGCGGCGCGCCGCCCGCCGTCACCTTCACCTCGAACTCCGTATCCGCCAGGCCAACGGGAACGTCAAGATGCAGCGTCCCGTCGGGACCGCTCGTCGAGTGCAATACGATATTGGTCATGATCGATGCTCCTGGACGTCATTCTACAGCATTTCGTACGATCCTCTAAAAAGCCGTTTGACGCTCCTGTGGCGTGACATCCGAGGCGCCTGCCCATGAAACGGGCTTGTAAGGAATCTTGTGCTCGGAACGCAGATTTCGTATGACCCCTGGCTGTTCTTTTTTACGGAGTGTGACGCATGGACGCGACCCTCAAACTCAAGGCGGAGAAACTGGCCGGCGAGATTGCCGGTCAGGCCCAGACCATCGACGACCTCAACGGGCTGTTTCGCGGCCTCATGAAGTCGGCCCTCGAACGGATGCTCGATACCGAAATGGACGTCCATTTGGGACGCTCGACCCGTGTGGCGTCGCCTGCTGCCGAACCGACGGCAGCGGGCGGCGAAACGGCGACGACGAAGGCCAATCGGCGGAACGGACGGTCGCCCAAGACCGTTCGCGGCGAGTTGGGAGAATTGACTATCGCGACGCCGCGCGATCGTCACGGCACGTTCGAGCCGCAGATCATCGGCAAGCATCAGCGCCGGCTGGGCGGCTTCGACCAGAAGATTCTGACGCTGTACGCCAAGGGCATGACGACGCGCGACATCCAGGACGTGGTCAAGGAGCTTTACGACGTCGACGTTTCGCCGACGCTGATTTCGCAGATCACCGCCGACCTCGACGCCGAGGTGACGGCCTGGCAGACGCGGCGGCTCGACGCCGTCTGGCCCATCGTCTACTTGGACGGCCTCGTGGTGCACGTGCGTGGCGAGAGCGGCCGCGTCTCGCCGCACACCATGCACGTCGCGTTGGGCGTCAATTTGCAGGGAAAGAAGGAACTGTTGGGCCTGTGGCTCGGCGAGGCCGAGGGCGCCAAGTTCTGGTTGAGTTGCCTGACCGACCTCAAGAACCGCGGCCTCGAAGACATCTTCATCGCCTGCGTCGACGGCCTGACCGGCTTCGGCGACGCCATCCGCGCGGCCTATCCCAAAACCAAAGTGCAGTTGTGCATCGTTCATTTGGTGCGCGCGGCGCTCAAGTACGTCACCACGGCCGACAGTCCGGCGGTCGCCGCCGACTTGAAAAAGATCTACCAGTCGGCCACGCTGCTCGAAGCCGAGCAGGCTCTGAACGCTTTCGCTGAAGTCTGGGGCTCGAAGTATCCGACGATTGTCAAGCAGTGGCGTTTGAAGTGGAGCGACATCATCCCGCTGTTCGACTTCCCGCCGCCGATCCGCAAGGCGATCTACACCACGAATGCGATCGAATCGGTCAACAGCGTGATCCGCAAGTTCACGCGCAACCGCAAACAGTATCCCAACGCGGAGTCGGCGCTGAAACTGATCTACATGGCGATCCACGAAGCGTCGAAACGCTGGACGCTGCCCATCAAGGGCTGGAAAGATGCGCTGAACCACTTCGCGATCCTCTTCGAGGACCGCCTACCACGCAACGCTTACAACTGACCGCCCCCGGCGGGCAGATGCCACGAAAATGTTTACAGGCCCGACGGATTCCCCGCCTTTCCCGAAGAGTTCCGTCAAGATTCGGCGGCGTGCGTCTTGGTCCCGTTCACGGGTGGCGTTCAAGTCCTGGCACAAATCCCTAACTTCTTCCCTCGCTCGGACCAGTTCGGGATCGAGCGGGTGGTAGAGTTCCCCGGCAAGCATTTTCTCTTTTTCGGTTTGCATTGGGGCCTCCTGCTTCCTCTCTTCGTCAATGCTTCGGCAATCGGATCTCGATCGCGTACCTCGGTGCGACCGCCAACAATTTCTCGATCTCTTCCTTGGTGGGCGGCGGTGCAGTCGTGGCTCCCTGGGCAACCGGCACGCCGACCTCGAAGAACATTCCCTCCAGCCCAGCAGGGGCCACCGAGATC
>CAZZBK010000303.1:0-2051 GCA_964652155.1 uncultured Planctomycetaceae bacterium | reverse complement strand
TTCAATGTCTTCGGCGACGGTCACGCCGTCCTTGGTCACCTTGGGCGAACCCCAGCCCTTGTCGAGCACGGCGTTGCGGCCACGCGGACCAAGGGTGCTGCGAACGGCGCGAGCCAGCTTCGAGACCCCGGCCAATAACGGCTGGCGGGCATCGTCATCAAACACCATCTGTTTCGGCACGGCGGAGTCCTCCTGGTTGCAGGCGTGGTGAGTCAAAAAGCAATTCGGCCAAGCACGGCGACCACCGCACGCTATTTCGGCGGCGAAGACCGTACCTGGCTGGCAATAGCGGTCTAAAACGGACTCGCCGCGGCGCATGCCAACAATGGCAGCGTCGTGCGAGCGACCGGCTATTTAAGCAACCACTGTGCCAGGAAACCGCCGTGTTTTTATAAGCCACATGATAGCAATAACTTATGGACGGTTTATTTTTATCGGCCCAAGCCGACCCGCCGAGGGCTCCGAGCCCCGCCTGTCATTTTGGCAGCGGTGGGGTGTGGAACCGCTGGCCCCGCATAAACATCCCTTGGTCGGTGTCGGGGGGCTCGCTATACTCCGCCGCCCATGCTTCTGCCGACATCCTGAATTCCTCGTTCTCTTCTCCACTCGGACACCCGAAGTATGTCGTCGCTTGCGCGCTGCGGTGCTTGGCTGATCGGTGCTTGGCTGTCGCTGCTGGTCCTCAGCGGCTGTTCGTCGTTTGGGCTCAGCCAGTGGCGCAATCCCTTTGCGGCCAAGAAGACCGTCATCCCCGGCTTGGTCTCGCCCACCGATCGCATCGAAAAGCTGCGCGAGCTGGCCAAGAGCGCGCCGCAAATGCCCCCCGATCAGGCCGAACTGCACAGCACTCAGCTATTGCAAGAGATCAAGAAAGAAGACGACGCGATCATCAAGATGGAAATCCTCCACACGTTGGCCGTGCTCCCCACGGCCACGGCGGGTGCCGTGCTCGAGGCCGCCACCCGCGATCCGGACCGCAACATTCGCGAGTACGCCTGCACGGCCTGGCGCTTGCGCGGCGGCCAGCAAGCGGTTGAACAACTCAAGAAGACGATCCAAGCAGATGCCGATCGCGATGTGCGCATGGCGGCGGCCCGTGAGCTTGGCACGCTCGGCGACCCCAGTTCGGTTGCGGTGCTTGGTCAAATGCTGGAAGAGACCGACCCCGCGATGCAGTACCGCGCGATGCAATCGCTCAAGCAGATCTCGAAGAAGGATTTCGGCGACGACGTGGCCGCCTGGAAGTCGTATGCCCAAGGTGGCACGCCGCAAGAGCTATCGCTCGTCTCGCGCATCTTCCGCCGCTCGTAGAGCGTGCCGCGTGCGCTTCCCTGGGCGTTGATCCGCAGCAGCCCCGGCACCCGAATCGAACCGGATCATCGAGCCCAAGCGTACACCCGCGGTTCTTAGAAATCGACTCCAGTCCTCCATGTGCGCCGCGAGAGGTAGAATGTCTCCTTCGTGCGCCCCCTTTGTGCGCCCCTTGATCTCACGATTCGTCCACGGGGGAGGCCCAGAAAACCGGCCGAGTGATCGGAGATGTAAATAGTTCTGCCCCATTTGTTCTCCTTGTTCTCCCATTTGTTATCCTGTTCTCTCCGGTTACGACTCGGAGTCCAATCATCGTTTTGCGCGTGAGGAGCATGGCATTCGCACGATCATCCCAGCCAAGCACGGTCGCCCCACCGACAAACCGGCTCGGGGCCATGATCGACGGCTCATGCAAATCCGCTTCGACACGGTGGTTTACGGTCAACGAGCTCAAATCGAGACGGTCATGTCGATGCTCAAACGCCGCCAAAGCACTTTTGTGCGCGGCCGTAACTATCAACGCCAATGCCGCGACTTGCGGTTGATGGCCTTAACCCATAACATCCTGATTCTTTATCGAGAGGCAATAAGGGGTCAGAACTATTATCTTGACAAATCGAAAGTGGCTGTGACAGGTTGCCCCCGCCCCGGGCAAAAAATCAACAGGCTGCTATGCCTACGACGGCCTCGGTCGGCAGACGGCCGATAGCTTGGCCGTGCTCGGCAGCGGCGTCGATACC
>CAZZBK010000302.1:0-2094 GCA_964652155.1 uncultured Planctomycetaceae bacterium | reverse complement strand
AGCCGCTTAATAATCTCTCGGCTATCCATGTTGAAAATAATACCTCCTATACACATTGATGGCAACTGATTATTAGCCCACTCTGCCCCGCATTCGCCGCAGCACGTCGGCCAGCGCCAACGCTTCGGCCCGTTCGCGTGGCAAGCCGCCGTCGTATTCCATCACCGCCGCCCGCTCGTCCCACTCCAGGTACCACTCAACCG
This sequence comes from uncultured Planctomycetaceae bacterium, assembly GCA_964652155.1. Taxonomy (GTDB): domain Bacteria; phylum Planctomycetota; class Planctomycetia; order Pirellulales; family PNKZ01; genus CAZZBK01. The sequence continues at coordinate 1,891 of CAZZBK010000302.1, read as the reverse complement.
GCAACTGCTCGGGCGAGTCGATGGCCGGCTTCTCCAGGTACCGCAGTACCTCGACCTTGTGTTGCTTGAGCGCCTCGACCACCTCGGGCCGTACCGCCGACCGGGGGCGATACAGGATCGAATCCCCCTTGGCGACCAGTTCGACCCCCGCCGCCGTCAACGATCGGACCAACTCCACGACGTTCGTACTCATCGAATTTCCCCCCACTCTTGGCTATCGCTGCTCCAGTCTCCGCCAGACTTGGCAGAGTCCGCCAACGTTTTGGGCTTGGCGGACTCTGGAAACACTGGCGCACTTTGGCGGACACTGGACCGATCCGGCAGCCGCCACGCCCAGGGCTTACCAAACCCGACCGGAGCATTCTCGATGCCCAGTGCGGTTTTGGCCCGCTCGACGGTTCGCCAACTCAGACCGTCGCGCTCTGCACGTTGCTTGAGTTCGTTTGATGGCACCGGCTGTTCTGCCAATTGATCGGCAAGCCAGGTCTTGGCCTCGCTCACTGCGTCGCCGCCGCCCCGCTTCCGTTCGTCGACGGGGCCCATCGCCTCGTCAGCCGAGATACTCACCGGCTCGGTTTCCCAGACAACGCGCCCATCGATGATCGAGTAGGCCATGCCGAGCGTATCGATCCCGATGTTATTCTTCACGGGCAGGAACAGCCGCCGCTCGGACTGCTGCTCGTCCTTGCACACGGCCCAGACCGACCTCGCCGCCGCCACGAACGCCAGCGATCCCATTGTGCGATAGATCACCGGCCCGCTGTTGCTCTTGTTCAGATGCGACACGCACACGACCGCCACCCGATGCCGGGCCGCGAATTGTGACAACTGCGCGAGCACCGCCCGGGTCTCGGCGTTCTTGTGTGAGTCGGTCTCTCCCAGGTACGCCGTTACCGGGTCGATCACAACCAGCCGGCAGTCGGTCACCCCCGCAACCGTCTGCTCCAGTGCCGGCAGGTCACGGCTCAAGTCAAAGTGCCGCTCGTTGTCATTGCTGGTCTTAACTGCGGTCAACGCATAGATGCGTGAAACGTCCGCCCCGGCCTTGTCGAGTCGAGGGCGGATCGTGTCGGCCAAGTCATCCTCACAGTTGAGCATGACGACGCCACCTTGCGGCGCACCATAGCGCGGATCGTCAGGCCATGCTGTCCCCTGTGACACTCGGGCTGCCAGGTCGATCGTCGCGAAACTCTTGCCCAAGCCGGGATTGCCCACGAGCATCGTCAGTTTTCCCAGCGCGATACGCTCGGGCCACAGCCAACGTACCGACTCCGATTGCATGTCAGCCAGACAACGCACCACCGCCACCGTGCCCACCGCGCGGGTCGCTTGTGATGCCAAAGCATCGTCGAGGGCTTGCTGTGCCGCGTCGCGCCAGTCGTCAGGGCGTGCGGTCGCTTGCTGATCGTCGCCACCTAGACGAATGAGTTGCTGGCCGGCCAGGATCATACGTCGCTGCTGTGCTTTCCTGGCGATGATCTTCGCGTAATGCTCCGCATGCGCCGCAGCCGGCACACAGCTCACCACCTCGATCAGATACCCATCACCACCGGCTGCGTCGAGTTGCTCAGTCGACCGCAGCCGCTCCAGCAACAGCGACGAGTCGAGGGGCTCGCCGGCTTTCTGCATGGCCACGATCGCCGCGAAGATGGTGCCAGTCCGTTCGTCGAACAGGTCACACGGGCCGATCAGCGCCAGCACGTCGTCGAGCTTTCGCGGGTCGATCATCACCGACCCGATAACGTTCTGCTCCGCGTCGAGGGAGTATGGAAGCGTGCTCATGACCGGCCCCCTTGCTGCAACTGCTCCCAGCGTGTGCGCTCAGGGCACCCCGCGTCTAGCAGCCTGTTGATTTTTTGCCCGGGGCGCTATGCTATCGGCGAGGCGTGAT
>CAZZBK010000301.1:0-2222 GCA_964652155.1 uncultured Planctomycetaceae bacterium | reverse complement strand
GGGGTCGTCGTGAAGCATGAATCAGCCTTGAACGTGGCATCCATCATGCGGACGGACGAAATCCCGACTTGTCGCTGGGATTGCCTTTGACGCCTGGATCATCGGCGAACTGCGGATCGGCAACGAGGGGGACGCGATAGCCCAGGACTTTCGGATAGCCGAAGCGTTCACCACGTTGGCCCGGGCGACCGGAACCGATGGGAGTGTCGAATTGCCAGTTGCGAGGTGGAATTGCTTGGCGGATTGCGTCGCAGGGCTCATGATCGAGCATTTTGGTGCAGTCCGACGCACCCAAGGGGGCGACCAAGGCGACGAGCGTCGAAACGAAAAAAGCCCTGGAAAACGCGAGGAATATCGCATTTTCTGGGGCTTTGAATACAGTGGCTGGGGCCGGGATCGAACCGGCGACACATGGATTTTCAGTCCATTGCTCTACCAACTGAGCTACCCAGCCAACCATTGCGTGTGACCTTGGTGTTGCCACACACATCCAAAACCTAACAGTGCGGTCGAGAGGACTTGAACCTCCACGGGGAGTGAATACCCCACTAGGTCCTGAGCCTAGCGCGTCTGCCAGTTCCGCCACGACCGCAACGGCCGTTGCCATTGCCATGTTGCTCGTCGGACCGCAACCCAATACGGTTCAAGCAGTTGCGTTGAACGCACGCCAGTCACATCGGGCTCTTCGCGGGGACCGAGAAATTCTTTTATAAGTTAGGCTCGACCGCTTTGCAAGCCAGACCTTCGCCATTCCTCGATAGCCAATTTGCGCGTGGCCAGGAACGGGTATGATGATCGGTCGGCGATCGCCGGTTGAATGCCTCGAAATTGCCCGGATGTTTTCGAGTCCCCCTGCACGGATCCACGCATGAAGCGCTCGTTTGTTCATCTGCATTGCCATAGCCATTACAGCCTGTTGGACGGAGCTAGCCCGCTCGACAAACTGGTCAACCGCGCGAAGCAGTCGGGCATGAACGCGCTGGCGCTCACGGACCACGGCAACCTTTACGGCGCGCTCGAGTTTTATCAGACGGCCAACAGCGCGGGCATCAAGCCGATCATCGGTTACGAGGCTTATATTGCGCCGGGGAGCCGATTCCTGAAGGAGGCCCCCACCGCCGACCAGGAAGCCAGCTACCATCTGACCCTGCTCGCCAAGAATCGACAAGGTTTTCAGAACCTCATCAAGTTGGCATCGGCCGCGTATCTCGAAGGTTTCTACCGCAAGCCGCGGATCGATAAGGAACTGCTCGCCGCGCACAGCGAAGGGATCATTTGTCTAAGCGGCTGTGTGAGCGGTGAACTGAGTCGCACGTTGCTGCGAAACCAGGGGGGCGACTTTCCCGAGGCCAGCGCCAAGGCGATTGTGGAATGGTTTCAGGGCGTGTTCGGCGATCGCTATTTCCTGGAAATTCAAAATAACCATTTGGAGATTCAACGGCTCGCGTTGGAGGGAACCGTCGAGGTCGCGCGTCGATGCGGCGTGCCGCTGGTCGCCACGAGCGATGCGCATTACGTCAACCAGGATGACGCCCAGACGCAAGACGTGCTGTTGTGCATCAACACCGGACGGTTCCGGACCGACACGAACCGCATGCGGATGGAGGGGGATCAGTTCTTTCTCCGTTCGCCCGAGGAAATGTACGCGGCCTTTCCGGGGCTCGAAGAGGCGGTGGCACGGAGTCAAGAGATCGCCGACTCGGTCGACATTCAAATACCGCTCGGGCAGCGTCACTTTCCCACGTATCCGCTGCCTGAAACCAAGACGGCCCCCGATTTTTTGCGCGAGCTGTGCCTGACCGCGCTGCGCGAGCGGTACGCCGACGCGCCCGACATGCTCACGCCCAGCGGCGACTTGGCTCCCGTGGTGCTCGATCGACTCGAACGCGAGTTGAACGTGATCAACACGCTGGGCTTTGCCAACTACTTTCTGGTGGTCTGGGATTTCGTCCGTTTCGCGGTCGAGCAGGACATTCCCTGCTCGGCGCGTGGATCGGGTGTCGGCGCGATTGTGTCGTACGCCCTCAAGCTCAGTCACGTCTGCCCTATCAAGTATGACCTGCTCTTCGAGCGATTCCTCGATATCAGCCGCAAGGAAGCTCCCGATATCGACATCGACTTTTGCAAGGATCGTCGCGGCGAGGTCATCGACTACGTCAAACGCAAGTATGGCGAGAAGAATGTCGCGCAGATTGGCACGTTCGGCACGCTCGCGGCCCGCG
>CAZZBK010000300.1:0-2275 GCA_964652155.1 uncultured Planctomycetaceae bacterium | reverse complement strand
CCTGGGACAGCGCATGCGTGGCGGCGTCGGTCGCGACGGCTCTGAGCGATCCCGTCGTCTCGCGCAGCCGCACATCCACCAGAGCCCTGTACACACCTTTGCCGCGGTATTCGGGTAACACGAACGCCGAGCACAGGAACGGGCCGCGCACAGCGGCGAAGCCTCCAACTTTTCCGTTGACGAAGGCGACCCACCAGAGCTTTCCATCGTCATCCCAGAGCGGCGCGCCTAACTCCTTCACGATCTCGCGACGCGCCAGAAACCGGCCCATGATCGTGTAGAATTGCGGGCTGCTGTTGGTCATCGAATGCGTCGCAATCCCGGGACAGTACTCCACGAAAACGCCGGGCGGGAGAATTTTCATTGTTGCGATCCCTTCATCAGCTCGCGAAACGCAGACCACTGCCGCTTCCGTTCGCGAGTCTTCGCCAGCTTCTTCGTGAAGCCAGGGTTCTGGCTGCTCGTCTGCGAGAACGACAGCCCCTTGCACCAGTAGTCGTTGCGCAGCAGCGCTTTGCAAATGCGCCTCCACGATGGGCTTTTGCGCTTCGCCTCTACGCCCGGGTCCGCGAAGTCGGGAATCACGGTCACTCCCCGCGCCATCCACCAGTAGATAAACTGGTCGATCTTCGCTCCATAGTGCTCGGCGAGATGCTCCGGCATCGTCGCCAGCAGCAGCCGCGCGAAGGACTGCCAAGTGTGCCCGGCGGGCAAAGAAACGCGGATGTTACCAGCCATGTTGCCCGACTTATGCGCGTACATCGCGCCGGCGTTCGCGCCGTTGACGCGCGCGACGACGCGCCCCCACGTCTCGGGTTCGATGACGCTGAACAGGTGCAGCCCCTTGCGCTGATCGTCGCCGTAGGGCTGGCAGATCCGCATCTGATGGATCGTCAGACCCGCCAGATACATGCGGTCGTAGAGCCGATTGTACGCGCGGCCAGTGCGCGCGAAGTAAGTCCACAAATCCTCAGTGCGCCAGTCGTAAATGGGGTACCAGTTCCACACGCCTTGCCCTTTGCCCGAAGTGTAGCGATGCCCGGCCAAGCGCTTCACCTCCGACATCATGAAGGCGCGGAAGCGGTTCAGTGATTCGTCGGTCCGGATGCCAACGAAACACGCGGTCGGCTTGCCCTGCGCATACCACCAGCCGAACTGCTCGACGAACTCCTCAAACTCCATGCCGTGACGATAGAAAGGAAATCTCGCCGGGTCAGAGATGCTGACCGAGTGGCGCTCGCGGACCCACGCCTCGCGCTTTTCCGGAGCCCAGCAGAACCAGCGCGGCTCGTACTGCGAGACCGCGTTGCGCAGGATCAGCGGCAGAGCCACCCAGAACGGCTCAATGTGATCGCGGTAGAGAGCGAAGCACTCGGCGACGTGGTCGATGGTGAGCTTGTACTGCGCTTCCAGGTCGATGAACAGCAGGCCCACCTTGCGCCCGCGCCGGATCGCCTCATCCATCACAAGGTGCAGCATCACCGTCGAGTCCTTGCCGCCGCTGAAGCTGACGTAGACGCGCTCGCAGTTGTCAAACGCGACCGCGATGCGCTCGCGCGCAGCGGTGAGAACATCGAGGCCGATGGGTTTCTTCAGTTGCGACATCGCTTAATTCTCGTCAACCGGCGATCGTACCGCATCCGACACCCTTTGAATTTCCCAGAGCTTGCTGACCGAGATCTCCATATCGGCGTAATCAGCGATATTTTTCAGCGCGGCGGCCGCCTCCGCGAGCGTGTGGCAGCCCGCCACCGCCTCGAGGACTACGCGGGGCGGCTGTGGCCTACCCGAGAGACCACAGGTCATAGTCAGAATGCCAAGCGCCCACGCACCAGTCGGCGTCGCGGCCTGCAGAACTTCGCTTATGATGGCCCAGTACTCCTCCGACACGCCCAACAAGATATGTGGCCGCAAGTCCTTGCCTGAAACGCCCGCCCTTTGCCATCTCATAAAATCTCCACCAACGCCGCGCGTATCGCATCCGCGTTTGCCGCCAAGTGCGCAGCGTAGGCGCTGCCCGCCGGCGCGGCAACGGCCACGCTCGCCGGCGCGATCCGCTGGTTCACCTCGGTCCAGTTGAGACACTCCATCCTGAACTCGCCGTGCCCAGTGCCGCTTTTGCCGCCGATCCACGGCTTTCGCGACAGCTCGGCCAGCGCGACGAGAAACGCCTCCCACTCGACGTCGGTCACGTCTTCGAGCGTCACCACCCATGACAGCACCGAACCGGCGATCAGCACCTCGGTCTGATACATCATCTGCGCAGACGCGCCAG
>CAZZBK010000299.1:0-2347 GCA_964652155.1 uncultured Planctomycetaceae bacterium | reverse complement strand
ACGGAAACAAATCGAATATTGTCACGAAAGGCGCGGTTTGAAAATCGACGTAAGTCGAGGAAGTTGGCGTCGATCATTCAGGAAAAAATTCGCCATCGGGCGCGAGCCGTGAGAAGTGGTTGCAGAGAATCGTGAAATTACGCGTAGGAGAATACACTTTTCCCGGCGAAATGTTTGAGAAAAACAGCCACCCCCCGGAAGAAGGGTGAAGTGTAAAGAGTGAAGAAAAAATGGTTGGACCAGTCGCTCACGAGTATCGTGGATTGCGCTGGGGTGTATCCAGACAGAGCCACCATCGGGAGGACTGGTCCAATGAAGAAGAGCGTAGTTTACGTCGGTTTAGATGTCCACAAAGAGACGATCGCCGTGGCCGTCGCTTCCGGGCGGCAGCCCGCGCAACGGCTCGAAGTGATTCGTAATGACCTGTCGGCGTTGCACAAGGTGCTCGATCGCCTCGGCCCGCCGGAGCGTCTGCGGTTGTGCTACGAAGCCGGCCCCACGGGATTCGACCTGGCCAGGCGGCTGAAGGAGCAGGGCTATTGTTGCCAGGTGGTCGCGCCGTCGCTCGTGCCGACCAAGCCGGGAGATCGGATCAAGACCGATCGTCGCGACGCGGCGAAGCTGGCACAGTTCCTGCGCTCGGGCGACCTGGTCGAAGTGACGATCCCCGCGGCGCAGACCGAAGCCATGCGCGATCTGGAACGCGCCCGCGACGACGCCAAGAAAGCCGAACGCGTGGCCCGGCATCAACTCGATAAATTCCTGTTGCGTCATGGCCGGCGATGGTCGGAAGCCACGAGGTGGACGAAAAAGCACTGGAGCTGGCTTCGCTCCCAGGAATTCCCCGAGGAGATGTTACGACGCACGAAGAATGACTACATCCTGGCGGTCGAACAAGCGACGGAGCGCGTCGAACGACTGGAGAAGGACATCGCCGAGATGCTGCAACACTGGGCGCTGAAGCCGCTGGTCGTGGCGTTGATGGCCATGCGCGGCGTGCAGTTGATCACGGCCGTGATCCTCGCGGCGGAGATTGGCGACTTCTCGCGTTTCGCCACGGCGCGTTCCTTGATGAGCTATCTGGGCCTGGTTCCCAGCGAGCATTCCTCGGGAGAACGACGTTCGCGAGGACGCATCACCCGCGCTGGCAACGGTCACGTGCGACGGATCGCCGTCGAGGCCTCGTGGAACTATCGCTTCTCGCCGCGGGCGTCGAAGCCCATCCGCCAGCGGCGCGAGCAGGTCTCGGAGGGCGTGCGTTTGATTGCCGAGAAAGCCGAACGGCGTCTGTCACGCAAATTTCAACACCTGACTCAAAAGGGCAAGAGGAGCCAAAGCGTCGTCACGGCGGTGGCCCGTGAATTCGTGGGGTTTGTGTGGGCCATCGCACGCGAGGTGCACCCCTGTGCGGCTGCGTCGCCGTAACCGGGGGAAGGGACCAGCGGCCCCAGTTCCCTTCCCCCCATCCCCCTTCCCTCTTCTCTGTTCCGGGAAGATCAGGAGAGGGTGGCGTCAACTGTCGTCCACGTGCCAACCGCCTCATCAACCAGGAGCCCAACGACCAGCGGACTCGGCGCGACCGAGACGGATCTTAAAGGGGAATCCTCGAGTCACTCTTGTTGCCCGGCGGCCGCGCGAGCAGCGACCGGATGCACGCCAGAAGAACGAGGCAGCCCCCGATGAATTCAGTTCATGTTGGTAACCAACCCACGAATATCAGATTGATCCATCGTCGCATCCACGGCTCGGCGCGCCGTCCGCAATCGTTCGGAACCCCCCCCATGCCGCCTAACGATTCCCCATAAGATCACCCCTTGACTGGTCCAACCATATCAGAGTGAAAGGCGCCCATCGTGGGGGACAACCGCCCAGACCAAATCTGATTTTCAAACGGACCCGCCGCCCGCATTCGACAGGGGAGCGGAATTGCCGCGTTGCTGCGATAGAGGCTCACGGTTTCGCTGCGCCGCGGTCATGCGCAAGCTTGTGAAACTCCGCCAGGGTTCGCCGCCGCCCGACCGGGTTCGGCTCGCTCCTTGCGAACGTCGCGGCCAGCGAATACAACATTTTCTGCCGAGCCGCTTGTTCCACAGCGATCGGCTTCCGAACGGCCACGCGTTGTCTCCCTTACGGTTTTGTCATGGTTCGCTCCGCGATTCTCGCCAAAGATATTGTCGCCGCACACCTCGAGCGGGCGCTCGACGCCGGCCAGGGACTGCTGCGGCTCACGCCCACTTGGGTGCCGCGCAGCTTCTTGCATCCGGGCAAGCGGATCAAGCTCGCCCCGACCGATTGGTACGCCTACGGCGCCCACCGCGGCGGCATCGACGAGCGGTGGTTCTCCAGC
>CAZZBK010000298.1:0-2424 GCA_964652155.1 uncultured Planctomycetaceae bacterium | reverse complement strand
CACAGCAACCCGCCGCTCGACAACAACACGCTGCTCTTTGCGATGCCGAAGAGCGGCGAGACCCGCGACACGCTGGCCGCGCTGCGCGAGATGACACGACAAGGACACCTGACGCTGGCCATCTCGAATGTCGTGGGCAGCACGATTGCCAAGGAATCGGACGGTGGGCTGTACCTGTACGCGGGCCCCGAAATCGGCGTGGCCTCGACCAAGGCCTTCACGTCGCAATGCGTCGCGCTGTCGATGCTGGCCCTGTATTTTGGCCGGCTCCGGCACCTGAGCCACGCACAAGGCCAACGCATGGTCGAGCAGCTCCAGCAACTACCCGATCGGGTCGCGCAGGCCTTGCAGAGCGACGAGTCCGTCCGTCGCATCGCCGAGAAATACGCGCACTGCACGAACTTCTTGTACCTCGGACGACAGTATAATTTTCCGACCGCCCTCGAAGGGGCCCTCAAGCTCAAAGAGATCAGCTACATCCACGCCGAAGGGTACCCGGCCGCTGAAATGAAGCACGGGCCGATCGCACTCGTCGACGAACACACGCCCAGCGTGTTCCTCGTGCCGCAGGGTGCGGTGTTCGACAAGGTGATGTCGAACATGGAAGAGATCAAAGCCCGGGGCGGGCCGGTGATCGCCATCACCTGCGACAGCGGCTCTCGGGTGCATGACTTGGCGGACGACGTGATCCTGGTGCCAGCGGTCGAGGAATACTTGCAACCGATCGTGACGTCCATTCCGTTGCAGTTGCTGGCCTATCACATCGCCGTCTTGCGCGGCTGCGACGTCGACAAGCCCCGCAACCTCGCCAAGAGCGTCACGGTCGAGTAATCGGGGCACAAAAAACCCCGTTGACTCATGCGAACACAAGTCAACGGGGGGCGGGGTCTCCAGGATCATGCCGTTGCATGCTCCAGGCATCGTCGCAAAATATCCAGTGCTTCATGAGCGGCGCGTCGCACGCCAACCGTTGAGCTCATCCTTCGACGGAGCCGGCACCGTCGGTGCGACGGTCGAGGGGGCCGACAACGCTCGGGTCGAGCGACTCGGCTGCACGGTCGACGCCGTCTCGGGCCACGAAACCGTGCTGTACGCCCAGGGGCGGTAAACGGGCATCGAGGTCGTCTGTGCGTTCGGATCGATCACGCGCGGCAACGACATCGTCTTGGTCGAGCCCGCCTCGGGGTCTTGGATCGGGGTCGGACGTGGCGAGCCCGAGCCGTTCTCAAACGTCTTGGCCGGTCCCGAACTGGCCGGCGGTGTCGGCGTCGTGTTCGAGTTCGTGTCGGGAAGCGACGGTGTCGACGTCGCCGGACCGATGCTGGGAATCGAGGGGCTCACCGTCGAAGGATAGGCCGACGTCGTGTTGCCCGGTGCAGCGTAGGACGGCGGTGTATAGATCGGGCTGGCCGACACGGTGGGCTGCGGCGTTGGGTCGAACGTGGGTGACGGAGTCGTGGGGACCGTATAGCCGGGCGGAGTGGCTGCCGGCGGCGCGTAGCTGGGCACCGTGGTCGGCGCGCCGTAGTTCGGTGTCGAATACATCGGCGCGACACCGCAGCTCGAACAGCCACCCACGCGCGACACGGCAGTCGGAGCATAGTAGGCCGTCGTGGCGGGCGGTGCGACCGCCGTCGAACAGGGATTGGAATACACCACGCGATACGTTGTGTACGGCACCAAGCGCGCTTGGGTCACGTAAGTCGTTGTCGGACGCATGCAGGTCACCGGGCAGCCGGTCGACGGATCGATCGTGGGGGCCTGATAGTAGCTCACCACGGGCACCTGCACATACTGCGTGCGGTAGCAGGTTTGCGGCACGTAGTTGGCCACGACCGGAGCGCTGACCGTCGGCGCGACATACGCCGGCGAGCAGGCTTGCTGTCGTTTCCACCAACCAAAGAAGCCCAAGCTCGGCACACTGCTGCCCAACAGCACGCCGGTGCTCGTAAGTCCAACCGCGACGATTCGCAATGTTTGATTCATGATCCTGATTCCCGTTAGTCCGGCGCGCCAACGCGCGTCGCCTCTTCACTCTGATTCACTTATACGCCGCTGACACCCCGTCGCGTCAACGACGCTTGAGCCAAAGTTTTCATTTGGCAACACTTTCTGTCTGGGCAAGCTTTACTCGCGGCGTCGACTTGAAGGGTCGGGGCTCGCAGGCCTGCGCAACAGAAACCGTGTGCCGTGCACTTGGGGCTCCGTCGAAACTTAGGTCGCAAACAAGCCCAGGTAGAAAAAATGCTCGCCCAGCGCTCGATCGCTCGTGGTCGTTGCCATCGCTATACGTGGCACAACCGTTAAAAGTTCACCAGGGGGCAAGGCCGGATCGAGGAGAAACGGTCGTCAGGCGGTGCCCTCAACTGCGTGTGAGCGTCACCGTTGTGGGTGGCTGGTGGTTTGCGAAGCAAACCCCGGCGA
>CAZZBK010000297.1:0-2481 GCA_964652155.1 uncultured Planctomycetaceae bacterium | reverse complement strand
CGCCCCGCGAGTCACGGCACGCCTAGGTAGAGGCAGAAAACCGGGGCCTGATCCGTATGACCGTATCCCTGACGACGAACCGCGTGAACACGGCCGGGAACGGATCGACCACGGTGTTCCCGTTCAACTACCCGTACCGGGCGGCGACTGACCTTCGTGTGATCCTGAAGGACAACACGACGCTGGTCGAGACGCTGCAGGTGCTCAACACCGACTACACCTTGGCCGGTGTGGCGAATGCGAACACGGGCGGGTTCGATTCGGCCAACATCACCATGGTCACGGCGCCGGCTGTGGGCAAGACGCTGATCATCAACCGCGGCGTACCGCTGACCTCGAGCTATGACCCAACGGCGGGCGGGACCGACACGGCGCCGGCGCGCGAGGGCGCGATCGACCGGCTGACGCTGCAACTCCAAACCCTTCGCGAGATGATCGCGCGCGCGCCTCTCCTGCCCGAAGGCAACACGCTGTCGGACCTGTCCCTGCCGAACGTCCGGGCCGCGATCGCCGACGAGTTGCTGGCGATCAATGCGTCGGGAACCGGGTTCACGTCGGTGGCCGCGTCCGACCTCGACATAACGCTCGTCTCTGGCTTCATGGCGACGCTGCTGGACGATGCGGACGCGGCGGCGGCGCGGCAAACGCTGCTGCTGAAAGAGACGTTCATCATCGCCGTGAGCGACGAGACGACGGTCATCACGACCGGGACGGCAAAGGTTACGTTTCGTATGCCGTATGCGTTCACGCTGTCGGAGATCCCGCGCGCGAGCCTGACCGCGGGCAGCTCTTCAGGCCTCCCCACGGTCGACATCAACAAAAGCGGCGCGACGATCCTCTCGACCAAGCTCAGTATTGACGCGAACGAGAAGACGTCGACCACGGCGACTACGCCTGCGGTTCTCAGTTCTTCGACCTTCACCGATGACGAAGAAGTCACCATCGACATCGACGTGGCAGGCACGAACGCAACGGGCCTCAAGGTTTACCTGACCGGGTATAGGACGGGCACCTAATGGCGTCGGTCATTAATTCACCGATCATGCGCCCTGACGCGCGGCTCTACAACATCATCCAGAGCCTTGGCCTGACCACGGGCCTCGTGCTTTGCCTCGATGCCGGGGACATAGACAGCTACGACGGGTCGTCGCAGACGTGGACCGATCGCGTCGGTGCTAACAATATGTTCCGCGGCGTTGATGGTTCGGCTACAGGCACGGACCCGACATTCAACGGTGTGGCCGGTGCCAAAAGCGCGAGTGAGTATTTCTCGTCGGACGGCGGCGACTTCTTCAAAGAGACAGCCGCGCACACCTACGCTAACGACTGGCACAAGAACAACGGCGCCTTCACGCTGCTCGCGCTCTACTACATCGGCGGTTCTAAAGCCGCTGGGACCAAGCTATTCGACACCACGGCATCAATCGCGGGTAACGCGCAAGGCATAGGGTTTCAGGTCAACAACGGGCGAACCGTCACGCTTCGCCACACTCTTGACGACACACCGACGTCCGAAGCGAGTACGGGCGCGCTCACGCTCGCGACATCATCGTGGAACCTTGTTGCCATAGCTTTCAACGAAGCGACGCCAACGCTCGACATCGTTGTGAACGGATCGTCGGAAACGGTCGTTCCGACAGCTTCGACGGCGACAGGTGCGAAGGCGACCAATGTCCGTATTGGAGCCGTGAACGACACGCCAAACCAGCCGCTTGAAAGCGGCGAGCGGTTGGCGTGTTTCGCGGCCTGGTCGACGAAGCTCACAACCGCGCAGATCGGCAACATCTACAGCGTTCTGAAGTCCGTTCGTTTCACCACTCTTCCCTAGGAGGTGCCCATGGGATTTTGGCGGAAAGTCTTAGAGTTCTTCGAAGTCGTAAAGCCCACGGCGGTTGAGTTCGGGTCTGACCCGATGACCGTGGCCGACGTGCGCCAGGTGCAGGCGGCGCTTCGCGACCGCATCGGCCTTTGCCGACAGCTCGAGATCCAGCGCAACTGCTACCAGGAAGAACTTCTGCGCCGCGGCGAAACGCCGAAGACGCTTAAGGCCATGGTGGCAATGTACGAGAACAAGCTGCGGGTAGAAGCCCGCGTGAGGCGGCCGGCGTGAGTGTCATGGACATGGTGATGGGCGGCCCACCGCCCCCACCGTACGATCGCCAAAGCGACCACAGAATCAAGCTGCGCCCCGGTGAGAGGACGAAAGTCAGCGTGCACGCTGACGCGTGTCTGGAGCGCAACAGCTACTTCCACGAAGTCATCACGCAGATTCGGAGCGAGCGGTATTACGACCGCAGGTTGCTCTTGGCCATACTGATGATCTTGCTGGGCAACGGGACGCTGAACCTAGCGTCCTTTGTGGGGCTATTCGGCCGTTAATTACCGCGCGAGTCAGGGCGGGCGTATCGAATGCCCTCCCATGGCCCTTTGAGGTGATAGATGCGCCCCGTCTTCCTTCTCGTTTACTTCATGATCGGTTTG
>CAZZBK010000296.1:0-2521 GCA_964652155.1 uncultured Planctomycetaceae bacterium | reverse complement strand
TATATCTATTCGTAAGCTGTATCATCGTGATCGCCATGACAGCGCGAGCGTTCAACTGCGGTATCCCAACCAAGATAAGATCGATGTCGTGCAGAATCGCCTCGCGCTCCGCTATGTATTCCGTTCTGTGCTCCGGAATGAAAATCATCTTGAGTTGCACAATGGTCAACCTATCGACCAGATCGGCAAGAGATGGCAGGTATTTGCGTTCAGTCATGGCACTCCAGGAGTTGAGGACGCGAGCGTCAGGCGGCTGTGATATCGGACGGGCAGACGATCGGATTTGAGGATACAATCGGCGATCAAATGCGCGTCGTCGTCCGTCATCCCCTGATGGCAGGGCACGGCGAAACCCAGCTCCAGCACCCTGTCGGCGTTCGCAAGCGTTCCCGCAATGTAATGGGGGTATTTGCGGATTGCCGGGTGATGGATCAGGTTGCCGGCGATGATCGGCCGGGTCTCTATCCCTTGGGCCTCTACCTTGGCGCGGAGCCCTGGCGAGCCAATTAAAGGGCACCCGAAGGCCGAACTATACCCCCCAGGCGTTTCCTTCTGCACGGCCAGGCCTGAGCCTTCCAGGCGGGTCTTGAAAATCGCCAGCAAGGCCCGGCGGCGCTCGATAAAGCCTTGCAGCTTGCCGAGCTGGATCATGCCCATTGCGGCTTGTGGCTCGCTCAATCGAAGATTGTAGCCAAGGTCCACGAATAGGAACCTGTCATCGATGCCGTGGACATGCTGCTGTTTCTTGGCATCGCGCTGCCAGCCATGGGCGCGCTGGATGCGCATCATGTCCGCGAGTTCTTCATCCTCGGTCACCACCAGGCCGCCTTCCAGCGTCGTGACGTGATGGCTGAAATAGGTTGAGAAGGTGCCGCAGACGCCGAACCTTCCAACGGGGATGCCGGCATAGCTGGCGCCCATGGATTCGCAAGCGTCCTCGATTATCGGGAAATCCGTGATCCCTGTCAGATCAGCGGCGTTTCCATAACAATGAATCGGCATGATCGCCTTGATCGATGGCGACAAAGCCTTTTTTACAGCGCCGATGTCAATGTTCAGGGTCTCCGGGTCGCAATCGACAAATACCGGGATAAGCCCGTATTGGATCAGCGGGAAAACGGTCGTACTCCAACTCAGGGCAGAGACAATCACCTGATCGCCGCGCCGCAACCGTCCCAGGGCGACCATCGCGGCGATGGCCAAGAGATTCGCCGATGAGCCGCTGTTACAGGCGATGACATGCTTGTGTCCGAACATGCCGGCATAAGCGTCTTCGAACGCCTTGACCTTTTCCCCCTGGGTGACATTGGTCGAGCGTAGTACTTCGACGACAGCGGCGATTTCTTCTTCGCCGAACGTCGGCTCATGCAGGCGAATCATAAAACACGCTCCAAACGATGGGACGACATGCGTTCGATATCTTGGACGACGACGGCGCCGAACTTCTCTCGGATCATGTCGAGATATCGCGATGAGGAAAAATATTCGTGGAAGGCGTCGTCACGGAACCGCAGCACGTCCGCGCTGGTCAAAGTTGCGGTCGGGAGAGGCGTCGTGTCGCGGGAGTGTTGTGAGTAAGCGGACCACGCCTTAGGCCGGTCAGCCTCCGGCGTTTCGTCATATAAGCGGCTGCCTGGGTAGCACATCGCGGAGTAGAAATTCGCGTACTCGCAATTCAAAGCAACAGCCATGTCCAGCGTATCTCGCATCGAGACCATATCATCGTCGGGCAGGCCGAAGATGTAGTTGCCAATGACGTTGATGCCGGCGTCTTGAATGGCACCAACAACTTCGAAGATGTCGTCTTGCCCAAATGACTTGTCCGCGCCGTCCCTGACATGTTCGCTGCCGGACTCGATGCCAAGGGCGAGCCAGCGGATGCCGGCCTGGCGCAGCAGCGGCAGGTTGCCGGCCTTCACAGTATCGACCCTGGCGTAAGCCCAGATGTTCAACTCGTCAGCATAAGGTAGGGCCGCCAAGCCCTCGCAGATCGCCAGATAATGCTTGGGATTGAGAACGAACATTTCGTCTGCGAACTTGAACGTCCGCACGCCATAGCGACGGTATAGATGGTCCACTTGCGCCACCACTTTCAGCGGGTCGCGGCAGCGGTATTTGTTGGCGTGCTGGAACACGTTGATCATGCAGAATGAGCACTGAAACGGACAGCCGAGTGAGGTATAGATCGAGGCGTATGGCTGTCTTGGCGAGCCGTCCATGACCTGCCAGTTGTGGGCTCGGTATTTCTCCATCGGCAGCAGGTCCCATACATCGCCGTGCAGTTGATCGACCGGGATCAGCGGGGCCAGTTCGTTGCGGTGGATCGCGCCCCCAATGTCACGCCAGACGAGACCTGGAATCATTTCCGGCAGTTGCTTGCTGAGTAATCCGGAAATGGTGAGCGGCCCCTCGCCATCGCAAGCATAGGTGGCGCTGGACTCTTCCAAAGTGCGCGCCGGCAGAGCCGAGGGATGGTCGCCGACCAGGATTGAGGCGATGGACTTCGGCAAGGCACTCGCCA
>CAZZBK010000295.1:0-2538 GCA_964652155.1 uncultured Planctomycetaceae bacterium | reverse complement strand
TCCACTCCTCCACTCCTCCACTCCTCCACTCCTCCACTCCTCCACTCCTCCACTCCTCCACTCCTCCACTCCTCCACTCCTCCACTCGGTGTTCATCCGTGGTTCCATCTCCTCTCCTCCGGTGCCTGATGTTCCGCTCACTCTTATTCGCTCTTCTCTCCCTCCTCTCTGCGACCAGCGTTACCGCGGCTGAGATACGGCACGAAGTCGACTTGCTCGTCGTCGGCGGCAACGAGGCGGGGGTGGCCGCGGCCGTGCAGGCCGCTAGGCTGGGAGTGAAACGGATCGCGCTCGTCAACGACATCGCGTGGCTCGGCGGCCAGTTCAGCGCCGAGGCCGTCGGAGCCGTCGACGAATGGACGATCTACCGCGGCAAACGGGTCAATTTTCCGCGCTCGGGCATGTTCCTCGAAGTCATGGAGTCGATCCGGCGACACAACGGCACGAAGTATGGACTCGCTCGACCTGGTAATGCCGTGACGGCCAGCGACACGATCGAGCCTGCCGCCGCCGCACACATCTTCGCGCAACTCGTCGACCCTTACGCCGACAACGGCTCGCGGCAGATCATGCTGCTGTACCCTTGGCGACCGATCAAGGTCGCGACCCGCAACAAGCGAGTCGAGGCGGTGACGTTCGAGTCCCCCGACAAGCCGGACGCTCGCTTGACGATCCGCGCCGCGCTCACGATCGACTGCTCCGATTGGGGCGACGTGATCCGCCTCAGCGGCGCGGCGTATCGAGCGGGCCCCGACCTGAAAGCCGACTTCGGCGAACCCAGCGCGCCCGAGGGCCCGTTGGGGGCCGAGCGCAACGAGATGAACCCGATCAGCTACTGCGCCGTGCTGCGCGAGTCGGCCCAGCCCGCGCTCATCCCCAAACCCGACGATTACGACGAACGAAAGTATCACGCCACGTCGAGTGCCACGGCCGCGCAGTTCGCGGCGTCGATGTGGCCCAAGGGGGTGCTGCGGATGCCTCAGCCGCCGTTCATCGATAGCGCTTACCCCGAGGGGATGTACTCGACCGAGACGACCGTCTACACCCAGCGGCGGCTCGTCGATCGGCATCACAACGGCCTGCCGCCGGGAACCGAGACCATCCTGTTCAACTGGCCCGTGCAGGATTATCCGCTCTATCGATTTCCGCAACGCGTGGTCGACGCGCTCGAAGCCACCGAGCCAGGCGCGGCGCACAAGAATGTGGTCGACATGAGCCACGCGCAGCGGGCGATCGTGTTCGCCGACGCCAAGCGACAAACGCTCGGCATGCTGCACCATCTGCAAACCCTCGAAGGGCTCGCCGGCGAACGGTTCCGCGCGCTGCAATTGGTCGACGACTTTGGCACCCACGACCGCCTGCCGCCGAAACCGTACATCCGCGAAGGACTGCGCCTCGTGGCCCTCTCGATGCTCCGCGAGCAAGACATTCGCACGCCGAGCGACCAGCCCCGTTGGGCCAAGGTGATGGTCCCCGACGCCCTGTTCGGCTTCCAATTCAACATCGACTTCCATCCCACGCGGCGGCAGTTTCTCAATGACGACCCGCGTGGCCCCTGGGGGCTCATCCACACGGCCAATCGCAACTGGTCCACGCACACCGATCGGGCCATGTTCAGCGTCCGCGGCTTGGTGAGTGTCGAGATCGATGGCCTGCTCGGCGGCGGCAAGAACATCGGACTCACGAGCATTGCCAGCGCCGCCCTGCGGCTGCATGGCCAGATGATGCTCTGCGGCCAAGCCGCGGGGACGGTCGCCTGGATGAGCTTGCGCGACGGCCGGTCACCGCGCCAACTGGCGGCCGACTGGGCCGCGATTCGCGCGTTGCAGCAGACACTCATTCGCGGCGTGCGCGGCGCGCCCGGCGTGCTCATCTGGCCGTACCACGATTTGCCCCCCGACGACCTAGCCTTTGTCGCGGCCCAATCGCTTGCCGTGCGAGGCATTCATACCGGCGACGCGACGAGCGTCGACTTCGATGCCTGGAAAGAGGTCAGCGCCGACGAGTTGGGCGTCACCCTTCGCCGGGCTCGCGCGCTGGTGCAACTCGACGCGGCGGCGATCGAATACCCCGCCGGTACGCAAACGGTCACCTGGGGCGAGCTTGCGCACGTGTTACGGCGAGTGGGTTTCGAGGCCAGCCGAGGGCTCGACGCCCAAGCGAAAAAGCCACTCGTGCGTAGCGAGCTGGTGCGCCATGTTTGGCACGCGCTCGAACGGGCTGTTGCCGAGCATGGCGAGCGGCACAGCGACACCACCGGCTACTTGACCCCACGGCACGACGCTGACGGCGACGGGCTGTTGGACCTGGTCGACCCGCTGCCATTCGATCGCGACAACGACAACCTGAGCGACAGCCTCGATCCGCTCGAGTAGCGGCTGGCAAGCTGGCCGGCTTGGGGTCGGAAACCCAACACGAAACACCCAACACCCAACACCCAACACCCAACACAAAACACGAAACACGAAACACGAAACACAAAGCACAAAGCACAAATCACGCGGACCGGTTCGGTTTTGCGACGGCTACGCGCTCCGC
>CAZZBK010000294.1:0-2586 GCA_964652155.1 uncultured Planctomycetaceae bacterium | reverse complement strand
GCCGTTGATGTAGAGGGCGGTCTGCGAACCGAGCATGCCCCAGTGATCCGCCGGAGACAGCAGAGCGCAACGATCTGCCATCGGCACGGCCATGAGGTCGAGCCGCTCCGGTGCCTTGGAGAAGTCGGCGTAGCTGTTGACTGTCTGGCCGGGCGTGCCGACCCAATTGTAGAAGCCACGATACATCGTGACGGCAACGTCGTTGGCCATGTGGTTGATGATATTCGTCATGGCAGGCTTCATGACGCGCTCGCTCAGATCCTCGATCTTGAGCGTCAGGTCGGTTGACGAGAAATCGAAGTCGACGCCGATCTGAGTATCGATCGTCAGCGTCACCTTGCCTTCGATCACGTCCTGTACCGACGTACTTGCGCCGGTTCGAACCGTGAAGTCGGCCGGGCGGCGGATCGAGATGGTCTCGCCTACCTTGTAGCCGTTGACAGAGTTGGAAAACTCCTCTTCGTGAGCGCGGTGGAGCTTCTTGAGCCAGCCGAGTTCGTTGTCGAGGATCGTCAGCGCTTCCTTGGCGATGACATCCGCGGTGAGTGTGGTATCAGCCATTTCCTATGTTCCTTGTGCGAGCTAGCCCGCCTTGCGCTTGGCGTTTCGCCAAGCCGCGTATTCCGACATGCTCATTTCCTGCGGTGACTTCTGAGCAGGGGCGGGAGATCCGCCGAGCGTCGGAACTGGAGCGGGTGCGTTTGAGACCTTCCGCGCCTGTGGCGCTGCGGAGAGACGCGCCTCGATACGGGCCAACTCGGCGCCCTGTCTGTGGGGCGGTAGACTGTAGATGCGGCGGGCGTCCGCCGGGTTCTTGCCAAGCCAGTACGCGACCTGGGGGCCAAGATCACTGTCGACCAGAAAATCGGTCGTGACGTCGCTGATAGGCACTTCGTTGCGGTACACGACCTGATCGAAGTCGGGGATCTGCTCCCGTACCGACTCGACACGGGCTTGGAACGCGTCAAACTGAGCCCGCTGCAACTCCCTCACGGTGTCCTGGACGCCGGCCTTTGCCTGGTCCAGGCGCTCCGCTTTCACCGTGCTGCGAAGACGCATCTCCTCCTGCTGCTCGAATGTGAGCTGATCGGATGGAGTTGACCGAATCTGCTCGAGCTCGGCGCTAAGGCGTTCGATCTCTCGGCTTTTCGAGACGACTTCGGCCTCTTTCTGCTTCCACTTCCCGTAAACTTCGTTGAAGCGGCTTTTGAAGTCGCGCTTCTTGCGCTCCGCTTCCTCGACGTCAGGCTTCTGGTCCGCAACGTCGGGCGCATCGGCCTTCGCTTCTGGCTTCGGAGCGTCCGCCTTGGCCGGTGAAGTTGCCGGAGACGGTATCGGCTTTCCTTCGACGGTCGGCGGAACGGGGGCTGCCGCTGCCGGTGTTGCCGGCGCGTTGGTCACTTCGGTCATGCTGTCCTCTTGGTCTTACGAGCGCCCGATGGGCGAAAACGCACGTCACACAGGCCGAGGCTGTGCCTCAGATGCCATCAGTTGCTCAAGCAGTGCCGGGTCGACCTGCTGTCCGCCCATGTCGAAAGGCATCTGCTGGTCGTTTTGCTGCATGAGAGCGTTCGTCGGTTCCATGCCGGGCGCACCCTGGTCGAAAATGCCAGGCGCGGCCGTCATCATGCCGTAAGTGGCCATGTTCTCGAGGTGCTTGCCCTCGGCTTCGGCCTCGGTCTTGGCTGCCTTTGCGGCCTTCTCCCGCAACTCGAGCTGCACAGACGGGTCATCGAGCGGCCCAGGCGGCTTCGGCGCGTTCGGGTCGTTCGGATCAGCGAGCGCTTGCGGCGGCACCATGTTTTTGAGGCGCTTGGCGATCTTGTCCGCGTCCGGCCAATCGAAGTTTTTGGCCACAAGGTCGATCACCAGCGGCGCCGCCTGAGGCACGGCCTGCATGAACTGCAGCAGCGAGTCGGCAGCCTCCATCCGCTTGGTCGTGTAGCTCTGGCCGATCGTCACGCGCACGTCGAAGCGGGCCGTTGATAGGTCGTTCATGACGACGGGCTCGCCGTCGACGCCCATCATGACCTTGTTGATAGGCATGAATTCTTCCTGCTCTTCCTCACCATCCGCAGCGATCCGGATAACGCGCTCGTTGTCGTAGATCTTCGGGATTAGGTCGACCAGCACGCGGCCCGTGTGCGTCAGCGAGGCGCGCAAGTTGTCAATGAAGTGGTAGTTCCCGACATCGCCCTCGCGCTGACGGGCCATGATCGCGCGGCCTGAGGTCTCATTCGAGCGAGCACCTAGGCCGGCGTCGTAGATCCCCGTCGTGCCCTTCATGTCGTCGGCGGCAACCTGCGCCTCGTTGATGAATGCGGCGGGAACCTCGGGGCCTTGATTTCGAACCGGCGCAGCGTTCGGGCTCTTCGGATCTGGCCGATAGAGCATGTACGGCAGATCCTTGGTGTTCGCCGTGTCCCACATCTGCTTGTAGGGGCCGATCATGTCGGGCGTGAGCAACCAAGGGCTTTTCGGCGCCTTCGCGATGGCCTCGGCAGCGCTTGTGCGAGCGTAGTTGTAAAGCTGCTGGCTATCGCGCGCGCGGTCTTGCACGGTGGTCGTCTCCGAGCCTTCGCGGCT
>CAZZBK010000293.1:0-2611 GCA_964652155.1 uncultured Planctomycetaceae bacterium | reverse complement strand
AATTTTGAGTTTTGCGGTGCCTGACCCCTGTCTGTGGAATTGTTGTTTTGCACCCAATGGCGCTAGCCCGGGTTTGCGTCATCTCAAAGTTTGTGTCATCTGAACCGGGGCTAGCGCCCTGCGGCTCAAAGGGCGCACCGAATGAAAAACACGAAGCGAATCATCGCCATGCTGCTGGTTCTCTTGCTCGCGCGAGCTGCCGAGGCTCAGACCACCGAGAATACTCCGCCGGAGAAGGCCGACGACCAACTGCGAATCGTGCAGGACGGGAAGAGCGGATACGTCATCTATTGCAATCCGGCTGCGGTCGTTTGGGTGCGGGACTCGGCGAAGGAAGTGCAGCGCGTGTTGAAGGTTTCGACCGGCGTTGAATTGCCGATCTCACGCGAGCCGACAGACCGCATGATTTGCCTCGGCGACAACGAGTCGGCTCGCAAAGCCGGGGTCACGCTTGCGGCGGATGCGGCGGACGACAGCTTTATTCTGCGCACTGTCGGCGAGAGCCTTTTCATCGTCGGCAAAGACAAGCCGGACGTGCCGAATTGGAGCAGTCGCGGCACGCTGTATGGCACTTATGAGTTTCTCGAAACGCTCGGCGTGCGCTGGCTGTTGCCGGGTGAATGGGGCGAGGACATTCCGCGTCAGGCGACGCTCAATGTGCCCCGTTTGGATGTGCGACAGAGCCCGGCGTTCTTCGCGCGAGTCATTCAAGACGTGCAGGATCGGCGGCCGAAGGAGGACAAGCAGCCGTCCGCTCCGAAGCTGTGGCTGCAACGGCAGAAGGTTCCATCGACGCTCGATGGCTGGAAGCTGTCGGCGGGACATGCGTGGGACGACTACATCTCGCGCGAGCAAGCGGAGGCTCATCCCGAATGGCTCGCGAAAGACGATCGCGGTCGTCCGCGCCGCTTTGCGAATCACAAGTCGATCAAGTTCTGCACGAATGAGCCGGCGCTCGTCGAAGCCTTTGCGGCCAGCGTGATTCTCACTCTGGACAAGTATCCGGAGCGGCGTTGTGCGTCGATCTCGGCCAGCGACGGCGGCGACTTTTGTCAGTGCAAGAAGTGTCTGCCGCTCATCGCGAAAGATCCGCATGGCAAGCCGTCGTATTCCACGTTGATGGTGCGGTTCTATGACGACGTCGCTCGCCAAGTGGCGGTGAAGCACCCGCAGCGACTGGTCTGCGGGCTGGTCTATTACAACTACATGTATCCGCCGCGGCCGCCGGCCGAAAAACTTGCGGCCAACTTGTGGCTCGATTGGGCACCGCTCAATTACTACGGCTGGGGCCTGGCGAAGCCGGTCTATCGTGACGAGTTTCAGCGTGTGGCCGAGGGCTGGCGCGCGGTCACGCCGAACTTCGCGTATCACAACTACTCGACCTGGATGCGCTCGTTCAACGGTGCTCCGCTGCCGGTCGGCCGCGACATCCTGAAGCTGGAACTGCCGACCGTACACAAGGCCGGCGCGAGAGCCGCCAACATGGTCGGACTCGGAGCGTGGGGCTACGGCGCGCCGACGAATTACATTCTCGCCAAGCAGATGTGGAACCCGCGCGTCGATGTGGACCTGCTCTATCGCGAGTGGTTGCAACGCGCCTACGGCCCCGGCTGGGAGTCGATGGACGAACTCAACCGACTGCTGGAAACGCGGATGATGGCCTACAAGGCGCGCGAGTCACCCGTCTATCGCGGCCAGAACTACGAAGTGAACTACGAACTCATCTCTGCTGTGCATGCTCCGGCCTTCGCGGACATGGAGCGTCTCTATCTCGCCGCTCTCGCCAAAACCGAAACGGAATCGCAACGTCACCGCTTGGAGATGTTCGGCGAGAACCTCGTCGTGTTGCACCACGACCTGCGCCAAGCCGGTCTGCTGGACGATCCGCCGCGCTCGACCTTCCATCGCGACGATGAGGCGTATCAAAAGTTTCTCGCCGCCACGGAGTTTTCAATCGCGCTGTATCGCACGAACGACAAACGATTCCTCCGCCCGATCTGGAAGGGCGAGTGGCGTGGCGATTGAATGAAAAGGACAGCCTCGGAACGTCGTCAGGAAAACAACACCTTCGGCGATAACGATCTCAAGCCGGCTGACAGCGACTCGTGACACCTTCGATTTGACCAGGAGATTGTGATGACGGGAAATATCTCGGCGCGGGGCAGGAACGGTTTCGCCCTTTGGCTCACGGGCCTTGTCTCTACCTTGCTCGCAACCGCTGGTTTGACGAGCTCGCACGCGGCGGAGCCCGTCGAGTACACGATCAAGCTCGACACGGTCATGTCGGGCTTCGACGGCAAAACATGTTGGGTTGCTCCTCGTGCGGGCGTGGTTCATGGCCCTCAGCCGAGCATCATCTTCACGATGCAGAAGCTGCTGCTCACCGGCAGTGACATCTTCTTCGCGGTCAATGAGGTTCGCTCCGATGACTTGGGCAAGACCTGGCTGCCGCCGCTCGAACATGCGACGACCTTGGGGCGACGCCAAGAGCCAAACGGTATCGAGGTCGTTGCCGGCGACATGGTCCCCAAGTGGCACGCCAAGACCGGCAAGCTTCTCAGCACCGGGCCGACGGTTCGCTACCAACGCAACGCGGCCGGCGCGGAAGTGA
>CAZZBK010000292.1:0-2678 GCA_964652155.1 uncultured Planctomycetaceae bacterium | reverse complement strand
TGCGAGGTTGTAAAGTTCCACGCGACCGTCCTCCTGCCACTCGATCAGCTTCCAAGCTCCGCGGCGAATGGCCGCAGCGGGCGCGCCGCCTTGATTGCCGTAATGCGGATAGTGCCAGAAAAGCGGGCGTTCCGGCAGCGTGCCCCCTTTGAAAACCGGCATCAGACTCATGCCGTCGAGCGTCTGGCCAGGCAGCGATTGCGCGCCAGCGGCGGCGAGCAGTGTCGGGAAAAAGTCAGGGCTGCTGACAGGCGTGCTGATGACGCTGCCGGCCTTCACCACCGCCGGCCAGCGGATGAGCAGCGGCTCGCGGATTCCACCCTCATACATCCAACCTTTGCCGCCGCGCAACGGGAGATTCGAGGTGGGCCAGCCTTCGCTCGTCGACAGGCCGCCGTTGTCGCTGGTGAAGATGACGATGGTGTTCTCGCGCAAGCCCAGTTCATCGAGCTTCGCCAACACTTTGCCGATGGCCAAGTCCATGGCTTCGACCATCGCCGCATAGACCGCATGCTCTTGCACCAGACGCACATCGCGCTCGTGTTCGCGGCCCCACTGTTCCATGAGGCCGAGCCGCGCGCGTTTCTCCTCATACTTCTTTCGCAAATCGTCTCGCGCGATGAGCGGCGTGTGGACGGAATAAAACGAGAGGTAGGCGAAGAATGGTCGGCCTTTGTTGGTCTCGATGAACTGCGCCGTCTCGGTTGCGAGGCGATCGGGCAGATGTTCTCCATCCGGGCCGTCGGGCAAGCGAGGATTGCCATAGGGCGAAAAGTACTTCTTCCCGCCATAGGGTCCGCCGCGGTCAATACCACCCATGTTGATGTCGAAGCCCTGATTCTCCGGCCACCAGCCTTCCGGTCCGAGATGCCATTTGCCGGCGAAGAACGTGGCGTAGCCCGCCCCCTTCATCGCCTCGGCAAGCGTCGTCGTGTCCAGCGCGAGTCGGTCGGTGTACGGGGCGGGGAGCGACCGAGTGTTGCGTTTCCACAGTTCAGGTTTGGTCGGCGCGCCAATGTAATCGGTGATTCCCGTTCGTTGCGGCCACTGGCCGGTCATGATGCTCGCTCGCGTTGGCGAGCAGACCGGACAGGCGGCGTAGGCGTCCGTGAACAACGCGCCATCTTTCGCTAAACGGTCGAGGTTGGGTGTCTCGTAAAACGAGCTGCCGTAGCAACCGAGATCGCGCTGACCAAGGTCGTCTACAAGAAAGAAAACGACGTTGGGCGGCGCGGCAGATACTGCGGCTTCCTCGGCGATGGCCAATCGCGACGACGACAAAACGACGAAGACGAAAGACAAGAAATTGAACGTCGCGGTGACGCCAGGGCACGAAGTGAAACGCCACTGTCGGCACAATATGGGTGGTCTGCTATTCGTTCGATTCCAGCTCATGGTGTTTCCTCCTAGCGTTTCTTCGTCTTCGCGACTCTGCGTGGGCTTTCATTAGACCCAGCCCGCTTAAACAACTCGTGCAGCAAGCGTCATTTCCCTTTGGTCCCCGCGTTCCATTTTGGTTCCCACTCGGGCAATGGCGTGCGGGCGGTCTTGAGGTAGTCGCCGATCTTCGCCGCGATTTCGGCATGCTGATACCATGCTCCAGTAAAGGAAGGACGGCCCAGTCTTATTTTCGTCAACGAACTTCAATGCTTCATCCGCGAATAGATCGTCGGCCATGATCCAGATGAGGTTCGGCGGTTCGGCGGCAGCGATGTGGTCGGAAACGATGTGACCGAAAAAGATCGTGAGAACCGTGATCCGTTGCGGGAGGAATTGTTTCATGGCTTCGCTCGCTTGTTGCCCGTGTTCTTCGCGCCTTCGCCCTGGTTGGCATGGATAAGAGTTGGTTCTTCTCGGTCAACGATTCTCAGCGGCTTGAATGGCTTCGGCGACGGTCTTGTTGCCGCTTGGTTGATAGGCGTCCCACGGGCCATCGGCGCTTCCCGCAGGCCAAGTTGCGGGGTTCGCATAGAGCTCGTCGGTGTCCTTGTACTCCTGCTTCAAGCGAGTGAGTTCGTCCTTCAGTTCGGCGAACTTCGCCACGACCGCCGGGTTCTTCGCATCGCTCGGATCATGGAGCAGATTGCGTTGCTCGGTCGGGTCGGCGGTGAGTTCGAACAGCTCGTAAGTGTTCTGCTTCCAATAGTGAATCAGCTTGTGCGTCGCCGTTCTCACGCCGAGATGCGCCACCGTGTTGTGATGTCCGGGGTCGTGGTAGTAGCGGTAATACATCGTCGTGCGCCAGTCCTTCGGCGACTCGCCGCGGAGCAGGGGAGCGATTGAACGGCCCTGCATGAACTCAGGCACGGGGAGCCCGGCGAGATCGAGGAAGGTCGGGGCGAAATCGATGTTTGCCACGAATTGCTCCGGCACGCTGCCCGACTTGATGCCGGGACCGCGAGCAATGAGCGGCACGTGCAGGCCAGGCTCGTACATGAACCGCTTGTCGTACAGACCGAGATCGCCGAGATACCAGCCGTTGTCGGCCGAGTAGATCACGATTGTGTTCTTGGCCAAACCAGCTTCGTCAAGATAATCGAGCACCTTGCCGACTCCGTCATCGACTCCCTGCACGCAGCCGAGATAGTCACGCATGTACTTCTGATACTTCCACTTCACAAGGTCCTTGCCGGTCAGAACTTTGCCATCGACTTCCAACTGCATCGGCTTCTCGTTGA
>CAZZBK010000291.1:0-2681 GCA_964652155.1 uncultured Planctomycetaceae bacterium | reverse complement strand
ACTTGCCACGCAAGTGTTTCATCAGCGGGGCATGGGTCAGCGGCGCGCCCGTAACGCGCTCACACAATTGGGCCGCGGTGTAGCACTGTCCGTGACGGTGGATTTTCTCCCGCAGCCATGCGCGCAGCGGCTCAAAGTCGCCGCGACGCATGAGCCCTGCCAGGCCACCCAACTCGCGGTCGGCCGTGTCGAAGAACTGGGACGCATACAGATTGCCGAGCGAGTATGTGGCAAAATACCCGATCAGGCCAGCGCTCCAGTGAATGTCTTGCATCACCCCCAGGGCGTCGGTCGGCGGGCGGATGCCGAGCGCCTGCTCATACTTGTCGTTCCAGGCCGCGGGCAGGTCGGCCACCTTGAGCTGGTCATCGATCAGCGCCTGCTCCAACTCGAAACGGATCAGGATGTGCAGGTTGTAGGTGGCCTCGTCCGCCTCGACCCGAATGAGCGATGGTTTCACTTCATTGATGGCGAAATAAAAGTCATCGAGCCGCACGTCAATGAGCGACTGCGGATAGGCTTGCTGGGCGAGCGGGAAAAAATGCTCCCAGCAGGCATGCGAGCGGCCCACCAAGTTTTCCCACATCCGCGATTGCGATTCGTGAATGCCGAGCGAGACCGCCTCGCCAGCCGGCAGGGCGTGTTGCTCAGGTCTCAAGCCTTGCTCGTACAGGCCGTGTCCCGCCTCGTGCAAAATGCCAAAAAAGGCCATGTTGAAAAATCGCTCATCGTAGCGCGTCGTGATCCGGTGATCGTGCGGGCCCATCGCCGAGCAGAACGGATGCGTGGTCGTGTCGAGCCGACCCCGCGCGAATTCAAAACCGATCTGCCGCGCGGCCTCGCGGCCGAACCGTTCCTGCTCCGCGACGTCGTAACGGCGCTCAAGGATCTCGACCGGGGCGCGATGCGGCGAGCGACCCACCGCCGCGACCAGCGGGACCAACTCCTGCTTGAGCCCCGCGAGCACGTTGGCCAAATCGCTCGAACGCGCGTCGGGCTCGTAATCGTCCAGCAACGCATCGTAGCGGCAGGTCGTGTAACCCAGCGCGTCGGCCTGCTGTCGCTTGAGATGAAAGGTCTGCTCCAATAACGGCTCGAACGAGGCAAAGTCGTTCTTGGCGCGGGCCTCTTGCCAGACTTGCTGCCCGCGCACGCTCACGCGGGTCAACTCCTCGACGAGCGACTTGGGGAGCTTGATCCGTTTTTGATACGCGCGGCGCAACTGCCGGATATTCGTGCCGGTGTCGCTGTGCACGTCGGCCGCGAGCTCGCTCGTGCTGAGCTCGTCGAGCCAGCCCCCCAGCCGCCGATCGGTGAGCCGGTCGTGCACCATGCCCGCCAGCAGCGTCATTTGTTCGGCCCGATATTCGCCCGCCGCCGGTGGAAGCAAACACCGCTCGTCCCAGCCGAGCAGCGACTCGATCGAACTGAGCAGCGCGGTCTCGCGCACATGTTGACAAACTTTCTGATACGTGTCGGCGGCAGTCACGAGAGCTTATCCTGACTAATGAGGTTCAGGTAACTAAGTTAAGTAGGACGACCAGCGGGAGTCCGATCATACCGGCCTCGCGTAGCTCGGCCTGTTAAGCTGATTATCTGAGGATCAAAAAATATGAAACGCTGGATGAATGGATTCGGACAAGATACTCGAACCGCGCGCGCTCGACCAGCACCAGGGCAAGTGGCGGAGTGAGCTCGTCACGGAAGGAACGCCTGACTGGGTCGTCCCGACAGCTTGTTGTCCGGGCCGCTGCAAGTGACACGAGGCATGACTTGATGAAGCTTCAACGCCCTCTTGTGGCTGCGCCACCCGGACAACAAGTTGTCCGGGCCACCCAAGCAGCATTGGACATCACTGCCGGAACAGGCCATATGGACGCCGTCACCTCACCATCGTGCCGAGAGCCGCCGTCGCGTTGGCACATTGCGCCTTGATAAATGACAAAAGCACGATTGAACTTGGCCGCGCGGTGCATCACAATAGCGACGCAGCCACCGTATTGATTAGCCGTTTTTTGACTTGCGGAGTTTGCCATGCGCGCGATGGTTCTGTTGGCGTTGATCGTCTGCACGAGTGGGGTCGCCCAGGCCGAGGAAAAATCCCCCGGCATTCCCGAGAATTACAAGCTCGTGTACGCGCAGAACTTCGCGTCGGCCGCGGCGCTCGATGACTTTGCGCCGACCGACGCGGCCGCCTGGCGGATTGCCCTCGACAAGAACAAGGGGGCGCTCGAGCTGCATCAGCAGAGCAAGTACAAGCCGCCGTATCGCTCGCCGTTCAACATCGCGCTCATCAAGAACAAAATGGTCGGCGACGTGCTGATCGAGGCCGACTGCCTACAGACCGGCAAAGAGTACGGTCACCGCGACATGGTGCTGTTCTTCGGCTACCAGGGGCCCGCCAGCTATTACTACGCCCACATTGCGACCAAGGCCGACGACCACGCCAACAATATCTTTATTGTCAACAACGCGCCGCGTCTCAAAATCTCGACCGTGACCAACACGGGCAACAACTGGGGGCTCGACGTCTGGCACAAGGTGCGTCTGCATCGTGAGGCGACCAACGGCTCGATCAAGGTTTATTTTGACGACCTGAGCAAGCCGATCATGGTGGCCCAGGACAAGACGTTTGCGAGCGGTTGGGTGGGCTTCGGATCGTTTGATGACACCGGCAAGAT
>CAZZBK010000290.1:0-2743 GCA_964652155.1 uncultured Planctomycetaceae bacterium | reverse complement strand
CGCCAACTTACCCGGCGACGGACGGTCCCGGCTCGGCGGGGCTGGTTCCCCAGCCGAGCATGCGCCGGCGTTTGAACTCGACGAATCGATCCTGCTCGATGGCCACACGCGCGTCGGCGAGCAGCCGTTGATAGTAAGTCAGGTTGTGAATTGTGAGCAGGATCGGGCCGAGCATCTCGCCGGCCGCGAACATGTGTCGGATTACGCCGCGGCTGTACTTGCAGGCCAGGCAAGGGCAGTGGGCTTCGAGCGGGCGGTCGTCGCGCTCGTACTGCGCGTTGCGCAACCGCAATGGTCCCGCGTCGCTGAACGCGAGTGCGTTGCGTCCGTTGCGGCTGGGCATGACACAGTCGAACAGATCGATGCCCCGCTCGATCGCCTCGAGCAAGTCCTGCGGTCGGCCGACCCCCATCAGGTAGCGTGGCCGATCGGTCGGCAGGACCGGAACCGTGCCATCGAGCACCCGGACCATCTCGCTCGGTTCTTCTCCCACGCTCAGGCCGCCGATGGCATAGCCGGGGAAGTCGAGCTTGACGAGTTGTTCGGCGCAGCGTTGGCGCAGCGCGCAGTCGAGCCCCCCTTGCACGATGCCGAACTGTGCCTGATCGCATCGCGTGGCCGCGTCGCGGCAGCGTCGTGCCCAGCGGATGGTGCGGTCCATCGCGTCGACGACCGCGTCATGCTCGGCGGGCAGCGCGATGACATGGTCGAGCACCATCGCCACGTCGCTCCCCAGGGCTTCTTGAATGGCGATGGCCCGTTCGGGAGACAACTCGACGAGCGAGCCGTCGATGTGCGAGCGAAAGACCGCGCTGGTCTCGGTCACCTTGGCGCGGTCGGCCAGACTGAAGAGCTGAAAGCCGCCGCTGTCGGTCAGGATGGGACCATCCCAACGCATGAAGGCGTGCAGTCCGCCGAGCGCGCGGACCACCTCCTCGCCCGGACGAAGCGTGAGATGGTACGTGTTGCTCAGCACCATCTCGGCGCCGGTCAACCGCAGGTGATCGAACGACAGCCCTTTGACGGTCCCCTGGGTTCCGACGGGCATAAAGGCGGGCATCTCGACCGAGCCGTGCGGGGTCGTGAACGTGCCCCGCCGCGCGCGGCAGTGCGCGTCGACGTGGTGCAAGCGATAGCCGAACATGGGCGACGCACTCCGCGAACGATCGGAAGGTCAACGCAGTGCGGTAAGAACTGCGAGAGGGACGGTCCCCACGTGCTTCGCGTTCCTTCGCAAATGGGGGACGGTCCCCGACAGTTTTTAGAACAGGCGGTTAGTCGCCCCGCAGCCGCAAGCCTTGCACGGTGAGCTTCTCGCGGACTTCGTTCAAGCTGGTGACGCCGAAGTTCTTGCACTCGAGCAACTCGTCCCCCGTCTTCCGCATGAGCTCGCCGACGGTGATGATGCCGAGTCGCATCATGCACTTGCGGGCCCGCACCGAGAGGTTCAGGTCGGCGATCGGCTTGTTGAGCAACGCCTGTTCGTCGGGCGACATCTGCGTCGGTTCGAAGACCGGCTCGGGGGTGGACCGTTCGTGCGCGAACTGGCCCAGCTCGAGCCCGCGCGAGGACATCATCTCGCGAATCTCGACCAGCGACGTCTCGCCAAAGTTCTTGCTGTTGAGCAGTTCGGCCTCGGTCGTGCGGGTCAGATCGCCGAGCGTGTGGATGCCCATCTTTTGCAGGCAATTACGGCTGCGCACCGAGAGTTCAAAGTCGGTGACGGGAATGTTGAGCACCTGGCTCAGGCGATCGCGACGGCGCTTCTCGTCTTCGTCAAAGACCATGTCGCTCGAAGCGGTCGCGTCTTTGTAGAAGAGCCGGGCGCGGCCGTCGTTCGGATACACGTCGAGGATCCGCGAGTAGCAGGCCCGAGCGCGATCAAACTGCAAGCGATCTTCGTACAGAATGCCCAGGTTGAGCAGCGCGCCGTAGTGCGATGGGAACCGCAGCGCGGCCTTTTGGTACAAGTCGAGGGCCATTTCGTCGTTGCCGCGTCGATCGTTTTCGAGCGCCAGGCCGAACAAGGCACCGGCATGCTTGGGATCGGCTTCGACGGCGCGTTCGTACAGGGCGACGACCTCGGTGGGACTACCCCCCTCAGCGGCCAGCGTGGCACCACGCTGATACAAATACTCGGCCGACGACGTGACCGAACCGGACAAGCCGTTGAGCAGTTGCAACGCGGCAGCGAGGTTGCCGCCGTAGCGGAGGCATTCGACCCGGGCGAGCGTGCAGATATCGGCTTCGTAGCCCGCCTTGGCGGCGGAGTCGAAATGGCGAATCGACTCGACGTAGTCTTGTCGCGCGAACAGTGTCTTGCCCAAGTAGAATTGAGCCATCGCGCCGCCGTCGGCGGTCGACAGGGCCTCGGTGGCCAAGCGGTACTTGCCGAGCAAGTAATAGCAGACGCCTAAGCGGACCTTGCCGGCCGGGCTCGGGTCCCCCTTCATCTCCAGCTCTTGGACCGCCTCGTTGAGCAGCCGGTAGTTGGCGAAGTCGGCCCCAATGATTTGGGTGATCTGTCGGACTTCCTGAGGGCCGAACGGACTATTCGAGAGCACCAACATCTTGAGCGACTGATCGAGCACAGCAGCCATCCGCATTTCTCCTTGCCCGAGCACCGGGCCACATCTGATCGCAAAGCCGGAGGAAGACGCTGACAAAGCGCAGCAGAGAGAGCCAGCCGCGGGAGTCGAACCCGCAACCCCCGCATTACGAATGCGGTGCTCTGCCAATTGAA
>CAZZBK010000289.1:0-2748 GCA_964652155.1 uncultured Planctomycetaceae bacterium | reverse complement strand
GGCGACAGCCCGCAGTTCACGGCAATCAACCTCGGGAATGCGTCAGATACGACAATTGCGCGCGGGCTTGCCGGTCGGCCGACGGTCGCAGGGGTTCCCTTTGGTCTGTCTGTAGGTCAAAAGGTCGTCGAGGATTTTGGCGCCGTTGGCGATGGCGTCTACAAGACCAACGGCGTTGCGACGAGCGGCGACAACACGTTCACGTGCGGCAGCGTGTCGTGGGCGACGGCGGATATCGGCAAGCCAATTGTAGTGGCTGGCGCGGGCGCGGCCGGGGCAACACTGGCCACAACGATTGCCTCGATCAATTCTGGCACATCGATTGAGTTGACCGTCGCGCCGTCGACGTCGGTCGCTTCGGCAAAATTCTACTACGGCACCGACGACACAACCCCAATCCAGGCGGCGCTCGACGCCACAACTGACGGGCAGGGCGTGTTGTTCGCGCCCGGCAAGATCTACATGGCGGGGAACATCAAGCTGCCGGGTGGTACGGGCGTCTTCGGCTTCAAGCGCAAGTTCTTCGGGTGCATCGGCGGCATGGCCGAGCTGGTTGCCACCACGTCGGGCGATTACCTCGTCGCGGCCAAGCGATGGACAACGGGTGACGCCAACGGGGCGTTTGCCGAGGCGCCGTTTCACTTTGCCGGCATGGTGTTTGAAGCCTTCGGTTTGAAGGCACTGGGATGCGTCACAAAGTGCTATGCGCCGCTGTTCGAGTTCTGCGAGTTTCGCAACGCAACGGCTGCCAACTGGCGGTTGACGCGACAGAACCAGGACGGATCTCTCGGAACAGCGGCTTACTTAAGTGGCTGCCGGGTCAGTCACTGCTTTTCGGTCAGCACGCTTGCCGGCGTCACGGTGGCAAAGGGGTTCCATACGCAGGGCACCGCGTCGGACGAGGGAGACGCGCCGACTGATGGCACGTTCATCTCCAACGAGGCTTTCGGCGGCACGGGCGCCATGACAACCGCGTTCTCGATTGGCAACACCGGCGGGTGGAGCCTGAACGTGAACCGAACGTTCGCATGCGCAACGGGCATTGACATCTTTGCGTGCGGCAAAAATGCTGCTTGGGGTTTGAATAATTGGGACAGCAACGCAGGCGTCGCGGCTCGCGTCAGGAAAATCGGCACCTACATCGATTTCGCCGCTCTGTTCCAGGGCGATACATTCTACACTGATTTGTGGATTGACTTCAGCGACGACAGTACGACCGAGCTCGCCGTCATCAGCGGCGCGTACTTCTGGTTTGATCCGGTCGAGCCGACGTCAGGGTTCTACTCGGACGGCCAAGCACGCATCATCCACAACAACAATCGCGCGGCCAAGAAGGTTCTATCGAAAAACAACGTTTTCCAGGCAGAGAACGCGCACGTCAGAAACGCGGGCAATACGCTCGGCGTGTTTGACGTCGAGGGCATGTTCTCTGTTGAGGACACGACCGTCTATCAGCGCCAGTTCTGGGACTCCGGCGCCACGGGCATTGTGGACCGCTATCTGCACGCCAGCGCCAGCCCGGCCGCTAATGACGTGCTGCGCACGCAGATTGTAGGTGGCTTGGACTCTGGCGGTAACGTCACACAGTACGTGACCACCGAGGAAGTGATTGCAGACGCGACGGACGGCAGCGAGGACGCAACGTGGCGCGTCAACGCGATGCTGGCCGGGACGTTGACGCGGCGCTTCGAAGTCGGCCCAACCGGCGCATGGATCGGCGCAGCGAACACGGCTGTCCCCAACGCAGGGCAGGTCGGCTTGGGTGTCGTGGGGACGGGCTACGGTACGAGCGGTGCCAGTCTCTCGCGGTACAGTGCGGACGCCGACGGACCTTGGCTCATCACGTTCAAGTCGCGCGGCTCGGCGCCGGGCAGCAACACGATCATTAATAACGGCGACGTCGTCGCCCGATGGCAGGCGCGGGCGTCGGATGGCGTAACCAGCCAGCCGGTCGGAACCATGCGGTTCGATAGTGATGGCGCGCCCGGTGCGGGAGATATGCCCGGACGCTGGGTTCTGCTGCTGACGCCGGACGGCGGCTCTGTAGAAGTCGAATGCCTTCGCGCGAGCCAGAACGGCGCCGTGTCGCACCGCGCCAACGCAACGATCATCGTCGATGCGTCGTCACATCTCGGGCTGCGGTCCTACACAGTGGCCACGCTGCCGAGCGCATCGACGGCTGCCCGCATGATTTACGTCTCGGACGGCACGAGCAACAAGCGGCAGGCCGTCTCTGACGGAACGAACTGGCGCTGGCCCGATGGAGCTGTGGTGAGCTGATGGAAACAACGAAACACCCTTATGAGATGCTGGTGCGCTGGGATCATGCCGGCAAGCTGTCCGGTGCGCAGATGCAGTATCGCTACGTCATCCGCAACGGCCAAAAGATCGTTGGCGAGAGCGTCGGCAATGCCGAGCCTCTGTCGCTCGACAAGGGCTTCCCCATGCAGGACGTCCTCACGGCCGCCCAGGCCGATGCGCTCGCGACGGCGGAGGCCGCCAAGCTCAAGGCGGCCGAGCTCGAAGCGGCGCTCGCCATGGAGCGGTCAACCGTGGCCGAGCTGCGCAACGCCATCCATGAGCTCAGAGCACAACTCAAGGCATCGTCTGCAAATGCGGCGGCGCACACAGCAGCGGTGGAAACCGCGGCTCGGCGCAAGACCGACCTCGACGCGCACGCCAAGCGCCGCCGGGAAGGATACGTGCCGATGAGCGCGCGGGACTGATGCCAGCAATCCCCCTCGCGCT
>CAZZBK010000288.1:0-2771 GCA_964652155.1 uncultured Planctomycetaceae bacterium | reverse complement strand
GAGCGCCGCGCGAAGGCGTTCGAAGCCGCGGCCGGCTGCATGGAGGCGTCATAGCATGGCCCGCAATAAGACCGCCGCTTGTATGCTCGGCAAGCTGGGCGACGACGGCAAGGACTTCACCGACGACGAACTAGACGAAATCATCGAACGGCTCGAGGGCCGCGCCAAGGCGCGCAAGTCGGCGGGTAGCCTGGGCGACGAGACGCGGATGCGGTTCGAAGACGCCACGCGCGCGGCTTACGAGCTGCGCCTTGCGGCGGCGGTGACGAAGCGAAACGCCGCGTTGCAAGTCGGCGTGATGAACGCGGCGCGGATGCACATCGAAGCGTTCTCGGGGGCGAAGTCATCGGCAGGGTCGAAGCCGAAGCTTCGCCTCGGCGAGAACGCCAGGGCACCGATCAAGCGCGCGCCTGGCGGGATGGCCGACGTGATGGGCCTCAAGGCCTTGCTCGCGTCATCGAACAAGAAGGTCGACGGCGCGCGCGAGAGCTACGACGCGCTCTACCGCGCCCGCTACAACGAATTTGTCGAGAGCATGTTCGCCGAGTTGGAGCGCGAGGGGGCGCTGCCGTACCTGCAGGGCCGCAAGGTGCTGGGCGTTGGGCTTGGCCCCGGCTTCCTCGACGCGAAGATACAGGCCGAACTGTGGGAGCTAACCTCACCGAACGGCAAGCCTGGCGTCAGCGAATCACCTGAAGCACTCAAGGCCGCGCGGATCCTTCACAAGTACATGGAACTGGCGCGCATCGTACAGAACCGTCACGGCGGGTTCATCGAGGAATTGCGCGGCTACATCGCCTATCAGATGCACCAGCCCGAGAAGCTTCGCGCGGCCGGGTTTCAGAAGTGGCGCGACAGCCTGTTCGAACACCGGCTCGACGTCGCGCGCACGTTCGGCCAAGAGTTCGCGAACACGGCCGACATCAACCAATTGGACGAGGCCCTGCAGGGCGTCTACGACACGCTGACCGCGGGCAAAATGTCCGACGACATGCCAACAGGCCCGGACGTTCAGAAGACCAAGAACATCGCGAAAGAAGTCTCGCACCGCCGCGTCCTGCATTTCAGCGATGCGGAAGGGTGGGGCGGGTACAACACGGAATACGGGCACGGCTCCATGATGGACGCGGTGCTATGGACGCTCGAGCGCGGCGCGAAGACGGCGGCTATGATGGAACGGCTCGGCCCGAACCCGCGGGCGACGTTCGAATCACTTCGCGACGAACTGATCCAGCTCAACAAGGGCGATGCGGACGTCGTGCAGGCCTTGCGCTCGCGTTCGATCGACAACCTGATGGACGCGGCGGACGGCGCGGTCGATCAAGTGGACAGCCCCACCTTTGCGGTGGCCGGGTCGATCGTTCGCACGATCGAGACGCAGGCAAGCCTTGGCGGCATGGTCTTGTCGGCGCTCACCGACCTACCGACGCAAGCGATGCGCCTGACCTACAACGGCAAGAACTTCTTTGAAGCGCTAGGCGAGCAGGCGTCGAACTTCGTCGGCGGCAACCGGCAGCACGCCGATCACTTGGCGTTCGGCGTCCAAAGCCTGATCAGCGACGTCGCGTCCCGCTTCCACGGCAACGATTCGATGGCCGGCTGGTTCGGGAAGATGAACCAGATATTTTTCAAGGCGAACCTGGGTCACTGGTGGGATCAGAGGCGCTATAGGGCCTTCATCGCGACGCTGGGCTCTGAACTCTACGGCGCGCGCGAAACGGCGTGGGGCGGGCTCAATGACGATTTGCGGCGCACGCTCGCGACCTACGGGTTCGACGCGCCGGAATGGGACATCGTGCGCCAGTACGGCGCGACGGCGCACCCATCCGGCGACGGTGGGGTGATCCACGGAGAGCCTTTGCGGCACGTGCCGGCGGACGTGTTGCGCCCGCTCTTGGGCAACCGGCGGCCGACACCTGGCGCGATCGACCGGATGCGCGACAAGATCGAGCGCATGGTGCGGTCGTACTACGCGGATCAGCTCGGCTGGGCCACGCTGCAACCTGGCGTGCGCGAGAAGGCCACCACGACGATGGGCCAGAAGCGCGGGACGGCGCTCGGCGAGTTGGCGCGGTCGTTCTGGCTGTTCAAAGGTTACCCCTTGCAGTTTTGGGGCCGGGTGATCGGGCAGTTCACCGAGGAAGACCAGCACCTTGCAATCATGCGCGGGCTCGGCGCCTTGCCGAAAAGCGAAGCGGTCAAGCTGGCCTCTCTGCTGGTGTCGACCACGGCGCTGGGCTACGTCGCGTTTACGCTCAAGGACATTGCGAAGGGCCGCACGCCGCGCGATCCGCGCAGCGCGAAGGTGTGGGGCGCTGCGTTCATGCAGGGCGGCGGGCTCGGCATCTACGGCGACTTCCTGTTCGGGCAGTCGAACCGGTACGGGCAAAGCGTGCTCGGCTCGCTCGGCGGGCCTGTGGCCGGTGACGCCGAAGCGATCTATAAGATTTACAACACGCTCATTCACGCGCCTGGCGCGAAAGACCCCACGGGCGAAGTCAAGAACGTGGGCGATTTGATGTTCAAGTTCGGCAAAGAGAATACGCCGTTCATCAACATTTTCTACGCGCGCGCGGCCTTAGATTACCTCGTGTTGTACCGCATTCAGGAGACGATGAACCCCGGCTCGCTGAAGCGGATGGAGCGCCGCGTCAAAGAGGAAACGGGGAACGAGTTCATTCTGCCCCCGTCCGAAGTGATCAATTGACCACGCCCGCGCCCCGCGAGTCACGGCACGCCTAGGTAGAGGCAGAAAACCGGGGCCTGATCCG
>CAZZBK010000287.1:0-2870 GCA_964652155.1 uncultured Planctomycetaceae bacterium | reverse complement strand
CTCCAACAAACCACACGGTAAGGATGCTTCTTCATTCATTGAGAATGCCCTTTATTCGATCTACATCAACCAGCGCAGCACAAAGCCGAGCAGGGCGCATGATCCGATCGTGAGCATCATGTTCGCATGCAGACGAAACACGAGCAACATGGCCGCGGCGGCGATGAGCACCACGGGCCATTGGATCCCGACAGGCAACATGAGCTGGACAGGCGCTCCGTCCGGATAAACGAATAGCACCTGCAAGGCGAACCACACGGCCAGATTCAAAACCACCCCGACCACGGCGGCCGTGATTGTCGATAGGGCTGTCCGCAGGGCCCGATGTTGGCCGAGCCGCTCGACGTACGGGGCACCGGTAAAGATCCAGAGAAACGAGGGGACAAAGGTCACCCAGGTCGTAATCATCGAGGCCAGCACCCCGGCGACCCACGGCGACAACCCATGCGGATCGCGATACGCGCCCAGGTAGGCGACAAACTGCACGATCTGGATCAGCGGCCCGGGCGTGGTTTCGGCCATTCCCAGACCGTCGAGCATTTCGAGTTGGTTGACCCAATGGTAGCGTTCGACCGCCTGTTGCGAGACATACGGCAACACGGCATACGCGCCGCCAAAAGTGACCGCCGCGGCTTTGCTGAAGAACTGAGCCTGTTGAGCGAAGATGTGCTCTGCTCCCAAGCTCCAGGTGAGCAGCCCAACCGGCGCGAGCCACAGCAGTAACCAAGTCGTCGCCACGCGCATGGTGTGCGAGAAACCCGAGCGCGGGTCGGCCGTCGAGGCGTTTTCGTCCTCCTGGACGGCCGACGATTTAGGCTGCGGGAACCATGCTGGCCGATAGCGGCCTCCCACGAAACCGAACAGTCCCGCGCCGAGCACGATCAACGGGAAGGGGACCTTGAGAAAGAAGATGGCCACGAACGCGGACGCGGCAACGCACCCCATCAGTCGGTTTTTTAACGACCGTCGCCCGATGCGAATCACCGCCTCGATCACAATGGCGAACACGGCGGGCTTCATGCCAAAGAACAGGGCGTCGATCACCGTCGTGTCGTGGAACGCGGCGTAGAGCATGCTCAGCAGCAGAATTGAGACGAAGCCGGGTAACACGAACAGCGAACCGGCAACGATGCCGCCGAGCGTGCCGTGATGCAGCCAGCCCAGGTAGGTGATGAGCTGTTGAGCCTCGGGGCCGGGCAGCAGCGAGCAGTAGTTCAGCGCGTGCAGGAACCGCGACTCGCTCACCCAGCGTTTCTCGTCGACCAGCACACGGTGCATGACCGCGATTTGCCCGGCCGGGCCACCAAAACTCATCAACGCCACATACACCCAGACCGCAAGTGCCTCGGCAAAGCTGGGTCGCGCGGCGATGGTTGACATGCGGTGCTCGCGGAGGTGAGCTCAGGCCGACGGCGGCTGCGACCGCAGCGGATTGCGATACAGCACCTCGGCCAGGTATTCGAGACTGCCGCGCTCGCCCGGCTCGCGCTCGTGGTGCCAGCGGTCGTGGGTCGGCATCAGTCGCTCATCATACGGCCAAGCGCCGAGCGGCTGAAAGCCCAAGGCCTCGGCCAGCTTGTTTGAATTCATCGAGACATCGCTGACGCGGGGCGGAATTGGCCCCGCCTCGACGCGCGGACAGCCCATGAGCAGCCGCGGATCGTAACCGCCGACGCGATTGATGATCTGCCCGATGTTGTACAGGCTCAGCGCCCGCGCGCCGCCGGCATGAAACACCCCGGCCAAGTCGGTTTCCAGCACCGCCTCGCAGGTCGCGTTGAGGCAGTCGGTGTAGCTCGGGGAGCGGACCTCGTCGAAGTACAGGGTCGCTGGGCGATGTTTCTTGAACCGCGATTGGATCCAGTCGATCGCGCCGGCGTGGCCGTTCGAGCTGATCCCCATCGGGAGCGCGATCCGCAGCACTGCGGCCTGCGGCGCTTGCGACAGGAGCAACGCCTCGGCCGCGGCCATCGTCTTGCCATACACGTGGATCGGGGCCACCTCGTCGGTCTCGACGTACTGCCCCCCCTCGCGTCCCGGGTACACCATGTCGACCGAGAGATGCACCAATCGCACATCCTGGTTGCCGATCACGTCGAGTAAATTCTTCACCCCGTCGACATTGATCCGCCAGGCGAGTTCCGGCGCGAGCTCACACGCGCGCAGGGCGCAGGCCCCCGCGCAGTTGAGCACGCTGCCGAACTGAAACGTGTCAAACACGCGCGCCAGGCCGTCACGGTCCTCGGCGTTGCAGGCGATGATGTCGGGCCCCGCGAGCCGCTCGTTGTCTCCTTGCCGCAGCCCCACGACCTGCCCGCTATAGCGCGACAGAAAATAGGGGAGTGCGTTGAACCCCGGCACGCCTGCGATGCCCGTGATGAGCAACGGCAGGCGCAAGGGTCGGCGGTGGGCAACGCGGCCGCGCAGTGCCCCTTGTTCGTTCGGACTCCGGTTCAAATCGGCAATCAACGTGCGACGGCTCACTCGGCTGCGACAGGCGAGACGAGCACGCCAATCTGGTCAATCGAAGCCTCGAGCTTGTCTCCCGGCTTCACAAAGGTGCCGGTCGTCGAGCCCACGCCGGCCGGCGTGCCGGTCGAGATGATGTCGCCCGGCTCGAGCGTGACCATGTTCGAGATAAACTCGATGAGCGCGGCCACGGGGAAGATCATCGCTCCGGTCGTCGAGTTCTGCCGTGTCTCGCCGTTGAGCTTCAAGTTCATCGCCAACTTTTGCGGATCGGGAATTGCGTCGGCCGATGCGACACACGGCCCGCACGGACAAAAGCTGTCGTGCCATTTGCCATGCAGCCAATCGAAGAACGAGTCCTTGTCGCGTTTCTTGCGACCACTGTTGGGGCGGAACTTGCG
>CAZZBK010000286.1:0-2910 GCA_964652155.1 uncultured Planctomycetaceae bacterium | reverse complement strand
TCAATAACGAAACGATTACGACCATTTCGTGTGCTCGTGGGTCGCGGCGCGGTCGAGGTGTGTATAGCCGCCGTCGACGAAGACCCATTGGCCCGTCGTGTGCGATGACACGGGCGAGGCTAAAAAGACGACCATCGCGGCAACCTCGGCGGGTGACGTGAGCCGACGCTCCAAGGGAACCAACCGAGCGACGGCCTGCTGCGCGGCTTGAGGGTCAGGCTGCGTATCGAACCAGCGCTGGTATTGATCGGTAAGGCACTCGGCGGGCAGCACGCAGTTGACCCGCACGCCATCGGGCGCGAAGGCCAGGGCCCATTCGCGCGTCAGCGAGTTGATCGCCCCTTTGGCCGCCGCGTAGCCGCTGGTTGAGCCCTGACCGGTGACCGACACCTTCGAGCTGACATTGACGATCGCGCCCCGGGAGCGCCGCAGATGGGGCGCTGCGTCGTGCGTGAGCGCGTAGACGTGCAGGAGATTTGACAACACCGAGGCGGCAAAGCGGCTCGGCGGCTGATCGAGCGCGAGCGCGTCGTTGAAACCGGCATTGTTCACGAGCACATCCAACTGGCCAAAGGTCTTGACCGTGTGCTCGACGACCCGGGCGCACTCGACTTCGTCGTGCAACTCGACGCAGAATGGCTCGACGACAAGGCCTGATCGACGCAGTTGGTCAGCGAGTTGAGCCGTGGCGGCTGAGTCGCGATCGACGATCACGACGCGGGCGCCTTCGTGAGCAAATGCCTGGCAACACGCCGCGCCAATTCCCTTGGCCCCGCCGGTGACAATGACCACCCGGTCGCGCAAGTGCAGGTCCATAGCTCAATTACCGAAACGGTGTCCAACGGCTGCCGGTGCGCGTGTTCGAGGGCGCAACGGCGTCGGCGGCGCGTGGCTCGCTCGGGGGTGGCGCATAGGCGGGCGATGGTGGCGCGTACGGGCCAACCGTGGTCGGCGCGAATTGCGGCGGTAGCAGTCGAGCCACCGGAGGCGCTGCGTATCCGAGTCGCGGCGGCATGCCCGGGTACGGAGGCAACTGCGTCATGCGCTGCGGTTTGGTCGGCGTGTCGCGGGGTGGTAGCGAGACCGAGACTTCTTGATCGGCGTTGAGTTTGCGGCCGTCGGCGGTCGTGTAACGCACGAAGATCAATAGCTGGCCATGCTCCGGGGGCGGGCCGGGCCAAGCAAGCTCGAACACCATGGCGGGACCGGCTTCACTGTTACGAAACGCTTTGGTGGCTTCTTGGCGATCGAAATCCCAGCGGTACAAGCGGGCCGCGGCACCCTGCTTGAGCGGATCCATGACCACGATCGACACCGCGCCCGCTGCCGCGAGCGGAGCGCCGCTTGCATCGCGCGGCTCGACGACAATCTTGAGCCCCTCGTCACCCGGGACACCGTCGAGATTCCAGCCCGTGGTCTCCGTTTTGTTCACGGTCACGGTGCGAACATCTTCGCTGCGGGCGCTCGCGTTGAGCGGAGCCGCCATGCTGGGGCCCGGCGTGGTCGTGGCCGCACTCGAGTGCGACGAACTACGCAGCGGCGTGGGGACAGGCTCGACCGAGGTCGACTTGGGGAGCAGCGGCAGCTCCCCTTCGGAGAAACTGGGGCTCGGCGCGATCACCGATGGCGGACCCTGGTACTCGGGGATGGGCGTTTGCGACGAATTGAACTCGACCTTGGGGGGTGTGAGCGGTTGCTGCGGATGGTCAGGCCCGGCAGGCGTGTGAGGCGCGGCGGGGGTCGGCGTCGTGGGCTTACTCGACGAGGCGGGCGTATCGCCCGGCGCGTGGACCACGCTGTGGCGGAGCAGCTCGTTTTCGCCCGCCAGAGCCCGCACCTGATCTTCGAGCCGAAAGATCATGTCCTCTTGAAACCGCAATTCGCGTTCGAGCAGCTCTTGCGCGGTGCGGTTACGACACCCCACGCCGCACACAAGCAGCAGCAAGCTGAGAAAGAGCCATAGCGGTTTCATAACGGCCTCGCGTGAAAGGTTCATCCGTGAATCACGCCGACATACTCTGCATGCTCGCTCGAGCGCCGTCCTGGCGTTCGATTGGTCGTTGCTCTCAAACAGGCTCCGAAACTATTGACCCACAGGCTTGGGCTTTTCCATGCGGTCGATGACGCGGTCGATCAGGCGATATTCCATCGCCTCTTCGGCCGACATGAAACGGTCACGGTCGGTATCGGACTCGATCTTATCCAACGGTTGGCCGGTGTGTTTGAGCAGGATGTTATTCAGCTTGGCCTTTACTTTGCGAAACTCTTTGGCGTGGATCATGAGTTCTTCGGCGGTCCCTTCCATGCCGGCGAGCGGCTGGTGGATCATGATCCGCGAGTTGGGCAGGGCATGCCGTTTGCCGGCCGCGCCGGCCGCGAGCAGCACGGCCCCCATCGAGGCGCATTGCCCGATGCAGTAGGTCGCCACGTCGCAGGTGATGAACTGCATCGTGTCGTAAATGGCCAGGCCGGCGCTAACGCTGCCGCCGGGCGAATTGATGTACAGATGGATGTCGCTGCGCGGATCTTCGCTTTGCAGGAACAGCAGCTGCGCGACGATGGCGTTGGCCATCTCGTCGTTCACCTGGGTGCCCAAAAACACGATGCGGTCTTTGAGCAACCGGCTGTAAATGTCCATCGCCCGCTCTTCGCGGCCGCTTTTTTCAATCACAAAGGGGATGAGCGGCATGGCCGATTAGTCCTCTTCTTCCGAAGTCACGGGTGGTTTGTTGAGAATGTCGTCGACCACGCCGTATTCCTTGGCTTGGGCGGCATTCATATAAAAGTCGCGATCGGTGTCTTTGGCGATCCGTTCGATGGGCTGACCGGTGTGATTGGCCAGAATCAAATTGAGCACGTCTCGCGTCTTGAGAATTTCGTCGGTCTGAATTTCGATGTCGCTCACCTGAC
>CAZZBK010000285.1:0-2931 GCA_964652155.1 uncultured Planctomycetaceae bacterium | reverse complement strand
CTCTCTCGTTCGCCCACGCATGGTGCGCGGGCGGTTGTGTTTTCTACACGACCGCCCCGACATCGGGGTGGTCTCATTGAAGGAGATCGTCCTATGATCGCCGTGGCAAAAACAGTTCGCCGTCGTCAATCCCCACCGGCCTGGCATGCGTTGTTCTTGGACATGTTGCCGCAGATTCGTCAACAGGCCCGCAGGGCGTTTCGCTCAGCCAATCCCGAAGCCCAAGATGAATTGGTCGCCGAAGTGGTGGCCAACGCCTTTCAAGCCTTCACTCGACTTGCCGAGCGAGGCAAGATCGAGCTGGCCTACCCCACGCCGTTGGCTCAATTCGCTATTCGTCAGGTTTGTTCCGGTCGACAGGTGGGCACAGCTCGCAATGTGCGCGATGTCAGTTCGCGTTATGCCCAAATCGCTCACCGACTCACGGTCGAACGACTGGAGACCTTTGACCCCGAGGAATGCGAATGGCGTGAAGTCTTGCTGGAAGATCGCCAGGCTGGCCCCGCTGAAACGGCAGCTGCTCGGATCGACGTGGCCGATTGGTTCAAATCGTTGGCGCGCGGTCGACGTCGAATCGCCAAAACGCTAGCACGGGGTGAGACGACCTACAAAGTGGCCCACATGTTCGGGCTGACCGCTGGTCGCGTCAGCCAGTTGCGCCAAGAGTTGAAACGGTCCTGGGACTCGTTCCAGGACCAAGCCACCATGGCTTAGCGCCTCCGGCCAGCTCTTCATTTCAACACGCCCCAGTCTGTGCCCGTTTGCGGCATGGACTGGGGCGTGCGTCTTACAAGCGGATCACTCCGCAGAAAGGTAACTCGATGCCACAACCCCCATTCTTACCCAGGGCAGTTTCTGCCTCAACTGCATCGCAACGGAAAGGACTTGACGTATGGCACTCAATGTAACGTGCCGCTATTCAGCTCGCATCCATCGTTTGCTCATTCGAGGTGGTCAATATCGTGGCCGTCGACAAGTTCGTTTGGATCATCTGCCGCGTTCGATAAAACTACGCAGGGGTCTACGGCGATATCGTGCTTCAGCGCCCCCAACGCTTTGCCCACCGCCGTAACGCCCCC
The DNA here is from genome assembly GCA_964652155.1 of uncultured Planctomycetaceae bacterium. Lineage (GTDB taxonomy): Bacteria > Planctomycetota > Planctomycetia > Pirellulales > PNKZ01 > CAZZBK01. The sequence goes on along the minus strand of CAZZBK010000285.1, from coordinate 1,852 downwards.
CGCCATCGGCGAGTGCAGGAATCGCGGTCGGTTCCCTTCCAGCTTCTTTCGTTCCGCATCGAGTCGCTTCTGGACTTCGACGCACGCAGCACCAAGCTTCGGCAGAACGTCCAATCCAAAGGGCGTGAAGGCGATGCTATTCTTCTCGCGGACATGCACCTCCGCGCAGCTTGAATCGAAGTAGCTGACCGAACCTAGGGCTTCAACCGCTCGCTTGTCGTCTATCCATTGCTCCGGTGGCTGATCTTTGCCGTCGATCGCTAAGGTGATGACAGCCGTTGCAGGATCATCACTGCCCGGTTGCATGACGTTCGGCAGGATGTCCGGTCCCCGGTTTCTGGATCGACACGCGCGCCGCAAGATGCGGCCGTATCCAGTTTTGCCCGAGCCGTTGTAACCGAAAACCACCGTCAACCCACTCGGCTCAAAGCTCAACTCTTGCTTTTCGCGCAGCGCGTTCACATTCTCCACATCAGCAATCGAACGCACGCTCACGATCTGTCCGACAGCGGCACCCTTGGGAATGTCAGCAGCAGAAAGCGGCCGAGCGACCGGGGCGGGTTCTTCGGTCAGTCCCTTTGCGTGCCGACACAGCGCCGCGAGCTCATCGACATCCTTCGGCGTTAGCGTCCCAGCCTCGACGACGCGACGTAGAGCGTCGCGTTGCCATTCCGGCAACGGCTCAGACCAGCGCAGAATATCGTGAAGTACGTTGAGACTCGGCTTCTTCGTCACGGTCGCCATAAATACCCTCCAGAGAGGGGACTAATTGTACTCCCAATACGGTGCCGTCAAGAAGGCGCCGCCGGCCTAAAGGTTCGCGCACTGTTCGGCGACAACTATTCTTCCTCTTGAGCGACAATTAGAATTCCCTTCTAAAAACAGAAACGTGGGGGGGCCTTTTTGTGGAGTGTAGCGCAGCGGAGTGGAACAAAAAGGCCCCCCCACGTTTCACGCCAACGACGGTCCCCTCTCTTTTTCACGCTGCCGCCTCGGGTGACTTCCTGATGAAACGAAATAAATCGCACCTGACGGGTTCCCGATGATGGCGAAAGCGTCAGTCCGAGATCGCAGCAGGACTTCAATATGAATCGTTGGTTGCCATTCTTGCTTATCGGGAGCTTGCTCATCACATCGGCGGCAAACGCCGTGGAGCCGGTCGCAGTTCAATACGGCAAAGACCCGAAGCAATCGCTCAACGTCTATCGCCCAGATAAGGAAGCAAAATCCGAGGCATTGCCGGTGGTGATCTGGGTTCACGGTGGTGGTTGGCGAAATGGGGACAAGGATAACCAAGCCGGGATCAATCTTTGCCAATCGTGGGCCAACAGCGGCCTTGTCACGGTCGGGCTGGATTACCGGCTGACGCCAGCCGTCGTTCATCCGGCTCATGTCGAAGACGTGGCTGCCGGGATCGACTGGGTCCACAACAACATCAGCAAATACGGCGGCGATCCCAAGAGAGTTTTTCTTCTTGGGCATTCGGCGGGCGCACACCTTGTTGCCCTGGTGGCAACCGCACCGAGCTTTTTGCAGGCCCACGAGCTTTCACCCAAATCGACCTTGGCCGGTGTCTTTGCAATCGACACCGCCAGCTATGACCTTACGGCGACTCGGACAGCCGCGCAAGAGCGACGCAGAAGAAACGCTCAACGTAAGTGCCACGTTGAAGCGATGCTGCCCCCATTTTGCCCCCAGTTTCGACTCGTGAGGCACACGACGATTTCGAGCCGTCGTCGCAAGTCGTTATGAGGTAATAGCTGGGACGGGAATCGAACCCGTACGGTGGTTGACCCACCCCAGGATTTTAAGTCCGACGCTCACGTATTCCGCCAACCCACCGGCTTCCAGC
>CAZZBK010000284.1:0-3063 GCA_964652155.1 uncultured Planctomycetaceae bacterium | reverse complement strand
TTTTGTGAAGGGGTGGCTGATGGGATTTGAACCCACGACCCTCAGAGCCACAATCGAAAGCACTGGAAACGTAACTGATAACGGGCAAGAGGTTACGTCGTCGCCTTTACTCGCTTGTACCGCTGCTTGTACCAGTGATGAAAAAACCGATCATAATCTGGAAACAGACGATACCTCTACATCTCCACCAACCATCGGCGGGGCAATCGAGGTTCTGGCGGCCGCATTGATCGCTTTATCACCAGAAGAACGAAACCGACTCGTGACCATGTTACTCGGGTCGAAGCTGCCGAAAGAGTGACGTTGAAACAGGTCGTCACTGTTAGCAGGCATCGGGAAAAACTATTTTCGGACGTCAAAGCAGGCAATGTTCTCATTGTCCCGCAAATAGAGCCGACCGCCAGCGAGTGTTGGAGCTTGTCGTGTGGCGATTCCAATGTCGGCCCGCGCAAGTTCTTCAAATTCCTTGGGTGTGGCTCGAACCACAATCAACTCACCGGTAAACATCGAAATCCACAGCTTGCCCTCGGCCAAGATCGCGTTCCCTTTACCGAAACGAAGCTTTTGCCACACGCGCTCTCCCGTCATGCCGTCAATGCAAGTGAGATGGGTCACCGGTCCAGCGGCACCGACATTGTCAAAACCATAGAGGCGTCCGTCCACCACGATCGGTGTCTGCCACTCAGCTCGTAACACGCTGCGTGTCCCTTGCGACGACCATGCCTCGGCAACATCAAACCGCTCGCCGTTAGGCACGAGCCGCAGCATCACACCGCCATGATTCTCTCCCGACGAGACGTATACGTTGCCGTTCACGGCGACCGGCGTGGCCGTATTGCAGCCGAAATCGGTCTCGTAGGGATACCGCCACAAAATGGCTCCAGTCTCGGGCACTAAACCAATCACGGCGCTGCCCGTGTACGCGACGAGTTGTCGCCGACCGCCTACATCCAACAATGCTGGCGATGAATACCCAACGATGTCGCTACCAGCGCCCCAGACCTTTTTGCCGGTAGTCACATCGAATGCGGCAACGGCGGCTTGCGGTGCTCCGGGTGTAACGATCACCAGCTTGCCGACAACCAACGGAGAACACGACATGCCATAGTCGGCTTGTCGCCCCCCGAGTTCGCTCAACACATTTTGCGACCAATCGATCCTACCATCGGCCCAATTAAATGCCGTTAATTGACCGTCGCCGGAGAAGACGAAAACGCGCTCACCGGCGATCGTCGGTGTGGCACGAGTACCGGCCCCCATCGCATTTTCATAGGCCGTGGCGAACGGCGTCTGCCAGACCTTCTTGCCAGTTGCGGCTTCCAACGCGATGAGCGTTTCCCTTCCCGCTTGCTGCACGGTGGTCAGCACACGGTCGCGGCTGACGACGAGCCCCGACATCCCAATGCCCCCCGGCACGCGCCAGACCTGTTTGGGACCACCGGCAGGAAAGGCGTCAATCAGCCCGGTCTCGCGCGCGATGCCATTACGGTCAGGCCCCAGGAATTGTGGCCACTGTGACTCTGCGCTTGAGCCATTGTCGGCCGCCGAAACCCAGAGAGTAAAACCGCAGATGGCCGCGATCAGGCCGATGCACGTAACACGACTTGCCCCATGACGAGGAGATTGAACTGTATTGGCGACAATCGACATGAAATCATTCCTCATCAGCCAAGTGTACCTGTGGCGAACTCAAACGCAGAGTTGAGTCTAACCGCCCTCGGAACGAACGGTCTATATAAAAAACGCCGGTGAACAAGCTCAAGGCTTTGTAACCCATTGGGCAACGAATGGGACCAATGGCCGAGTAAGGCATGAGCACGCCCCAATGACCGTCCACTGAAATTGGATGATTACAATCAAGCTGGTACGATTCAACGTACTGAAAAATCGATCGAGTAGCACTTAACCAACGGTGCACGCTCACGGGGCCCCAAGGCCTCTCAGGATTTTGCCCAGACCCCCGGGTATCATTACAACGTAGGGTGTGATCTATCTCGAACATTGGTTCATCGCTTTTTGAATCTTAACTAGCAAATATGAATCCTCTGCGGCCCGACAACAACTACGACGCCTGGTTGGTGCGGCGACTGCTTCGCATGCTCGCTGAGCACGAGGAGCGTTGCCGCCAAGACTGTCGCGCGGCGCGTCGTCAGTCGCTATCGGCTAGCATGCGCCAACATCAGGCCGCCGGAGGGCGCGTGTCGGCACCAGTGCGCTGCCCTTACGGCTGGCAGATGGATCCCTGCGACGATCAACGGCTACGACCCCACCCTGCCGAGCAGCAAGTCGTCGCCCGTGTCGTCAGCGAGCATTGCGCCGGCAAGTCATGCCGTCAAATCGCCCGCGACCTGACCACTGAGCGCATCGCACCGCGGCTCGCTCCCGCTTGGAACCATCAAACGGTCGCTGCGATCATCCGTCGTGCCACAACACTTGCCCTGCCCCGGCAAGATGGTTCGCGCTGCACCGCTGCCGCCTGATCCTCAGTCCGGCGTCATCACCTGACACGGCCGGTCGCAATTCCCCATCGGCACGCCTCGTCGAAGTTAGGGCCCCTGCCCTCTCGGCCCCGCGTGTGCGCCCGCGCGAAGCGTACCTCTCAAGGTGGGCTGCCATCGTACCTTACGGCCGTCGGTCTATCATGCCTACCTTCTCGCCTGGAATGGTTTGAATATTCCTTTGCCCCCCAATAGACTGATGCTTCCTGGGGCTGCCAGGTCTGATTCGTTGTCTGTCGACTTCGTACCCGAGGGCAAGGCCATTGTTCCGCTGGGATGGCTCGCACTCGTCGACGCGAGATCAGGTTCTCGCACGCACCTCACCATCAATGTGTTAACACGCTAGGCCGCAGCATGACCGACGAATCCGTCTCCGACCTCTCCTACGCCGACACCCTCTGGAAATCCGCCGACGCTCTTCGCGGCCAGGTCGATGCGGCTGAGTACAAGCATGTCGTCCTCGGTTTGCTCTTTCTCAAATACATCTCCGACAGCTTTCAGTCCCGTCGCGACGGACTGCAAGCCGAGCTGACCAACGACGGCATCAAGCCCGCCCAGATCGAAA
>CAZZBK010000283.1:0-3115 GCA_964652155.1 uncultured Planctomycetaceae bacterium | reverse complement strand
CTGATCGGGATCGCCCGGTCAGTCGTGACCGAAACTGCAACTGCTTGAATAGGAGGGGCGGATGAGGTTTTGGTTCGACACTGAATTCATCGAGGACGGCAAGACGATTGACCTGCTGTCGATCGGGATCGTCGCAGAGGATGGCCGCGAGATGTATCTCGAAATCGGCGAGGCCGATTGGTCGAAGGCCAGCCCGTGGGTGAAGGAGAATGTGCTCGTGCATATGGGTAAGGGGCCGACTGTTGGACGCGAAGAGGCCAAGCTGCGCGTCCTCGATTTCGTCGGCACCGACAAACCGGAAATCTGGGCCTACTACGCCGACTATGATTGGGTGGCTCTCTGCCAGTTGTTCGGTACTATGATGGACCTGCCGAAAGGTTGGCCGATGTACTGCCGCGATCTGAAGCAGCTTGCGGGCGATCTCAAATTGCCGGAGCAGGGCAAGGGCGAGCACCACGCCTTGGCCGATGCCAAGTGGACGCGGGATGCGTGGATCTACGCCCATCAGAACCAGAATGCGGCTTGAGAACGAGGGAGGCCGCCATGCCGAAATCTACGCTGCCGGATGGCACGGAATGGGACACGAGGCGGGCGCCACACATGGAGCGCTATACGCGCATCCAGCCGACCGTCGTGCAGGACTACCCAGATGCCCACATTCTCCTGCCCGGTCAGCGCGCGAACATCTCGGTAGAGCGTCACGTTCGGAAACCGCTCTGCGTACCGGACGGCCTTCCACTCGTTCCATTCAGCCGCCCACACAGTGTGAATGCCGATCTGCTCGGCGGCCAACTCCCATGCTCCAATCCCGGAGAACAGAACGGCCGCTCTCATCGCCGTCCCCATGATTTCGAGCGCCGGAATTCCCCAGGCACATTGTGGCGCGTGTAGGCGCGGCGGTTGTGGCCTGCCTGGGCGTGGTCCTCGGCGGTCTTCTCGGGCTCACACCAAGGGCATGTGCAGGCGAGATTCTCGATATCGTTCGTGCCGCCTAATTCCAGGGCGAGAACGTGTTCCAAGGTCCACCGGTCAGCCGGGGAAAGCTTTCTGGTGCAGCGATGGCACCGTCCGTCGCGCAGCGCAAAAACTTTCGCGCGTTCCCGGGCTGTGAAAGTTTTCCGCTGAACGTGCTGGAAAGGGTTCGTCACGCCGCGTTCTCCTGTCGCATAAGATCGGCAACGGAGATCCCTGTCTCGCGCTCGATCACAGCCTCGACTTCGTGCGTGAGGCGCGTAAACTCGGCGTGAGGCATTGTGCCGAATGAGATCGACTTGGGCCGGAACACCACAAGCGTCGACCCGTGAATGACCGGGAATGCAAACGATCCGGCCCCGCGAATGGCCGCCTCAGCCAGCAGCATGGCGCGCTCCTTGCTCATGCCAGCGAGCGGGATCTGTGCCCCAACCTCGCGCCAACCGGCCTTCATCTGGCACCACTTGCGCAGCTCCTCAGCGCTGGAGAACTGTCGCTCGTGCGCCTCGGGCCAGTGCAAAAACGCCTGCTTCAAAAGCGCAAAGTAGCGCCTGATCTGCTCGACGCTGCGGGGCTTGCCGCCTGTCGACTGGGTGAGCTCGCAGCCGCAGTGGGGGCAGTGTTTCATCTCCACATACTCCTGCAGACGTCGCGGACGGCCGGAAAATCGGACCGGCCGATATAGCCACGACGAGACAGCATCACTGCAATGTCGTCGTAGCCGTACCCCTCGCGGACAAGGCTCGCGATCTGGCTGACGATCCAGCTCTTTAATTGAGAGGCACGCGGGGACGCTGTCATTGCTCATTTTCCGTAGGCTCCGGCCTGGACCGGAGCGGTTGTTGCGGGGCATGAGGCGTGATCAACGCCACTTCCTCTGGGGTGTGGGGGAAATCGACCGCCATGCCGTAGGTCTTGAGGTGTTCGGCGATCCGGCCGCGGGCATCGAGCGCCCGCTTGAGCAGCGCGTTGAACTGCGACGCCGCGGCGTTGCGCTCTTGCACGTAGGCGCGGTCGGCGCGGTCTATGGTGATACGCTTGTCCATGAGCTGCGCATCGTAGGCGCGCAGCTCGGCCATCAACTCGTCGAGGCTCGGCTGCCTGATCGGTACAACGTTATCGTCAGGGCTTGGGCTGGTCCGGGGGACGCCGGAGAGGCTGCCGCGCCAGCTCATGCCACACCACCCTCCCGGTACTGCCGGAGCAGTGCCGCAACCGTTGCGTCGACATCAGCTAGGAACCCGATCACTGCCAGCTCGAGCTTCTTGATGGCGACGTCGCATCTGGGCACTCGGCGCACATGCAGGCGCATGTCCTCCGGAAGTCGTGGATCGAAGCTCACGAAGTCGGTCCAGTATCGCCCCGTGCAGGCCATTTGCCATTGCATTTGCGTCACGTAGTCGGGATCGATAGGGGCGCCGAGCAGCGTTGAAATGTGGGTGTGCGTGGCCGGGCATTTTACTTCAAGCAGTCCCTCATCGCCTACGAGACAGTCGGGCGATGCGCCGGCCATGGCGATTGTCGGGTGGTCGACAAACGCGATCGTGTGCAGAGGCAGCTGATGCACGTAGGTGTAGGCCTCGCGCGCCATGGGTTCGGTGTCGGTCCCCCATTGCATGTCGGCGCTCTTGAAGCTGTCCGCCGGCCTCCCCGTAAGCCGCTCTGCAACAAGCTCGCCGAGATAGCGGGCCCGACTGGCGCTTGGGGTGCTGCCACGTCCGTTGCGCATGATGTCGGCTATGCGACTCGCAGTGGCCTTGCCGAGACGAAGCGCGTGCCACTCGGGGGAGCCCTGTTCAATGGTCATGCTGGAGCCGTCTCCGCTTGTCTTGCCTGGAGATGAAAATAGACGCGTCGGCATGCGAGAGAATCATCCCTGCGTCTCCGCCAGCTTGCGTTTCCGTGCCGTAAGACCAGCCTTGGCCTGCTGGTAGTCGCGTGCCGTCATATCCGACAGGGACTCAACACGGTGCACGGCGAGCACCTTGGCAATGTCGGCCTTGGCGTCGCTGATGAGGGTCGCCAATTCCTCGGCCTGCGTAGGCGTGATCATCTGATTTTCTGGCGAGGCGGCTTTTGCGTCGTCGTCGTTCGAAGCGGCCAGACCGAGGGCCAGCTTCAGCGTGTATCTCTGTAGATATGT
>CAZZBK010000282.1:0-3200 GCA_964652155.1 uncultured Planctomycetaceae bacterium | reverse complement strand
CGCCGCCGGGGAGATTGCACCTCTCCGGCGGCACTTTCTAATTGTACCACGCATTGGCTTTGTTCGCGAGCCATTTTCGGCCCCCGATTCTCTTGATACAGCACACACGTCAGGGCGGTTCTCATGGCCAGTCAATTCATCAATGCTCGACGATTGATCGAGCTTCGCCAACGCGCAGAGCTATCGCAGGCCGAGTTGGCAAAACTTATCGCTTGTGCCAAACGCACGATCGAACGCGCTGAGGATGGCGATAAGCTCCGTCCTACGCTTATCACGAAGCTCGCCTCCGTGTTCCAGGTCATTCCCGAGGAGTTGATGGTCGAGCGCGATGAAAAGGTCTCTTTGCGGGGTCGATTCTCCAATTACCTGGCGCGGCTGCGCGAAGAGTTTGGCCCGTTGCGGTTTCTCGGCCTGCCGCTGTATGACGAACGCGAATACCCCTCGTTGCATGAGCTCTTTGTGCCGCCGCGCCTCTCGACCAACTCGGCGACGATCGACGACGTGGTGCAGGGGCGCGACGGGCTATTGGAGGCCGACGTTGTTTTGGAACGCCCAGGGGCGAAGGTCATTCTCGGCGATCCTGGAGCGGGTAAATCGACGTTGCTTAACTATGTCGTCTTGCAGATGGCCCAGGAGCATCCCACTCGACTCAGTCGTGCGCTCGGCGACCGCATACCGCTCCCCTTCATTCTGCGCGAACTAAACATTACTCCGCGCATCACGAGCGACGAATTGCTCGCGCGCTTTCATGAACGCTTGGCGACCCGAGATCTCGGCCTCTCCGATCTACACACGTTGCTCAGCGAAGGTCGTGCGCTCTTGTTGCTGGATGGCCTTGACGAGATTGGCTCGGAGTCGCGGCAAAACTTGCGCTCGATCGTGTGGCGCATGATGGACCAGTACCCCGACTGCGAATGGCTTTTCACGTCGCGCTTAATTGGGTACGACGAATTGGCGTTCGATCGCGAGACGGCTTTTACGTCCTCGCCAGCAGAAATACTAGATCGAGTAGGTCGCTCCCTAGCTAAGGACCGCTCGGAAGTCACATTGCTTAACGACAAACTTGGACACGTGAACCTCGTGTATTCGAGGGCCACTCGCTACTACCTAGTTCCGTTCAACGATCAGCAGATTCAGGCCTTTGGCCGCAATTGGTACCGCTTTCGCGATGGGTCGCAACGCCAAGCCGATGAGTCGGCTCACAAGTTCTGGACGGCCGTGTCGGGCAATGCGAACACGCTGACTCTGGCGCGGATTCCCAACATCCTGACGATCATGGCCAACCTGCATCGCCGTCTGCAAGTCCTGCCCGAAGGCCGGGCTATCCTCTACAGCAAGCTCACCGACGCTTATTTAGAAAACATCGATCTGGCCCGGGGCCTGTCGCGACCGCTGCGTTGCACGCTCGCCGATCAGAAGCTCTGGCTGGGAAAAATCGCCTGGGAACTACAACAACGGCGAGTAGAGCAAGAGCAAGGCAAGAAACAGGGCTATTCCCCTGACTCGTTGCTTGCGACTCATGCCGAATGTGTCGCTTGGGTCAACGAGGAACTTCATAATCGTCCGGGAGAGCCGTTGCCGGCCGATGAGGTTTCGTTGTTCCTGGCTCATGCCCAGGCGCGGGCTGGTATGTTGATCGAGCGTGGGGCCGGACGTTATGCATTCACCCACCTGTCGCTGCTTGAATATTTTGCCGCCTATTATCTGACGCAAAATTTTGCCGTCTGGCTCTTGAGCGCCGATTCACGTATCAAGTCGATCGATACCTGGCCCACTAACGTCCTGTGGCACGAAGTGCTCATTTTCGCTTTTGAGGAGCTCCGCGAGCAAGCGGTGAAGCTGTGGCCCCGGTTCCGCGACACCGTGTTTCCGAAGTTAGCGTCGTGGCTCGGCGCTCAAATCCCACCATCACTCAAACAAAGGGAGAAGGAGGCAACGATTTCGGCGAGATCAAATCAACTCCTGTTGTTAGCGCGGCTGGCGGAGGATCGCACCAGCGGTTTGGCTACCGAGGCGGAAGCAATTGCCACGTCCTGTCTAGCGTGGCAGCAGTGGGTCTCTCCGCTTCAGGAACACACCTATTTTCGCAAGGATGACGCATTCTTGCCTAGGTGGCTACAATCCGCGTCGTCGCCACAATCGCAGACAGCCCTGATGCGGCGCGTCATTGAGGCGACACCGCTCGAAGCTGAATTGCTCGATTTTTTCGGACTCCGCGTCAGCGAACCAACGTTGCTTACCCGGTTCACCAAATTAGACACTTTGTCTCTTGCGCACGATACGCTCCAAGAATTAGTCAATCTCCGCAAACTCCCATCGTTGAGATTATTAATTTTTGTCAACGCAACCGATGAAGACCTGCCAGGATTGGCGCAACTCACCCAACTGCAAAATCTCCATTTCATGGGTACGTCGGTGACGGACCTTTCGCCGTTGACCCGTCTCACCCAACTGCAATCGCTAGCTGTCTGGGATACGTTGGTGACGGACATTTCACCGTTGGCCCGTCTCACCCAACTGCAAACGCTCCTTCTCTTGGGCACGTCGGTGACGGACCTTTCACCGTTGGCCGGTCTCACCCAACTGCAAACGCTCCAACTTATGGGCACGTCGGTGACGGACATTTCGCCGTTGGCCGGTCTCACTCAACTGCAAAATCTCAATCTCAAGGGTACGTCGGTGACGGACATTTCTCCGTTGGCTGGGCGCAAGAACTTAAACATCATCCGCCAATAAGTGATCGGGCAGCCCCCAGCATGGTGATAGCACTGCTATCGCGGGGGTCGCTCTTTGCGCCTGGGACCGAAAGCGTTAGAGTCATGGCCCGACCGACACTCATGCGTGGTCGCGCGCGAAATTTTGCGGATCGAAGGAGAAGTCATGCGGCGCTGCAACGGTGGCGATTGGATCGTGATGTTGGGCGTGCTCGCCGTGTGGTGTTTGGGCGTCGAGGCGGTTGCGCAATTTCCGCCGTCGTCGATTCCCGCTCAGGCTGCGCTCCCCAAACCGTATGCGACCTCATCGGCGGTTCCGACAGCGACTCCGCCGCAGAGCGTCGCGGCGTCGCAGCCCATGCCGGTGCAGCCGATGGAGCATCCGCTCGCCGTGGCCGTAAATCGAGCTCGCTTCGCTCAAGAACAAATTACCAAAATCCAAGATTACTCGGCGACGCTCGTCAAACGCGAACGGATCGACGGCAA
>CAZZBK010000281.1:0-3246 GCA_964652155.1 uncultured Planctomycetaceae bacterium | reverse complement strand
TCGCCGGGGTTTGCTTCGCAAACCACCAGCCACCCACAACGCTGACGCTCACACCGACGAGGCATCGGAGCCGCCCCCCGCATAGTTTGTCACGCCCGGCAATGACTTGCTATGCTGATAAGCTCCCGGGGCTCATCGTTCTCGTGAGCCTTGCCCCTGGCGTTTTTTGGCGGAGCTTAGACATGCGTTCGTTTCGAGCCTTGCTGGTCGGTGGGGTGCTCTGCCTGGGGCTGTCGAGTTGGGCCGTCGCGGCCGACAAGCTCGATGTGGTCGAGCGGATGCGGGGCATCGACCGTGAGTCGAGTCTGTTGATGCAGCAGGCCACGACGCCGGCGCGACGAGCGTCGGTCGAGAAGGTCCGGCAGGCCGCCTTGCAGAAGTTGCTCGACGATGCCGAGGCGCAGAACAACACGCAGCACGCGCACTTGGCGGCGCTGTGCGTGCAGATCGGCCGATACGACGACGCGCTGCGACATGCCGAGAAGGCGCTCGTGATCGATCCGCGCGACGAGAACGCCCGCTTCAGTCGCATCCAGGCCAAGATTCTCGCCGACCGCGTCAAAGCGGCCGAACAGGACTTTGCCGCGGCGCTGCAAGAGTTTCCCAACCAGGCCAACTTGCGACAGTTGCACTTCGACTTCTTCAAGGCTTACGAACGGCTCAAGCAACCTCAGCCGGCCCTCGAACACATGGGCGAATACCTCGCCATCCAATGGGCCCGCATGCTTACCGACATCAAACACCGAGCGGCCTTTATGCAAGCGTTGGAACAAGCATTGCGCGCGGCGCGCGAGGGGGAGCAGCTCGAGACCGCAATGCAAATCGTCGACAAGTATCTAAACCAAGTGGCGATCGCCGTGCGCACCGGCCGCAACGAACACATGACGACGCTCGAAGCGCTGCTCGACCGCAAGCTGCGATTGATGGTCGACATGGGCAAACAGGCCGAGGCGTTCGAGATCGTGAAGACCGAAATCGAACGGACCGAGAACGCGATCGTCGACGCGCCGCAGCAACTCGAGTTGTTGTTGCGCAAGGCGGGCTTTTTGCGAACCAAGGCCGACCTGGCCAATCTGGTCGGAGACGAGCCGCGAGCGCTCAGCGCCCTGCGTGAACTCGACACGTACATTGGCACATTACGCGAGAAGTTTCCTAATCAGCCCAGCATTTTGGAGATGACCGGCAGCGCCAAGCAAGGGGTGGTCGGCGCTCTGATTCGCGCGCAAGAGTTCGACGCGGCCGAGTCGTTTATCGAGCGCTGGAGCGAACTCATCGGCAAGTTGCCCGCCGATGACGAACGGCTCAAGCCGATCATCGAGCGTGGCAAGAGCTCGGTGAAGTATTTCGCCAAACGGCTCACCGACGAACGGGCCCGCGCGGCCCTGGTGGGCAAGCCGGCCTTGTCGCTCGACGGCGCGGTGTGGGCCAACGGCTCGCCGCTCGATGCGTCTGCCTTGCAAGGAAAGGTCGTACTGCTCGACTTTTGGGCGATGTGGTGCGGCCCTTGCATCGCCACCTTTCCGCACCTCCGCGAGTGGCAGGAGAAATACGCCCCCCAAGGCTTGCAGATCGTCGGCGTCACGCAGTGGTATCAGATGAAGTTCGACGCCGAGCAGCAACGCCCTCTTCGCGACGCGGACGTCACCCCACAGCTCGAGCGCGAAGCCTTGGTGCAGTTCGCCAAGTTCCATCGCCTGACGCATCCGTTTGCCGTGATGGAGAAGCCGGACTTCGCGCGGCACTATCTCGTCTCGGGTATTCCGCAAGCGGTGCTCATCGATCGCCGCGGGCTCGTGCGGCTCATCCGCGTCGGCAGCGGCGAGGCGAACGCGCGGCAGCTCGAGCAGGCGATCCAGAAGTGTCTGGCCGAGTCGGGAGTGGGCGAGAGTCGGTAGCCGCGAGATGACGGAAGTCGTCGCCACAAAGATCACAAAGCGACACAAAACGGAGAAGCAGGAAGTTGTAGGTCTCCATCACCGCCACGTTCGTTCGTGATGATTCTACATCTATCGTTTGCGTTGCTTTGCGACCGAGTGGCTGGCGTTTTGCGCAGCAAAACCCGGCTCTGTTTGCCAGCTGACATCGACGAGCCAAGCCACTGGCACGATGGTTGCTCAGTGCATGAGAAGCGATGATCGCAATTAGCCGGGTTTTGCTGCGCAAAACGCCAGCCACCCTCACGAACAATTGCGTATGAGCAGTTTACCGCCGCGGCTAATTCCGCTTGAGGAAATTCAAGGTCGGCACGCGCGATTGTCGCGCGGGCTCGGGTGGATGCGGATCTTTGGGGGCGGGCAACTGCGGGCCCGGCTCGCGCAATTTCTGCACCGGCGCGGGCACCTCTTCGCTCAAAGGCGGCTGCGGGCCATATGTGCCCGACGGAGCATACTCCTCCGGCGGCGGACCAAACTTAGGCGTCCCCTCGGCCGCGAACTGCTTGACGCGCGGGTTGTGCGTCAGCTCGTCCAACTTCCAACGCGACTTCGCCTCACCCTCGGCCGGCGTCATGATGATATGCGGCGTGATAAGCAACACGAGCTCGACCTTTTGGTGCTGGACGGTTTCACTGCGAAAGAGACGGCCAATGAAGGGAATGTCTCCCATCACGGGAACTTTTAATTGTGAGTTGGTGTGTGTCTCGGTGATCAGTCCGCCCACGGCAATCGTATAGCCGTCTTTGGCAATTACGGTGCCTTGCATCATCTGGGTATTGAGTCCGTCGACCGGAGTTTGCGTGACGACCCCACCTGCGCCCGCGACAGGAATGTTGGTGGCGTCTGGTGCCAAGCTGGAGTTTTCCTGCACAATGAGCATGGTGACGGTTCGATCCGCGTCGATTCGTGGCGTGAAATACAATGTCGTGCCGACGTCTCGCACCACGGTTTGGGGTGCAATGGCGGTCGTGGCCGTGCCGACGCCGCCGTTCACAATTCCGGTGCTGACACCTGTTGTCAGGACCAGTTGTTGTCCGACGAAAATTCGGGCGGGCCGATTATTGGACGCCATGACCAATGGACTGGCGAGCGTATTGACTCGATTATCTTGCTCGTAGAGTTCGATCCGCGCCCGTACGGCGGCGCTCAAGTATTGATAGACGAACGATCCACCCTGGGCAGCCTGATTGACCATTCCCAGTACATTTTGTTCGACGGTGGCACCGGTTTGTGTCAGTGGATTAACCACTTGATTGTCGTTACGGCCGGCCGACGGCGGCCCATCCAGAAAGCTCAGTTGAAACGAGGAGCG
>CAZZBK010000280.1:0-3253 GCA_964652155.1 uncultured Planctomycetaceae bacterium | reverse complement strand
GTGTCCGTTCTCCAAAACACATCTTCGTTTTTGTTGTGAAAGTCGTCAAGCTGACGGCCAACTCAATAACAACGGAGGTGGTCGATGGCCAAAAAATTGCGGGATGCGGCGAAGGAACGGTTCTGGCGGGGCGTGCTGAAACGGTTCGCCGCGAGCGGGTTGTCAGTTCGGGCGTTTTGTCGCCGAGAGAACTTGCCGGAATCGGCGTTCTACTTTTGGCGACGGGAACTGGCCCGGCGCGATGACGAACGACCGATGTGCGAAACGAGGGCGCAACAACCGCTCTCAACGTTTCTACCAGTGCGGCTGACAGATCGCATGCCGCACGAGATGTGCATCACGGTCGAATGGGCCGGTGGCCGCCGACTACGATTTCCGGAAGACATTCCCGCCGCGCGGTTGGCCGAAATCGTCGCCGCGATTGAAGCCCAGGCCAGCCACATCGCGGAGAGGCAACAATGATCGGCGCGAATCTGCCGGGCGTGCAAGTCTGGGTGGCCACGACGCCGATCGACATGCGAAAGAGTTTCGACGGGCTGGCGGAAGTGGTGCGCGAATTTCTCAAACACGATCCGCTATCGGGCAATCTGTTCGTGTTCCGCAACAAGGGCAGCCATCTGCTCAAGATCCTGTGGTGGGACGCGCAAGGCTTGGCGATCTACTACAAACGCCTGGAACGGGGTGAATTTCGCTGGCCGCGTTCGGGCGCGACAGCCGTCGAGATTACGTCGGCCGAACTGTTGCGGCTGTTGTCGGGTTTGGAGATCGCCGCCCGACGCGCGAGTTGAACGAGATCGGCCCGCCAGAATTATTTTTTCTTTTCTGAAAAACTTTTTCACATTGCACTTGCGCCATCCGCAACCGTGCGTATATTAGGGGCATGAGCACGGACGCCCCTCTCACTCGCGACCCCGCCACGCTGCCGGATGATCCGGCAATACTCAAACGACTGCTCGTCGAGCGTGAACGGCAACTGCTTTCCGAACGCGATCGGCAACTCGCCGAGTTCAGGACGCTCATCGCACAGATCAAGGAAGAAGCGGCGCGGCAATTGGAAGCGGAGCGCGAACGTCACGCGGCGGAGTTGAAAGCGGCGATTCAAGCGATTTTGCGGCGTTACTACGGTCCGCGTAGCGAACGATTTGACCCCCGACAACTGCTGCTGTTCGGTGAAATCGTCGAGCAGATGCCGCTTGATGAGGCTGGCGTCGAAGCCGAGTCCGGTGAAAAGCTCGTCACCCGCCGCGTGAAGAATCGCCACAACCACGGGCGGCAGCAATTGCCCGAATCGTTGGAACGCATTGAAATCGAACACGACCTGAAGCCGGAAGAAAAAACTTGTCCCGCTTGCGGATGCGAGCGTTGCCGGATCGGTGCCGAGATTAGCGAACAACTGGAATACTTCCCAGCCAACTTTAAGGTCTTGAAGCACATTCGCCACAAATATGCCTGCGGCAAGTGCAACGCGGACGGCTACAACCCGAACATCGCGGCGGCACCGAAGCCCGCGCAACCAATCGACAAGGGGCTGCCCGGCCCGAGCCTGTTGGCTTATGTCATCACGAGCAAGCTGGGCGACCACCTGCCGCTGTACCGCTTGGAAAACATCTTCGCGCGGCAGGGTGCGCAGGTCGCCCGCAGCACGATGTGCGCCTGGATGATGGCGGCGGGCGAGTTGGTCAAGCCGCTGGTGGATCTGCTTGCGGCGCGGGTGAAGCAATCGCGCGTCGTGCATACCGACGACACGACTGTGCCGGTGCTGCCCGCGGCGGAAGACCGCACGCTGCGCAAGGGAAATCCCTGTAAAAAGGGGCGGATTTGGTGCTATCTCGGCGACGAGGCGAATCCGTACACGGCGTACGACTACACGCCGAACCGCAGGCGGGACGGCCCAGCGACGTGGCTGGCGGGCTACACTGGTTACTTGCAGGCGGACGCTTATGGCGGCTACGACGGGATTTATCACGCGCAAGGCGTCGTTGAAGTCGCCTGCTGGGCTCACGCGCGCCGCAAGTTCTACGACGCGCAGGACAGCGACGGCCGCCGTTCCGCCCAGATGCTCGCGTTGATTGTCGAGTTGTACGCCGTCGAGCGCGAAGCCAAAGAATGCGCGCTTGACGAAGCGGCGTTGCTCGCGCTGCGCCAGGAGCGGAGTGTGCCGGTGCTGGCGAAGATCAAGACGTGGCTCGACACGGAAGGAGAAATCGTCCTGCCGCGCAGCCCGATGGCGGCGGCCATCACATATGCCCAGAACCAGTGGGCCGCGCTGAACACCTACGTCACGCAAGGCTTCCTCAACATCGACAACAACCCGGCGGAACGCGCCATGAAACGAATCGCGATCGGCCGCAAGAACTGGTTATTCGCCGGGCACGACGCCTCCGCCGCCAACCACGCCCGGCTTTGGTCGCTGATCGCCAGTGCCGAACGTCACGGCCTCGACCCGCAAGCGTACCTCACCAGCGTCCTCGCCAAGATCGGCCAAACGCCCGCTGCGGAACTCAACCAGTTCCTGCCCGACGTTTGGAAGCGGGAGGATCAGGACGAGTGCTTGCCGGTCGCCGCAGAATAGGCCTGAACGGCGGCGCAAACGCGCTCCGTTAATTCATGCTGCAATGGCCACGAGTCTACCACCATCCGACCTAAACCAGAACGATCATGAGCCGCTCGGCCGTCGCGCAGGTCGTCAAGCATTTCACTTAGCTCGTCTGCCACACGCAGCAACTGGTCAAGTGGCGCAACGCTGCTAAACGCGTCAGGTTTCGCTTGGAGTTCCTGACGAACGCGTACCAGAGCTGTCTCGATAATTGACTGTTCGTTGGACATATTGCTCACTTTATGGTTCTAACAGATCTCGGGCTGGGTCGAAAATATATTTCTGCGTCTGCCCACCTTGCCAATAGCCCTTCGGGGCGGCGGAACCTTCAAATACCGTGGCACCTGGACGAATCTGCCACTGCCGAAATCCACTCATTTGATTGAAGTCGATCTGCAACGAAAGACTGTCACGTGATGCCGGAAACGTCTCGAACAAGTAACGACCCCGCGGGAACGCATCGATGTTATCGAAGTACCGGAGCCCGAACTCCGCTTCACCGGCTGCCCGCACTCGGATTGTCCGAACGTCAAAGGATTGGAGTACCTCCGTACGAACTTTGCGAGGCACCCCCATATCACGCATAAATTGCGAAGCTTCGCGAACTCCTGCATAGACCTCATCCGCCGTCCGCGATGCGGTTTGCGGAACGGACAC
>CAZZBK010000279.1:0-3265 GCA_964652155.1 uncultured Planctomycetaceae bacterium | reverse complement strand
GGTGGGTCCGGCGCGTTCGATGAGCCGCAGCACCTCTTTGAGCGCGGGGGAGTTGCCGATCATTTCCGTCGACGACTGCCGGCGCTGCAGCACTTCCTTGAGCTGCGTGTTCTCTTTGGCAAGCTGGCGGTGGTGCAAGGCTTTTTCGACGAGCGCTTCGAGTTCAGCCAAGGGGCAAGGCTTGGTGATGAAATCGTAGGCGCCGCTCTTCATGGCCTGGACGGCGGTCTCGATGCTCCCTTCGCCCGTGAGCATGATGACTTCGCACTCGCTCTGCAGCGCTTTGAGTTGTTGCAGGCATTCGAGCCCCGACACGTTGGGCATGCGCATGTCGAGCACGGCCACGTCGAATTGCCGCCGCTGGGCCCATTGCAGGGCTTCGGCACCGTCGCGGGCTTCTTGCACCTGGTAGCCACAGCGCGTGAATCGCCGCACCAATATCTCGCGCAGATCGGTGTCGTCGTCGGCGATTAGCAGATCGAAGGGGCCGGGCATAAACGAGGCAAATCTCCGCGTGTTCGCTGCTGGGGCATTGGGTTAAGGATATCGTGACGAGACCATTGCCGCAACGCATTCATGGGGCAGCCGGAGCCCGTGGATGTTTCAGGACCTCATGCCAGCGTGTGAGCATCTTCAAAGTTGGTCAATCATAGGATCTGGCATCAGGGCATCATTCAGCGGGTGGCTGGCGGTTTGCGTCTGCAAACCCCGGCTCACTTCGAGGCGGTGTCACATGTCGCTCGCCGGGGTTTGCTTCGCAAACCGCCAGCCACCCACAACGGTGACGCTCACACCATGCCAGCGGCTTCGCCGAGCGAGTGAATGACAGAAACCATCCACGCGAATGGTTATTTTGCGGCGGGCTCGATGGCGCTCGCCAGCAGTTCGATGCGCGTCATCAATGTGTGATGATAACGCTTGTAATGTTCGTGCAACTCGCGTTGCTTGGCGTGGGTTTGCGCTTCCTGCAGATGCTGTCGCGCCATGGCCGGCAAGGCCTTGCCGGAGTCTCCTTGCTCGTATTGGGCCAGGGCATGCTCATGCTCGGCTTGGGACTGCTCGTGCAAGCGCACGGCGGCTGCGTGGCGCGCGAGTTGATCGGCATGGCTTTTGAGCGCAGTTTGCAGATTGGCGACTTGCTTGATCGCCTTGTCCAGCTCTTTTTGCCAGGCGCGAACGTCGTCGCGCCAATGGGCATTGTCGCTGAACCAAGCACGGTGCTCGGCATGCATTTGCTCGTGACTCAGGACGAGCGCTCCCGCAGGGCTGCGTTTCTTGGCCATGACCAACCTCGTTTCTAGTGAATATCGATGTCAATAAAAGCTGGGCGAGGCGCGGTGGGGCTGTTACTTGGCGTTGCGGCGAATGTGCGAGTGGCAGTTCACGCAGTTGAGCGTTAGTTGCATATAGGCCAGCGTGGCACCATCCAGGTTCTTGTCCTTCGCGAGCCGGATTAACTCCTCGTTCGCCGATCGGAAGCTCTTGAGATGCGCGCGGTACTCGGGCGTGTCGGCTCGAAACCACTCTTCCATCCCCGCGAAGGTTTTGAGCACCGAGGCGTTTTTTGCGATATCGTCAAAGTCTTCTTGCGCCAATCCGGCCAGAATTTGCTGGGCGTACTTCAGCTTGTTTTGCATCAGCACGCTATGCAACTTCTCCGGGCGCTTGGGTTGCAGCTCCTGGGCGATTGCCCAAGATGAGAGCACGGCCAACAAAGACACCGCGCCAACGATCCACGTGCGAGTCATCTTCAGTCTCCTTCATGTGCGATGGGGTAACGAAACAAGGCCGCCACCAGCGGACCACCCGGTATATCCTGGGCTGGCACGACATGGACGCGGCCACCGTGGACGAACGTCTCGACCGCAATGCGATCGAGGAGGTCTTCGCAGCGAGAGTCGACCGACGGCGACTGGATCGTGGCGCGGCGTTGGGCCGGATCGTATTGGCCCCAGACGGCGACATCATCGGCCACGAAGACGGACTCGACCCGGCCGGCGATCGCGGCCGAAATGATCGCGTCGAGATTGGCCGAGACGCGGTGGGTGCCTTGCACGCGCTCGAAGCGTTGCAGGTCGTGTGTCCTGGGCGCGCTCCAGAGTGGTTGCAACAACGTGCTTGCCTGGCGATGCAGCTCGTCGAGGCCGCGCTGTTCGGGGTTTCCCGGGAGGGGGTGATCGAGGAGGTGGGAATAGGTGTTTTCTGCCTGATAGAGTGGGAACAAATACTCGACCCCGGCGAAGACCAGCGGAGCGCTTTGCCGCTCGAGCAGTGGATGCAGCGCCGCGTCGAGGTCGCGAAACATGATGCGCAACTCGTCTTTCTGATGCGAGGCGACGTCGGTTTGGCCATGAAACACGCCGCGCTGTTTGCCCCGCAGCGAGGGTTGCCCGGTATGAACTTGCCCGGTGCGTTCGAGAGGCTCGTGGCGAGCGGTGTCGTCGAGCGTGGCTGGCAAGGCGGACAGATCGAGGGGCTCCAAGCCCGTTGCGCTCCCCGCGTAAAACTTGACTTGGTTCTGACTGACCGCGAGCAGGTAGTAACGCTCGTCGAACTCGACGAGCGGCAGCAACGGCTTGAGATGAAAGCGCGGTCCGACCCAGAGAAAGTTGTTGACCCGCCGCGGAAGTTTCCAGGTCTGAAACCATCCTGGCGCGACGAAGACGGCGAGCCCCGCGGTCTGGTCTTTCCAGAACCGCTCATGGTCGGCCAAGGTGTGCGCCTCCGCCAACAAATCGCGGGCGTCAACACTTCGCTGGCCATGCTCGACGAGCAATTCCTCGGCTCGCTTGAGGTGGTTGCGCAACTCGATCGGGCCTTGCTGCCCCTCCTCGCCCGTGGGATGCGTTTCGACATACATCGACACGCACGCACCGTGATGAAATTTTGCCAAGTGCAGTAAGTCTTGACGAGTCAATGTAGGCATGGCGGTCACGATCGGGTTCTGAGCCGATGGGGAGATTCGTTCTGCTGCCGATATGGTGCACACGCCATGCCAGAAGAGCTAATGATTCTCAGATAATGAACTTAGTAGGCCGAGCAACGCGAGGCCGGTATTTACGGACGCCCGTTGGTCGTCCTGTTAACTTCATAACTTGAACCTCAATAGATGCACCGCAGTCGCCCAATCTGGGGCCGTTTTCGCTCAGCTCAGCCGCTAACGCTTGCTCGTGTGAGCGTCACCGTTGTGGGTGGCTGGTGGTTTGCGAAGCAAACCCCGGCTCACTTCGAGGCGGTGTCACATGCCACTCGCCGGGGTTTGCTT
>CAZZBK010000278.1:0-3335 GCA_964652155.1 uncultured Planctomycetaceae bacterium | reverse complement strand
TTTTCGTTGAGCCCGCTTGGCCAGCGTGTCGATTATAGCAGTTCGAGGATGGGCTTGCCGTGACTGAAGAACACGGGACGATTTTCGCGCGTGTGCAAGGGTCGCGTGTGATCGATGCCCAATTTCTCGTACACGGTCGCGGCGTAGTCGTCGGGCGTGAACGGTCGTTCGAGCACGTAGCCGCCGTCTCGATCGGTGCGGCCGACGACCTGCCCGCCGCGCACGCCCGCGCCGGCGAAGACCATCGAATAGGCGTTTGTCCAGTGGTCGCGTCCCTGGAACTTGTTGAGCCGGGGCGTGCGTCCGAACTCGGTTACGAAGCAGACCAAGGTCTCGTCGAGCAGGCCGCGCTCGCTGAGGTCGCCGATCAGCGCGGCGAAGGCCTGATCGGTGCTCCCCATCATCCACCAGGTGCCGATGCCGTAGCGTCCCTCGCCGCCGGCCGCAATGCGCTGCGTGCCACACGAGCCGTTGGTGTAGATGTAGTCGTGATGATCCCAATTCATGTTGAAGCCGCCCGGCGTGCGATCGGTGAGCGGCTCGCGCACATCGACCGTCACGAAGCGGACGCCCGACTCGATCAAGCGTCGCCCGAGCAGATAGCACTGCCCGCGATGCCCTCGTCCGTAAGCGTCGCGAGTCGAGTCCCGTTCTTCGCTCAGCCGGAAGGCGCGTTGCGTGCGGACGTTGCTGAGCATGTCGACCGCTTGCTCGAACATGGCCGACATTGTGCCGACCGAGTCATTCGAGCCAGGCCGCACACCGACGTTCAGGTTGCTCAGCAAGTCGAGGCGGTTTTGGAAGCGGCCCGAGTCGACGCCGGTGATCAGTCCCAGGTCGTTCACCTTCCAGTCGGAGGACGACAGGTCACGGCCCCCGGTTTTGAACACCTTCGTGTCGGCGGGCAAGAAGCCGTGCCGGGTCATGGCGTTTTGCTCGTTGTTGCCCGGCACCATGATGTACGGCGGCAGGCACTTGCACTCGCTGTCGATGCGATGCGCGACGATCGAACCGATGTCGGGCATCTCGATGGGGCTGCCGGGCACGCTGCCGCTGAGCGCGTATTGAGTGCCCAACGGGTGGCCGTTGGCGACGTTCGTTGTGTGATGAAACGAGCGGACGACCGCGAGCTTGTCGGCGACCTTCGCGGTCTTGCTGAGCAGCTCGGTGAATTGCAGGCCGGGCACGTTGGTCGCGATCGGCTTGTAGGGGCTGCGATGCTCGGCGACCGCCTCGCTCTTGGGGTCCCAGGTATCGATGTGCGACAGGCCACCTTGCTCCAAGATGACCAGCACATTGCGGGCCCGCGCCGAGCGGCGGGTGCTCGCCGAGGCCGCTGCGGCAATCGCACCACGGAGTTGCAGACCACCGGCGATACCGAGACCGAGAAAGCTGCGGCGTTGCAGACGATGGAACGGGGAGGGCATGGTGAGCAACCGAGGGCGGGAGGCACGGCGCGACACGCTCGTCGCGGGCAGGACCTATATTCTATCGACCTTGGCGGCTCATGAACAACGCTGAGATGCGGTTTTTTGTCCAAAAATGGGCAGCCAAGCCCCCTGGGAGACAATCCCGCAGACGACAATCCATCGATCCGCCATGATTGATCGCCGATGGCTGATAACGACCTACCGTTGCACGCGGGCCGAGCCCCCCTTGGCCAGCGACTCGACCTCGTCGAGCTTGGCCATCGTCACGTCGCCGGGGAACGTCGTGAGCAGCGCGCCGTGGGCCCAACCCAGCCGCAGCGCCTCCTCGGGGCTCTTGTCGCTGAGCAGGCCATAGATGAGCCCGGCCGCAAAGCCGTCGCCGCCACCAATGCGATCGAGCACGTCCAGCTCGCACGTCGGACTCACATACTGCTTCCCTTCCAGCCAGAGCACCGCGCCCCAATCGTGCCGGTTGGTCGAGTGGACTTCGCGCAACGTGGTGGCCACCATCTTGATGTTCGGGAACTTCTCGACCGCCCGGCCAATGACCTGGAAGAACGACTCGGGATCGAGCTTCGACTTGTTCGCGGCGACCTCGGGACCGGCAATGCCCAAGCCCTTCTGCAAGTCTTCTTCGTTGCCGATGAGGACGTCAGTCTGGCTGACGATGCGGGCGAGCACTTTCTGGGCGCGCTCGTTGCCGCCGACACTGGCCCACAGCTTGGCACGATAGTTGAGATCGAACGAGGTGATGGCCCCGGCCTGCTTGGCGGCTTGCATCCCCTCGATGATCAGATCCGAGGTGGTCTCCGACAAGGCCGCAAAGATGCCGCCGCTATGGAACCAACGGACGCCGCGCGCGAAGATCGCACTCCAGTCGAAGTCCCCTTTCTTCAGCAGCGCGCCGGCTTCGTTGGCGCGATTGTAAAACACGACCGGCGGACGAACGCCCTGCCCGCGATCACTGTAGACCGTGGCGATATTCGGACCGCGCACGCCATCGTGCTCGAACCACTTATAGAAAGGGGTCACGCCGGTCTCGCGAATGCGGGCTTGGACGAGTTCGCCGATACCGTAGTTGACCATCGCGGTGGCGACGGCGGTCCGCTTGCCGAAGCAGTCGCACAAATTGGCCGCGACGTTGTACTCGCCCCCGGAGACATGGATGTCGAGCGACCGCGCCTTGCGAAACGGGATCACGCCTGGATCGAGACGATGCACCACCGCGCCCAAGGCCAGGAAATCGATATCGCACGGTTCTTTGCGGACAGTCAAGCTCATGGGTCATTCGCCTCGAAATAAATACGGCTTCACCAATCGAACCAATCAGCATCGCGTGGGAGGACCGACAGGTGGCGCGTCGAACCCCCTGCTGCTCCGGCACGATCTGACAACGACGAAGATGCCCAGTTTAGCGAGTAAGACGGAACGTAAAAGGTGCTCACGAAGGCATTTTCCACCCCTTGCGTGGGGCGCGGCAAGGCACGCGACAACTATTTTGCAGGCGCTCAATATCGATTTCTTGGGAAAATGAACTTTCACCCATTCAAAATACTTGACCTCGCCGAGCGATGGGGTAGGTTAAATAGCGTTAGGAGACGTCCTAACATTCTGCCGCGTAGGTTCCTGCCCCACCTGCGCGGCTTTTTTTATGCGCCGAGGTCGACGATTGACGACTGCTGTACCTCAATCAATCGTAGAACATCCAATTCAACAGCTCCCAACCTGGCACACGACCGGAGCGGTATCCCTTGTGTTCAGAGTAAGCGCGAACGGCAGGGTGGCTGGTGTTTTGCATAGCAAAACCCGGCACTTTGAGGCGGTGTCAATCGGTGATTTGCCGGGGTTTGCGTGTGAGCATCTTCAAAGTTGGTCAATCATAGGATCTGGCATCAAGGGCATCAT
>CAZZBK010000277.1:0-3358 GCA_964652155.1 uncultured Planctomycetaceae bacterium | reverse complement strand
GCCTCGGACTGCGCCCGCTTCGCCTCCCGCATCTCCCGATACGCCTCCAGGAAGCTGTCGGGGGTCAGGTTTCCAGCCTTGGGCGGCTGGGCCAAGTCGGCGAGTTTTTCAGCCATGATCGTGCTATCCCCTATTCTGATGCCTCGGACACCACGCCCAAGGCCATCCACCAATTCCGTCCCACCCCGGCTTTTGCCAGTGGCGGGGCTGTCGATGCATCCCGCGCCGTCATGGCGATGACCGCTGGAATCCCACGCGTGTGCAGGCCGCGCAGCAGTGGCCCACGAGACTGCGGATGCAGAATGTCGAAGGCGTCGATCAGCAGCGGCAGGCCGGATGCCTCAGCCTCATGCAGCAGGATCGCCACGGCCAGGTCGCAGCGCCATTTCTCCGACGCGGACACGAGATGGTACGGCCGTCCGTCATAGGTCGGCATCGCCTGCTCATCCATGAACACGATGGACATGCCGCACGTCTCGGAGATGTCGGCCAGCCGATCGTTGATCGCGGCCAGCCCGTCGCGCCACGCGACAGCCCGGACGCCCTTGTCAGCCGACAACATCCCGGCGATCTCGATCTGCCGCAGGGCGTTGTCACGTGCCTCGGTCGCACAGACATAGGTGTCGACCGCCGCCACCTTCTCACGCTGATCCAGCACGGCACGTTGCAGCTTTGCGCGTTCGGCTGCCGCCTTCTGATCCATCGCTGCTTCGCGGGCCTGGACCAGTTCATGATCGGCGTTGTCCGCGGCCTTAGCCTCCGCGCGAGCCGTGGCGATCTGCCGGTTGAGCGCCTGTTCCTCGCGCACCAGCACAGCCAACCGCTCGTCAATCTGTGTGACCCGCACGCGAGCATCGGCAATTGCATCACCCGTCAGGGTCGGCAACGCAACCAGCGTTCCCCGCGGGGCGTTCGTGCTTGCAGGCTCGAGGCGCAGCATCTTCTTGCAGCCCGGACAGGTCAGCGCATGATGCGCGTCGGCCGTGTCAATGATGCTGGCCCGCTCGGCCACCAGGGCGGACTGCTCGCTCCGATACCCGTCCGTGCGCGATTGCAGTTCAGCCGCTGTCGACCGGGCCAGCGGTCCGCGCGCCGCGATCATCTCCCACTCGGCCAGCTTCGCCTGATCGACGACGCCAGTCATGGTCATCTGTGCCAGGCGGCTTTCAAGCTCCCCCAAGTATGACCGCTCAGACGCCAAGTCGTAGTCGTCGCCCGGCACCAGAATAGCCGGAAGCCAATCCCGGATCACCTTGCTGCCCCAACGGCCCTTGGTGATCTGCTCCCACTTCCCCTTTCCTTTGGTGCCGTCCTCCTGCCACCGCTTGTGGACAGCATCCCAGCCGGACACGCTGATCGCGGTTTGCAGCGCGGTCAGTTCTTCGGGCGTCATGCTAACGCCAGCCTTGTTGAGCCACGCGATCATGTGCGCGCGCGTCGGCCGCAGGTTGAATCGCTCGGTCAGCACGCCAATCCGGTCAGCCGCGGACAGGGCCGGGAAGCGATCCAGGCCAAGGCCGACGCGAGATGCCCGAGCAAAACCGTCCAGCGGGACGCCGCTCTCTTTCACTTCGCCGGACGGGAACACGATCCGCCGCTGACCGCCGCCCCAATCCACCGTGACAGACCCGGATTCGGCCCCCTCGCGCACGACAGTATTCAAGTCCCGCTTGATCACTGAGCGCACCCTGGCGTCGCCAGTCACGACAGCGCCGATTGCCTCCAGCAAGCTGGACTTGCCGGCGCCGTTCAGGCCGGACACGAGCGCGATGTCGTCGCCGATATCCATCTCGGCCCGGTCGATCCCGAGGAAGTTGCGGACGGTCAGCTTCATGGCAGTTTACCTCGTGGATCAGAAATCAAGCTCGTCGGTCGGATCGGTTCCTGGAGTAACAGTCAGGAGCGGATCGTTCTCGATATTCGCCGGCGGCATCGATGGCGGGGACGCTGCCGGTCGATTGGTGATCGGAGGCGCGGGAGGCGGAGGCGGCGGAGGCACGGGCGCCTGTGTCTGCTGTCCGTCACCAGATCCTGGCGCCGCGTTCGTGGTCACGGGCGGGTCGGTTGTCCCCCCGTTGTCCGCAGGCGGTTGTGTCGCAGGCTGGCGTGTCGCTGTGCCCCGCGGCGCCCTGGTGCCTGCCGGCTTACCGGTGACGGGCGTGCCGGGGCCAGGATCGCCGCCCTGTCCGGCCGTCGTGGGCGCCGGCTCGTCATCGTCGAGCGAGCCGAACACCTCCTCCACCGTGTCCAGACCATCCTGCACCGACCGCAGCCGGCCGAACAGCTTCACCAGATCATCCGGCTCCCATCGGGCGAGCGGCCGGGCAACCGAGCGTTCCAGCAGCTTGATATCGATCTGCAAATCTCGCGCGGTGCGTTCGATGTGCTTGCGTGCCCCCTCGGGGTTCGCCTGCGCGCGGCTCAACAGCGAGTTCCGCGCCGATGCCACGGCCCGCGCGGTGAACATGCCGAGCACGCCATTGATCACGTTCCGAATGGCCTTCGATTGGCCAATCTGGAATGCAATGTCGCGCTGCCGGTCTTGGTCCATCCGCCCGCCGAGCGACTGACTCTTGCGCTGCTGGAAGCTGCGAGTCAGCGTCATTCCCTTCTCGTAGTCGCGAAACCGAGCCATGAACGTCCAGTGGGTCTCGGTCTCGTTCGCCGGGAACGCCTCGACCGAGCAATTGCCCCACGCTGTCGCTACCGCCATCGCGCATTTGATCGAGGGGCCGGACACCACGGCGCGCGTTCCGTCGCGGTTCTTGACCGTCCACTCGTAGTAGAAGTCTGTCGCCGCTTGGTTTGCCAGTTCGTCGATCTCGCGAAAGATGCGTGGCATGTCGCGCTTCACCGCGCAGTGCTGCGCGGTCACGATCTCGGCCATTGCCCGGTCGGTCTCGCTGCCCTGCTGCGGCACCAGCGCTGGCATGGTCGGCGCACTCAGGGTTGGGGGGCGAGACCAATCGAACGGCTGATCAAAGTCAGCCCCCGCGGTCATCACTTCGGTTCGTGTGTCGCTCACTTACAGGTCGCCTTTCATCTTGGCCGCTGAACAAAACGAGGTGCCGTACGCGCGGCACCAGCGCGCGGCACAAAGGGGAGAGGATGGATTCGCCGGAAATGCCGAGGGTGGATGCCGCCCGGTCGAGTCCCGCAGCCGAGCCGTGAACGCCTCGGTTGCCCGCTTCACGCTGCCGATCAGGTCCAGCGCGTCCTGCGCCGCCTCGGCCAACGGTATCTCAGTGGCAACAGGAAGCGGCTGTTCGGCCTTCACCTTCGTCCGCCGCAGGAAGTCTTCCACGATGCCCTGCGGGGCATGGCCAGCTTGGCGCAGCAGCAGCGCATAGGCGCCATA
>CAZZBK010000276.1:0-3571 GCA_964652155.1 uncultured Planctomycetaceae bacterium | reverse complement strand
TCCCTCATCCCTCATCCCTCATCCCTCATCCCTCATCCCTCATCCCTCATCCCTCTACAACACCGCGAGACTCGGCAGAGCCGGTTTCTGAGCGTGCTTGCGGGCGATGTTCCGCGCTAAGTTGACGCAGATCGCTTCCAAGAACGGAGCCGAATGCGGATCGGAATAATTGCTGGCCAATCGACCTTCGTCGCCGTTGATCCGTAGCTGAATCTGGATTGGTACCTCGCCCAAGAACGGCACGTCGAGCTCGGCCGCCCGCTTCTGCGCGCCACCATGCCCGAAAATGTCATACCGTTTGCCGTTGTCGGGGCAGAAAAAGTAACTCATGTTTTCGACCATGCCCAAGAGCGGGATGTTGACCTTGCGAAACATGGCGATCGCCTTGACGGCGTCGAGCAGCGCGACGTCTTGCGGCGTGCAAACGACGACCGCGCCGGTCAGTGGGAGCAATTGCGACAAGGTGAGCGCAATGTCACCGGTCCCCGGCGGCATGTCGATGATCAGATAATCAAGTTCGCCCCAGGTCGTGTCGCGTAGGAACTGCGTGATCGCGCCGTGGAGCATCGGCCCGCGCCAGACCACCGCCTCGCCCGGCGGAATAAAAAAGCCCATCGACATGACCTTGAGTCCGTCAAGCTCGATGGCGCGAATCTTCTTGTCCTCGGTGGCCTCGGCCTTGGCATCGACCCCGATCAGGTGCGGGATACTGGGCCCGTAGACGTCGGCGTCCATGAGGCCGACCGTGCAGCCGGCCCGCTTGAGCCCGTAGGCAATGCTCGCAGCGATGGTGCTTTTGCCGACGCCCCCTTTACCCGACCCGACGGCAATGACGCTCTTGGCCGCCAGGCCGATCTCGCCGAGCTTGACCGGTGGACGCACATGCACTGCCTCGTTCACCTGCACGTCGCTGAGACTTGGCAGCTTGCTCTTGAGTTCCTCGGCGCAGCGGCGTCGCGTCTCGGCCCACAAGGGCGCGGAGTGAGTGGTCAGCGCCAGTGTGAGCGTGGCCTTCGAGCCGTCCACGCGGACGTCGCGGAGCTGCTCCTGCTGCACGACGCTGCGGCCCGTTTCAGGGTCGGCAAAGTCGGCGAGTGCACGGAGAATATCGGGCGGGGTCAGGGTAGCTGACATCAGGGCGTTTCCTTAGGGTTCATTGATGTTCGTCCCGCGGCGCGTGGCCAGGGGAGGTGGTTCCAAATCGTGTCGGTCGAGATTTCCAAGTGTTCGGCCCGGCGGCGAGCGTGTCGTGTGGCCAGTCGCTTTAGCAAGTCGAGCTCGGCGAGCGAGGTCAGCAAGGCAGCCGCGCCAGCCTCGCGCACAAGCGAGTCGAGTGGCGCGGCATGCGACTCGCCCAACACCACCACGGCCACGCGGGGCAACCGTCGATCGATCCACGCAAGCACATCGAGCACGTCGTCGACCGCGCTCACGTCGAGGCTCAGCAGCGCCAGCGCCGCGGGATGTTCGACCAGCGTGCGGCGACACTCGCTCAGGCTGCGTGTTTCGATCAGCCGCAATTCGTCGAGGCACGCCGGCGGCGTGGGGGTGGCCCGCCAACGCCCTGCCCAACGTGGAGAGCGTTCGCAGAGCACCACGGCAGGATACGACACACACCACGCCGGAGCACTTCGAGCCGAGTCGCGATTCACCATCGTGGCAACCTCATGCCCCTTATCCTACGGTTCGCCCGGCGATTCGTCGAGGAGCCCCAACTGCTCCAATCGGCGATACAGTCGCGGTCGGGTCAAGCCGAGCAGCCGCGCCGCCTGCGCCTTGTTCCCCTTGGCCAGCGTGAGCGCTCGTTCGATCAGTTCCCGCTCGATTTGAGCCAGAAAGGCTTCGATCACGATCGGGTCGGTCGAGCGGCTCTCGGCGGCGCTCGCGGGGGAGACATGAAACCGTTCGGGCAATTGATGGCCGGAGACCGTCGCGCCGAGCGCCTGGGCATGCAGTTCGCCGACGACCGCCGCAAGTTCGTCGAGCTCCCCCGGCCAGCGATACACCATCAGCCGCTCGAGCGCTTCGGGGGAGAAGCCGCCAACTTGCTTGTCTCCGGCGGCGTTGAGTTCTTCGAGAAACCACTGTGCGAGCAGCGGAATATCGGCGGCGCGCTCGTTGAGTGGCGGCGTCTCGATAACCAGCGCGCTGAGCGCGTAGGCCAACTCGATCGAGTACCGGCCGCGACGCGCCAGGGCCAGCAACTTTCGCCGTGCCGTGCCGATCAGCCGCAAGGGCAACTCGGCGTGCTGCAAGAACCCCAGCAGCTCAGCCTGGGCGACGACGCTGAGCTGATCCACGTCGTTGAGCAGCAGCGTGCCGCGGCGCACCGGCTCACCCGCGTCGGCCGAGCGGGCCAACAGGCGAATCGAGTTTTGCAACAGCTCGGGTCCCAGCAGCGGACAGGCCAGCGGCACCAGCGGGCCGAGCGACGCGGGCTCGCTGGCATAGTGGATCGCCTTGGCCACGTGCTGACGTCCGCTCCCCGGCGGGCCCACGATCAACGCGCTCGCACTGCCCGAGGAAGCCAATTGGACCTGCGCGCGCAAGCGTCGCGCGTGCGGCGACTCGCCCACGAGGCCGGTGAGTTGATAACGACTGCGCGCGGCGCGGCGATAACGTTCCAGCAGCCGATGACATTCGGCTGGGTCATAATCGCCCGGCACCGCGCGAGGCGCATCTGGCACGGCGCTCGCGGCGACGATGGCCAGCACCGACTCGAGTTCGCCGCGAGCCGAGAGCAGCGGGTAGAACTGCACGCGGCGCTCGTGAGGCGGCTCGCCTCCGGGTTCGGCCAGGATGCTGACCGACGCGGCTTGCGGCTGCCCGAAGAACACGACCGGCGGCGGACAAAGCCGCGCGGCGATTGCAACCCGATCCGACGAAGGGTCGCCGCCGTGATAACGGCACTCTTGGCCAATGAGCGCGGCAGAGTCGATTCCCTGCCAGCGACCGACAGCCGGCGAAGCCACCACGATCCGCCGCTGATCGTCGACGACGTACAGACCGACGTCCGAGTCGGCGAGTCGTTTGCCCCAGCGAGTCCAATCCGCGCGAAACGTCGTCATGTTGCCGTCCGTTGCGTCTTCGAGGGGTGATTGTGTAGAGGGATCATGCCGTGTAGGGGCCCGTCGTGCAAGCTGCACCAGCGATGGGGGTGAAAACAGTCAAACTTGGAAAAACCCCCTCCACCCCCCGTCTGGTGGTGACACGCCGGTTGTCACTTTGAAAGCCCATATTCATCACCGTGGTCAGGCAACTAGAGTGTTTCCTCTCATGCTGGGACAACGCGGGAGGCGACTTCGCGGTACGGAACGTTGGGGCTAGGGCGAATAATGCGGGCAAGAGGGCCGGTCGTCGTTCCGTAACCGCGTGGGGCAGGCTCGGGGTGGGTTGCCGACCGGGGCAGTTTATGGGCCGGAGCGAGGTACAGGGCATGCGACCTCGCTCCGGCCTTATTTTGCAGCCGTTAGCCTGTGTGAGCGTCACCGTTGTGGGTGGCTGGTGGTTTGCGAAGCAAACCGCCAGCCACCCGCTCAATGATGCCCTTGATGCCAGATCCTACGATTGA
>CAZZBK010000275.1:0-3619 GCA_964652155.1 uncultured Planctomycetaceae bacterium | reverse complement strand
GGCTGGCCCCCCGGGACCAGGAACTCAACCGGATTATCCGGGCTCATCTCGCTCATGTTCCCACGGCTCGACAACTCACGACGCGATTTTCTCCGGCACTCGCTGCACGGTTTAGGCTCGATCGCGCTGGCCTCGCTCGTGCATGAGGAGCGTGCAGCGCGCGGAGCGACGGCTGTCGATGCCGTGCCGCGCACGCATTTCAAACCGCGCGCCAAGCGGGTGATCTTTTTGTTCATGCACGGTGGGCCAAGTCATGTCGATCTGTTCGATCCCAAGCCTGATCTGCTGAAGTACGCCGGTCAGCCGTTGCCCGAGAGTTTCGGCATGGTGATGACGCGTCGCAAGGTGGCCAGCAACCCGCTGCTTGCGCCGGCGCGAGGGTTTCGACCGCGAGGCAACTCGGGGATCGAGATCAGCGACTTTCTGCCCGAAATCGCCCGGCACGCCGATGAGTTGTGCGTGCTCCGGAGTTGCCACGGCGACAGTGTCAACCATCCGCAGTCGGTCTATCAGATGAACACCGGCTCGATCCTGCTGGGTCGGCCGAGCTTGGGCTCGTGGGTTAGCTATGGGCTGGGGAGCGAGAACCAGGACCTGCCCGCGTTTCTCGTGTTGCCCGACCCGGGCGGCGGACTCAAGGGGGGCCCGCCGGCTTGGGGCAACGGCTACCTGCCCGCCGCGCATCAAGGGACGTCGTTGCGAGCAGGTGCGAACCCGATCCTCAATCTCCGCCCGGCCCCGTCGATCAGCGCCGCGCAGCAGCGGGCGGTGCTCGACTTTGTTGCGGCCCGCAACGCCGAGCATCTTGCCGAGCGGCGCGGGGACGACGAGTTACTCGCCCGCGCCAAAGCGTATGAGCTTGCGTTTCGCATGCAGGTCCGCGCTCCGGAACTGGTCGACCTGTCGCAAGAAACGGCCGAGACGCATCGATTATATGGCACCGATCAGAAAGAGACCGCCGAGTTCGGTACGCGCTGCTTGCTCGCGCGGCGGTTGATCGAGCAAGGGGTCCGCTTCGTGCAACTCTACTCGGGCGATACCGGCGGCTGGGACGCGCACACCGACGTCGAGAAAAACCACTCGCTTTACTGTCGCCGCACCGATGGGCCGATCGCCGCGTTGCTGCATGACCTAAAGCGCCGCGGGCTCTGGGACGACACGCTCGTCATCTGGGGTGGCGAGTTCGGTCGCATGCCCATGAGCGAGAACGGCATGGGCCGCGATCATAATCCCTGGGGCTACACCATGTGGCTTGCCGGAGGCGGCGTGCGTGGCGGCATGACCTACGGCTCGACCGACGCGGTTGGCCTGCGAGCCGAACAGAACAAGGTCCACGTTCACGACCTGCACGCCACGATCTTGCATCTGCTGGGACTCGATCACGAACGCCTCACGTTCTTTCATAACGGCCGCGATGAGCGACTGACCGAAACTTCCGGCCGAGTGGTACACGAGATCCTCGTATGAAGCGCCGCGCACGCCGAATGCTCACGGGTTTGCTCGGTGCAATGGCACTGTCGTTGGGCGGAGTCGTCGAGTCGGCCGAGCCGAAAAAAGCACCCATGCTCAAGCCGCCGGTGGTCGAGCCCGACGAGCCGTTGGCGCCGGAGCCCAAAGCCCCGCGACCTGCCGACGGCGTAGTACACAAGCTCGACGAGAAACCGTTGCGGCCGAGCGATCGCGAGCATTGGGCGTATCAGCCGCTCCAGCGACCCGCGTTGCCGGCGATCGTCGATCCCGCGTGGGCAAACCATCCGATCGATCGTTTTATTCGCGCGCAGCTTGCCGAAAAAGGACTCGAGCCGCAACCGAGCGCCGAGCCGCGCGTCTGGCTGCGCCGCGTCACGTTCGACTTGACCGGGCTGCCACCGACACCGCAAGAACTCGAGGCGTTTGAAAGGGCCTGTGCCGAAGAACTGCAAAAGCGGAGAGCCGAAAGCGGAAAAGCGACACACGAGTCCTCGGCTATCGGCTTGCCGCTCTCGGCTTTTGCCGCCGTGGTCGACCGACTGCTCTCGTCGCGCGCCTACGGCGAGCGTTGGGCTCAGCATTGGCTCGACCTGGCGCGGTTTGCCGAGACCGACGGCTTCGAGCACGACAAGGTGCGCCCCAACGCCTGGCGTTATCGCGATTGGGTCATTGAGGCCTTCACGCAACACATGCCCCTCGATGAATT
This sequence comes from uncultured Planctomycetaceae bacterium, assembly GCA_964652155.1. Classification (GTDB taxonomy): domain Bacteria; phylum Planctomycetota; class Planctomycetia; order Pirellulales; family PNKZ01; genus CAZZBK01. Next base: position 1,443 of record CAZZBK010000275.1, on the reverse strand, counting down.
CATTCACCTGCAAATTGCCGGAGATGAGCTTCGACCCGACGACCCGCACGCAGCGATCGCGACCGGTTTTTTGCTCGCCGGGCCCGACATGCCCGACATCAACCTGCGTGCCGAGCGGCGGCACATGGTCCTCAACGAGATCACGTCGACCGTCGGCAGCGCGTTGCTCGGCTTGCAATTGGGCTGTGCCCAGTGTCACGATCACAAGTATGACCCCATCAGCCAGGCCGACTTTTATCGGCTGCGGGCGATATTCGAGCCGGCCAATTTGTTCAGCGGCACGCCGATGGGGCGGGTCGTTCAAGAGAGCGGCGAGCGCGAGCCGAGCTACCTGATGCTGCGCGGCGACTTTCGCCTGCCTGGTCCGGTCGTCGAGCCGGCCTTTCCGCGCATCGCCAATCTCAGTCATGCGACCGTCCCCGACTCGCCTGCAAAAGGCAAGCTGCCGAGCGGGCGGCGGGTGGCGCTGGCGCGCTGGTTGACCAGCGGCGCGCAACCGCTCACGCCACGCGTGTTGGTCAATTGGGTCTGGCAACACCATTTTGGTTATGGACTGAGCCGCTCGCCGAGTGATTTTGGCATCATGGGAGACGAGCCGACGCATGGCGCGTTGCTCGATCACCTGGCCTTTGCGTTGGTTGAGAGCGGCTGGAACTTGCGGCAACTGCATCGACAGATTGTGTTGTCGAGCGTCTATCGACAAGCGAGCGGTGTCGGCGTCGAGGTTCGCTCGGCCGCGGAGCAGCAGAGTGCCGCCAGGCATTTATCGCGCGCCGTGGCAGCCGATCCGCAGAACCTGTGGTTGGCGCGGATGAATCGTCGCCGCCTTGATGGCGAGGCGATTCGCGACGCGATGCTGTCGAGTGCCGATCGCTTGAACGATCGGCGCGGCGGGCCGGGCATTATGCCGCCGCTCCCCAAAGAGCTGCTGGGGACGTTGCTCAAAGGGCAGTGGCAAGAGAGCCCCGACAAAGCCGACCACGATCGGCGGAGTGTCTATCTGTTCGTGCGACGCAATCTGCGTTACCCGTTGTTCGAGGCCTTTGATCGCCCCGACACGAACGCAAGCTGTCCGCGTCGCAATGAGTCGACCACCGCGCCGCAGGCGTTGTACTTACTCAACAGCGACTTTTCGTTGCAAACCGCGTGTGCGTTGGCCGGTCACATTCTCGGTGCCGAGCACGCCGGCAGCGACGCCGCGCGGATCGACATGCTATACCGTCGCACGCTGGGACGCGCTCCGACGGCGCGAGAGACCGACGAGGCCCAGGCGTTCTTGCTCGCCGACGCGCGACGGATCGAGGCGCAGGGAACCGAGCGGCTCGCGATACCGTCTCCCGCGCCCCGAGAGGGCATCAGCTCGGCCCTGGCGGCGGCTTGGGTCGATTTGTGCCTGGCGATGTTTAACCTCAACGAGTTCTTGTATCTCGATTGAGTTGTCCC
>CAZZBK010000274.1:0-3622 GCA_964652155.1 uncultured Planctomycetaceae bacterium | reverse complement strand
GGGGACTGGCGGCCGGAACCATCGTCGCGACGCTCTAGCCGCGCGGCACGGGCGCCGACGCCTGGAACGTCGCGCCCGTCGAGCGCGTTCACATCCGCCGACGATTTGTGCTGCTGGGACAAACGGTTGCTGCGATGCAAGCCTGGGACGTCCGCCGGGCGGTTAACACGCTCAAACGAACGCCGGCCTGGTCGGAGTTGCCGATTCGAGTGGAAGCCTGGGGGGCGATGGCCAACGTGGCGATCTACGCAACGATCTTTGAGCCCAAGATCGCCGGTCTCACGCTCGATAAACTGCTGACGGGGGACGCGGCGCCGGAGGTGCTCAATATCGAACGCTTCACGACGTTCGATGAGCTCGTGCTCCTGGCGGCGGAGTCCCGGCCGATCGTCGTGACGAACGGTCCGCCGATGAAAGCCGCCGAGTTCGCGGCGAAATTTCCCGAGCGGTTTCAGCTTTCGCTGGATTTCGGAGGAGGAACCGCTAATAAACGCTAATGGAAAGACCATTTCCGTCGGCCTGAGAAAAAGCCTGAATCTGTTATCATTAGCGTTCATCAGTGTTCATTAGGAAAGCGTCGGGATAAACCGGTCTGGAGTAGCGAATGAAAGACGTCGTACGAGTAAGGCCTAGCCAGCCGCTCGGCCCTGAACCCTACGCCGGGAGCGGTAACGCTCCAGGTGTAGCATGGGGGATGGGAACATGCAGGCCAGCCATTGAGCTCCGAAATCAGCCGTCTCGCGTGCCGACCCTGTCTGATGCTGGGAAAGGCAACACGTCGTATTGCGCTTTGGCGAGCGATGCGACGACGCGGCGGAGTCGAAGACCCTGTGCATGCATGGAAACTCCAAACGCGAGAACCGAGAGATCCTGTCGGCTTCCACCCGGCCACGATGGCATGTCATCGCCGGACGGAACGGTCAGCGAACACCTCTGGTGGCAAGGCTGACATGAACGCCGACAGGAAGTCAGATGAGCCCGTAGTACCTGCGACGTCGGCGAACAACGGCGGCCTGCCAGCGCCCGCGGAGTCGATCGAGGAAAGGGGTTCAACCGAGAGAAACGCCCAACAGGACGCCCTGTGCCGAACACAGAATCGGACGAACACAGGTCACGCGGACTGTACGGCGTGCGTGGAATCGCACCAACGAATTCGCGCCTGACTCAAGGTAAGAGCCGTATGAGGTAGTTCCTCACGTACGGATCCGTGCGGGGGGTGGCCCGAAAGGGCCATCCCTACCGCGATCGGTTAAAAAATTCATCGGCTGGGGAAAGGCGCCTGTAGGGGGGCTGTGGTTGTGGCCGATCGCCATCAAATTAGGTCTAAGGTAAAAGGTCTAAGGCGCCCCCCGTCGCCTTTCTCTCATCTCTCTTCACTCTTCCCCCTCCTCTGGGGGGTGGCTGTTTTTCTCAAACATTTCGCCGCGAAAAGTGTATTCTCCCACGCGAAATTTCACGATTCTCTGCGACCACCCCTGAAGCCCCGCCCTTTATGGCGAATTATTTCCTGATTGATCGCTGCGAGCTTTCTCGACTTACGTCGATTTTCGCGGGCGCCGATTTTGGACACAATTCGATTTATTTCCGTTTCATAGGGAACCCCTGGAAACCTCAAAATTTGGAAATAAATGAGACTGTAGCAAGCTTGCCGGGTTAATCGTGACACGATGATTCGTTTTTCCTATCTTTCCCGGCGAGAATCGAACCAGCCAAGGAGGGCGTGGTCATGCCGGGAGTGGGAGAGTATCGACCCGACACGAGTGAGGGCATCACACGAGTCGAGGATTTGCCGCGTCCCAAGATCGTGCGACGGAGTCGCAGCTTCAGGCGACGGCCCTGTCCGATTTGCGGACATAGCGCGTATCGCGATCGGCAAGTCCGTCGGACGTTGCACGACGTGGGAGATATCATTTCGGGACGACCACGAGAGATTCATCTGTCGTACTCTCAGCACTTCTGCACAAAATGTCGCCGGACATTCAACGCCGATGTCTCGGATCTCGCGGCGCCTGGAAGCCACTATACGCACCGCGTGGTCAGCTTGGCGGTGCGGCTGGTGGTGGAGGACGGCTTGCCGTACCGAGCCGCCAGTTGGCATCTCTGGCGCGACCACCGTGTGTTCGTTCCCTACGCCACGATCCAGAACTGGGTTGAGGCCGGGGGGAAAAAAGGCGGAGCCGCATGTCGCCGCTGACCATTGGGACTGGGCCTTGGGGAGCTTCTCTGGTTACGTGGCTGCCGACGAACTGTACGACGGGCCGTATTGCGTGTTGTCATTGGTGGATAACCGGACGTTCAAGCGGGTCATGTACGAGGTTCTCGATCATCGCCCCAAACATGCCGACATCGCGGCTTTCTTCAGGCGTTTTCGCGCCGCCTTGCAGGCGCGGAAGCTGACGCTGCGTGGAATCACAACCGACGGTTCGACCTTGTATCCCGAGCCGATCTCCGAGGTCTTCGGCGCGATCCCTCACCAGATCTGCGAATTTCACGTAATCGCCGAATTGACCCAAGCCGTGCTGCGTGCGGTCGCCAAAGTTCGGAAGGGGTTGGCCGCGAAGATGCCGAAACTCCCGCGCGGCCGCCCGTCCTCGCTGGCTGCGAAACGTGCCGCCCGCGCCAAGCAACGAATCGCCGGCAAGGTCGCCGATTTGTTCGAACGCCGGCATGTGTTCGTTCAGCATGAGCTGACTCCAGCGGAACGAAACACGTTGCGTCGTATCTCCCGTGGTCAGCCGCAACTTCGCACTCTCCGCGAAATCATGGATGAAGCGTACCGCCTGTTTGACCGACGCTGCCGCACCGATACGGCGTGGGCCAAACTTGCCAAACTCCGACGACGCGTACGCCGTTTCCAACTCATCGGCAAAACGTTGGACAAGCTGTTCTCGCCCAATCTCGACAAAGCCCTGACCTTCCTCGATGACAAACTGCTGCCGTCGACGTCCAATGCCGTCGAACGCAGCAACCGCCGACATCGCAAAATGCAGAAGAGCGTCTACCGCGTGCGAACCAAAGATCAACTCCACGCTCGTATCGCACTCGACCTAGTTCGCGAGGAAAATGCCGAGCCGCGATCCCAAACCGTCAAAACCCTCCATCGCGCTCGCGCCGGATGAAACCCGGTAACTTTGCTACAGTCTCAAATAAGACCGTCATTCGCAATTCATACTACAACAGCTTGCCTCTAGTCCCTACACCGGTAAGTCCCATGCCACAGCACGAAGTGAAAGGAGATTGTTGGAAGGTTCAAGACTTCACGACATTCTTTGATCAGAATGCCTCAGCGGCCAAATTGCTTGACCAGCCTTCATCTCGCTTCTTTCTTGATGCCCTATTCTCATTCACACGTTCAGAAGTTAACGGGCGCGGCCTACTTTGCTGGTGTTGTGGGCGTGAGGCATTGAGCCTCTCCATGCGGACGAATATTTCCAAGGTGGAGCTTGACGATTATCGCATCGAAAGGAAGTGTGAGCGGTCCACCTGGTCCGCGCAAGAGGGAAGCGAAAGACTGGCGGAATTAATTTACCAGCTGACCCTGGAACACCGTGATACGCCGCGCGGCGTCATCGCTCTCTTCGGGGAGACTGGAAGCCGAAAAAGCAGTCTTGCTCGAGCCCTT
>CAZZBK010000273.1:0-3729 GCA_964652155.1 uncultured Planctomycetaceae bacterium | reverse complement strand
TACTCATGATGAGTACTACGCAGCTCAACCCTGCTAGCGTTCATTGAGTTTTCTATAGAGCCAGTCCCGTCCGGTTTGTCATAACGCGGCAGGCAGTAAAGCATAGCCCCCCTACGACGGCCAGATTTTTACCGACCGCGAATCCGATCGACTGCAGTTTGCCTTCACCTTGCGGTTGCCGAGCCACGTCATCCACCAGCCGGTCTGTTGTAGAACCCCGGCTTCGATTCTTTCGGTAAATCAATCGCTCCCTTTTTAGTCGCCCGCGAAGGTCAATCGCCGCAAGATGCACGTCTTACGGATCGTCCTTATGCTCTAAGCGTTCTGTAGCTAAGTGTAGTTAATTCGTCTAAATAGTACTGATTTGGCCGTCATCCAACGCGGTTCTGCTTCGTCGCTGGATCACGGGAAATCATACCTTTTGCCGCTATATCAGCGATTTTCAGGGGAACTGTTCGTACTTATCATCGGTCAGGATGAGTACGACATTAGGTCCACGAGTTGGCTCGGCACTCTGTGCTTGATCTCCCGCACAGATTGACCCGATGACCATCCAAAAAACAAGGATGAGTGGAGTCATCTTGTGGAGCCATTGACAAATCAGCTCGCGGGGGCTGAGACCAAGGGCCAGGGTGGTATTCGTGCGCATCATCGACCTCATGATCCAAGGAGTCAGTTGTACGGCAGATGATCGCGGATGCCGCAATACCGCCGCTCACGGAAACGCTTCAACAGGTCACACAGTATCGGCCCCGACCAGACGTGGGTCAACTTGTTATTGATCCTCAGTTAAGCAACTAAACAGGCCGAGCAACGCGAGGCCGGTATCATCGGACTCCCGCTGGTTGTCCTACTTAACTGAGAGCGTCTAAAAAATGGCTGGGGACTGTCCCCCACTCTGCTGCCATTTTGTTAGACGCTCTTAATTACTTGAAACTCAATAGCCGAGAAGGCACGAGCATCGTCAACACTTCTCTGGCTCAACTGGCGCAGGCTCCGGCTCCGGACGTTCTGGCGGTGTCGCCTGGCGCGCCAGTTGCCTGGATAACACCCGACGATCTACCACGTCTGCCACGTCTCCCCCATGCAGCAACGCTCTCTGAATGCTGGCGAAGCGTATCAATAAACGACATCTTCGCCGTCACGATCAAACGAGTTGGCCGCAGACTGGCCCTGTTTCCCTCGCGCTCGCTCGAATGCTGTCGTGGAGCTGGAGTCTTGATTGATAAACATTCCGATTCCCTGCCAGAGGAGCTCGTCGAGCGCTAATCCGGCAATCGTGACGTGCGAGAATATCGCGGCGCGTTGCCATGCGAGTTCGGCCGGTGCCGCAAGCGGAGCAGGGCTGTCGTCCAACCACGAATCGAGATGGCTTTCCAAGATCGCGTCGCTGGCGCGAATTTCGTTCAGCGTGGGTCGGCGTGCGACACCGGTTCCCAAAGTCGTGGCCATGAGATCGTCCGTCGAGTCGTTGTCATCTAAACCAATAATATGTCCCAGTTCGTGCAGGACCACCGTAAGAAGGTCGATCTTAGAGTCGACCACAGACGGTTGTGCGTGCGACGGTAACCCATGGTATGTTTCGGCATGATCGATGTACCATCCCATTCCCACCGCGTTGTCGTCGATGTGAATCGTTGAATCGTCGATGACATACCCCAAGAGTCGGGCGTCATCGTAATTGCCGATCACGAAGGCGACACTGGACAGCAATTGTTGTTGTGTTGAGGTCAGCCCGAGATCGGCCCAAATGGCCATCGCGTGAGCAACCACCGGGGCCAATTCACGCGGTGTGAGCAGTGATGTATCGTTACCAGAGAGGCCTGCAGACAATGCTTGCGGCGACACGACCGAAATGTTCGAGGCCAGGTAAGTCGAAGTGGTCTTTGCGCCGCCGCTGCCCGTATTGCCCAAGTCGTTGGTGATGACCTGGAACTGCACATAGCCGGTGGTGTTGGCCTTGGGTGTGAAGGTCAATCCCGAGAGGCTGGTCAAGGTGGTGTTAATTTTGGCGAGACTCGCGGTGATGCGAACTTGTCCCGCCGCATTGACCCCAACATCACCCGGCCCAACGCCACCGCTAACGGAGGTGCTGATTGTCAGAGAGCCAGAATTAACGGCCAGGGTCACCGCCTCGTTGAAGCCATTGTGATCAGCGTCGCTGATCGATACGCCCGTGATAAACATGGGCGTATTCTTATGCGCCGTGGCTTGATTGGGGATGGTGTTGACCGGTGCATCGTTGACCGCGGCGATCGTTACGGTCTGAGAACCGACATTACTGAGGTTGCTGGCCGTGTCGGTGACCGCAAATGCGATCGTCCGCGAGGGCGAAAGTTGCGTGGGGTTGTCTCCCAGGTTTTGGAAGCGAACGGAGCGCAGGAGCGATTGCATTAACGCCGGCGTAAATGTGGTTCCCGTCGTTGCTGGGCCGATGCTCAAGCTGCCGGTGAGCGCGTTGTAACTCCCTGTCGCACCACTTTGATTGGTGAACAGCAAGCGATCGGTCGATAACGAAGACAAAATCGTGACCGTTGCACTTTGCACATTGCTATCGACGTCGGCCACGAGGAGGCCGCCATCGACGACCGTCGTGCCAACATTCTCGGTGTAGGTGTTGCCGGTCGACGACATGGTCACCACCGGCGGCAAGACATTGGGCGGAGGCGGGGCCTTGAGTGCGGATACCGTCAGTGCAACATAATCGGTGTCGGTCCGCGGATTGATGACGCTCCCGGTGTTACCGAGGTCGTTGGTGACCATCATCAGATTATCGGGCCCGGTGTAGCCAAACTTGGGTGTGTAGAGCAAGCCGTTGACCGCGCCGAGCGTCAGGTTGATCGCGGTGAGCGTACCCGACAGCGTCACGGTACCCGTGTTGTTGCCTGAAATAGCGCCCGAAGCCACGCCGCCGGCAACGGTGCTGTTCAGACTCAGCGAGCCTTTTGTGACACTGAACGTGACCCGCTCGGCGGCGTTATTGGCGTCGACATCGCTGACGCTCAGGCCCGTGAGCGAGATCGAGGCGACCTGGATGGCCGAACGTGATCCGGAAACCGTGTTGACCGGCGCATCGTTGACCGCTGCGATGTTGATGGTCTTGCTGGCGGTGTTGCTCGTATTGGCCCCAACGTCGGTCGCCGAGATCAAGATCGTACGTTGCGCTGCTGGATTGTCCCCGGTGTTCTGGTAGCGAATCGTTCGCAACAGCGGCACGAACGCACTCGCCGCCGCTGAACCGGCCGTGGGCGTCAAGGTGAACGTGCCGGTGCTGGCGTTGTAGCTACCGGTGAAGCCGCCTTGGTTGGTAAACAGCAGCGATTCGGTTGGGGTCGCCGAGGCGATGGTCAAGCTCACGCTCTGCACGTTGCTATCCGCATCATTGAGTTGCAGCAGCGAATCCACCACGACGGAACCGACTTGCTCGGTGTAGGTACTTGCCGCGCCGCTGGTCGTCACCACCGGCGGTTGATTGACCGGAATGACGGTGATCTGGAACGTCTGGGCCGCCGAGGTATCAACGCCGCCATTGGCCGTAGAGCCGTTGTCGTGCAATTGAACCGTGACAATCGCTGAGCCGTTGCCACTGGTCGACGGGGTATAGGTCAACGTGCCCGTATTATTGATCGTTGGCTGCACACTGAACAGACCGCTGTTGCTGTTGCTGACGATAAAGTTCAACGCTTGGGTTGACTCGTTGCTCGGGCCGGCCGAGATGCTGGTCGCAAA
>CAZZBK010000272.1:0-3742 GCA_964652155.1 uncultured Planctomycetaceae bacterium | reverse complement strand
AATGATGCCCTTGATGCCAGATCCTACGATTGACCAACTTTGAAGACGCTCACACGGCTGCTAGCTCAAACGAAAATCCCCCTCCCCCAGCGAGGCAGTGGTCGATTATGATAGGAGGCCGCGCTTCGCGTTTGAGACGCGACGCTCCCAAGGAAGGGAGAGGACCCGACGATGGCGCCCTGGCAAATGATCCTGTTGTTGGTGGCTGGCTTTGTGGCGGTCACGACGTTGGTCCGCCTGATGGCGGCGCGGCGTGGAGCGCTCGTGGCCCACTTGCAACGAGAGGCCGAGGCCGAAGCCCGAGTGAAGAAGCAGCAGGCCGCCCAGAAAAAGGCCGCCGCGCGACGCGCCGGGGGCTGAGACGGCCCGCTCGTTGCGTCCGCATTGGTTCGACCATTCCCCGTTAAGACCTTCTGATCACGTTGCCTCGCATGACACGTCGGCTGTATATCGAAACGGTCGGTTGCCAGATGAACATGCTCGACAGCGAGCTGGTCGTCGCCGCGCTCCGCAAAGAGGGCTGCGAACTGGTCGACACCCCCGCCGCGGCCGACATCATTCTGTTCAACACGTGCAGCGTGCGACAGCATGCCGAGGACAAAATCTACAGCGCGTTGGGCCGATTGAAACACGCCAAGAAGCACAACCCGCACAAAATCATCGGCGTACTCGGCTGCATGGCGCAGAAAGATCAGGAGCTGATCTTCAAGCGCGCTCCGTTTGTCGATCTGATCGTGGGCCCCGGCCAGTTGCATCAAGTGCCGCAACTGCTCAACGACATCGCCGCCGGCGGCGCTCCGCGCATGGAGGTCAGCCTCGACCGCGCCGAGGGCTCGCGGCACGACGTGGCCGAGAGCTTCGAGAGCTACGATCCGCTCCGCGACGAGCAGATGCGACCCAGCCCCTACCAGGCCTTCGTGCGGATCATGATCGGCTGCGACAAGTTCTGCACCTACTGCATCGTGCCCAAGGTGCGCGGCCCCGAACAAAGCCGCTCGCCGCAACATATCCTGACCGAGTGTCAAAAGCTGGCCGCCGAAGGCTGCCGCGAGGTCACGCTGCTGGGGCAGACCGTCAACAGCTATCGCTTTGTCGAGGGGGAGCGCACCTGGCGGCTGTGCGATTTGCTCCACGCCATCCACGATATCCGGGGCATCGACCGGATCAAATTCGTCACGAACTTCCCCAAGGACATGACCGATGAGCTGCTCATCGCGGTCCGCGACCTACCCAAGTGCGCCCACTATTTGCACGTCCCGGTGCAAAGCGGTTCCGACACAATGCTCAAGCGGATGAAGCGTGGCTACAGCGTGGCCGACTACCGCCGCATGATGGGTCGGATTCGCGAGTTGCTGCCCACCGCCGCCGTGACGAGCGACTTCATTGTTGGTTTCTGCGGCGAGACGGAAGCGGACTTTCAGGCCTCGGTCGAGTTGCTTCGCGAGTGCCGCTTCAAGAACAGTTTCATTTTCAAGTACAGCCCGCGCACCGGCACCAAAGCCGACGAACTCTTCCCCGACGACGTGAGTGAAGAGATCAAACGCCGCCGCAACAACGAGCTGCTCGCCATTCAAAACGCGATCAGCGAGGAAGATAATCAACCGTTCGTCGGCCGGCACGTCGAGGTGCTCGTCGAAGGTCCCAGCAAGAACAGTCGCAAGCACGCCCACGAAGGCCCCGCCACGCAACTGACGGGACGGACCTCGTGTGATCGAATCGTGGTCTTTGATGGAAACGAGCGCTTGATCGGCCAGTTTATCCCCGTGGCGATTTACGATGCCAACGCCTTCACGTTGTTTGGCGAGGTCGTGACACAGCACGTGGGACCGGAAGTCTATCAGCTTACGTAGACCGTGCTGGTCAGCGCTTCCACCGGGCGTGATGATGATGCGAATCGACGAGCTCGTCCGTTATCTTGACGATGCGGCGGCCGCCCAGCAGCCGTTGTGCGCTTGGGGGCTCGACGACCCTCGTCGCGGGCACGCCAATCTCGTCAATCTGGCGCAGGCCGGGCTCACGCTCGACTTGCTGGCCGACCTCTGCACGCAACTCTCCGAGCACCTGCCGCGGCTTAGCGATCCGGATCGCGCGCTTAACAACCTGGAACGATTCGTGCTCGCGCAGCGCAGCCCGCTCGCGCTCGGCGCGTTGTTCGAGCGTGACCGCGCGGCGCTCCCCATCCTGTTGCAAATCCTCTCGACCAGCCAGCATTTGGCCGACTTGCTCGTCAGCGATCCGCAGGCTTACGACCTGCTGCGGCAAAGCGAGGGGCAACCCGTCACGCGCGACACGCTGCTCAACGAGCTCGCCAGCGAAGTCGCAGCGCTCAACGACGAGTCGGCCGTGCTCGCCGAGCTGCGCCGCTTCAAACGCCGCGAAACGCTCCGCATCGCTTACGGCGATATCGTCCGCGGGCAACGCCTGTCGCTGGTCACCGAGCAGATTTCATTCCTGGCCGACGCCATCATCGAGTCGGCCGTCCGTTTTGCCCGCCGCAAGCTCAGCGAGAAGCGCGGACCCGTGTTGCGCGCCGACGGCGAGCCGAACCGGTTCGTGGTGCTCGCGCTGGGCAAGCTCGGCGGCGGCGAACTGAACTACTCGAGCGACGTCGACCTGATCTTTCTCTACGAGACCGATGAGCGCGCGCGCAGCGGCACGGGACCATCGCCGGTCGAGTATTTTGAGCGGCTGGCGCGCGACGTCGTACGGCTGCTCGCCGAGACCACTCCGCTCGGCCAAGCCTACCGCGTCGACCTGCGGCTCCGTCCCGGCGGCAGCCAGGGACCGCTCGTCCACGGCCTCGACCAGGCGTGGCGCTATTACGACCTGCTCGGACGTACCTGGGAGCGACAAGCCTTTGTCAAAGCGCGCAGCATCGCCGGCGACGTCGAGTTGGGCCGCGCCTTTCTCGCCCGACTCGAATCCTGGGTCTACCGCCGCTATTTGAGCTTGGCCGACATCACGGGCATCAAAGCGCTCAAACGCCGCATCGAGCAACGCGCCCTGCGCGAAGGAATCGATCACCACGACGTCAAGAACGGCCGCGGAGGCATTCGCGACATCGAGTTTGTCATCCAGTTTTTGCAACTGCTCAACGGGGGCGACCTCCCGACGCTTCGCTGCGGCAACACGCTCGACGCCCTGCCGCGGCTTGAAAGCGCCGGCTGCTTGACCGCCCAGGAACGCAACTGGCTCGAAGATAACTACAGCTTCTTGCGGAAGATCGAGCATTGGGTGCAAATCATGTTCGATCTGCAAACCCATCTGCTCCCGAGTGACGCCGACGAACTACGCCGACTGGCGCTGCGCATGGGCTACGTCGACGCCGGTGAGCAGTCGGCTCGCGAGACGTTCGAGCAACAGTACCTCGCGCGCACCGCGCAGAACCGACAGATTCTGGACCATTTGCTGCACGATGCCTTTGGCGACGATCCGCAGACCGAACCGGAAGTCGATCTGGTGTTGGATCCCGACCCGCCGGCGGAACGAGTTCGCGAGGTGCTTGCCCCGTATCCGTTCAAGGCTCCCGAGCTGGCGTATCGCAATTTGCAAACGCTGGCCGAGGAACGCATTCGATTTTTGTCCACGCGCCGCTGCCGGCATTTTCTGGCGTCGATCGCTCCGCGCTTGCTGCATGCGGTGGCCCAGACACCCGACCCCGACTCGACCTTGACGACGCTGGCCAACGTGAGCGATTCGCTCGGCGGCAAGGGTGTGCTCTGGGAGTTGTTCAGCTTCAACC
>CAZZBK010000271.1:0-3845 GCA_964652155.1 uncultured Planctomycetaceae bacterium | reverse complement strand
CACCCACAGCGGTGACGCTTACACGTTGAATCGAGGCCTGCGCGGCTATTGAGCCAGTGCGACCACCCTCAGCCCGGTGTTTCCTAGCCTCGTGTGGCTCGCCGGGGTTCGTTCACTGCGCAAGGGTCGACAAGATAGGCTGGAAACGGGGGGCGTTTCGGCCCGGATGCGATCGATTAGTTCGATCGTTTGAAAGAGTGGCCGGTTTTCAATCCGGCGACGAAGAGTACAAGGGCCACGGCTCCGAGAAAAAAGATGGTGTCGCCGGGAACTCGCATCCAGCGCAGGTTTTGCATGAGCGGCGTTTGCAAGAACTCGCTGCTGCGAGCGTACCAATACCCGTTTTCGACCGAGGCCCAGGTCTGCATCAGGCCGACCGGCAGGAGGCTCAGCACGCACATTGTCATGAGCCCGCCGTTGAGCGCCCAGAAGGAGAATCGCAGCAGGCCGTCCTTCCACTGGACGCCGGGAATGAGCACTCGCAGGCAGAGCAGCATCAGGCCGATGCCGAGCATTCCGTAGACGCCGAACAACGCTGCGTGTCCATGCAGCGGGGTCGTGTTGAGCCCCTGCATGTAGTAGAGCGCAATCGGCGGGTTAATCATGAAGCCGAACAGCCCGGCCCCGACCATGTTCCAGAACGCCACGGCGACGAAGAAATAGATTGGCCACTTGTAGCGTTGCACCCAGGGCGACGTTCTGGAGCGTCGTAAGTCTTCCATCGCATCGAACCCAACGAGCACCAGGGGGACCACTTCCAACGCGCTAAACACCGATCCCCAAGCCAGCGCCACGGGGGGCGTGCCGGAGAAGTACAAGTGATGGCAGGTGCCGATGATCCCGCCCGACAGGAAGATCGTGGCCGACAACAGAGCGGCAGCCGCGGCGATGCCCGGTCGAATCAGATTCAACCGCATGAAGATGAAGGCGATGACCGTGGTGGCGAAGACTTCAAAGAAGCCCTCGACCCACAGATGCACGACCCACCATCGCCAGTATTCGACCATTGACAAATGGGTATGTTGGCCCCAGGTCAGTCCGGCACCGTAGAACAGCGCGATGGCCCCCGTCGAGACGGCCAGCAACGCCACCAGTTGCTTCTGCTCGCCTTCTTTTCGCAAAGCAGGCCGGAGCACTCGAATCATCAAGAACAGCCAGAGCAGCAGTCCGACAAACAGGGCGATTTGCCACGCTCGTCCCAGGTCCACGTACTCGTAACCCTGGTGACCGAAGTAGAACGACACCAGGTCGGTCATCTTGTTATGGATGCTCAGCCACTCGCCGGTCAGCGAGCCGACGACGACCAGTAGCAGAGCCAGGAACAGAACATTGACCCCCAGGCGTTGGCCCCGCGGTTCCTGCTCACTTACGAGCGGACCGATGAACAACCCGGCTGCCAACCAAGCGGTGGCGATCCAGAACAGGCCCAACTGAATGTGCCATGTCCGAGCCACGCTGTACGGCAACCACTTGGAAAGCGGGAAGCCGTAGAAGCCGTCCCCTTCGACACCGTAATGGGCCACGATGACGCCCAAGAGCATTTGCACGAGTATCAGAGCGGAGACGACCCAGAAGTATTTGACCGTGGCTCGTTGCGAAGGGGTCGCCGTCCAGGTGCCGAGCGGATCGGTCGCCGGTGCAACTCGTTCTTCCTCGGCCTGCCGACGAGACGCATACCACCACGCCATCGCCGAGATTCCGGCCAGCAACATCATGATGCTCACGCCGGTCCAAACGACCGCTTCGCCCGTGGGGCGATTGTCAACCAACGGCTCGTAGGGCCAGTTGTTCGTGTAGCTAATGTGATCGTTCGGGCGATTGGTCGAGGCCGCCCACGAAGTCCAAAAGAAAAACGCCGCAAGCCGATGCAGACGATCCTGGTCGGTCACGGCCCCGGCAGGGATGGCATAATCCGTCTTGCCGTTGGCGAACACGTCTGAGTAATGGGCTAGGTTCGACGCGAAGGCATCGGCCCGAACAGGGGTAACCGTGATCGTTTGTGTTGCGGGGTCGTAGGTGTTGGCCCGCACGAGCGTTGCCAAACGACCGCTGAGTTGCGACTGCTTCTCGTTGTCGAGTTTCCCGAACTCCGTGCCGTGGTCTTGCTTGGCCCAGCGATCGAGGATAAAGACGGCCTCTCGATGGAGCCAATCCGCCGTCCAGTCGGGTGCGACATAGCTGCCGTGCCCCCAGACCGAACCGACCTCCATGCCGCCCAGCGATTGCCAAACATTTTGCCCCGCCGAGATCTCACCGGCGTCGATCACCACCGTGCCTTCGGTCGTGACCACCTTGTTCACCAACGGCGGCATTTCATCGTGAATTCGTGTCCCGACCCAGCCGAGGACCGAGAACGAAACGATCAGCACAAGGGCGAAGGCGAACCAGAGATTCTTCATGAGATCGTTTCCAGCGGCCAATGATAAATGACGTGCGGGTAGATCGAAGAGCGTCAAGCGACATCGCTAGGCAACGGCGGTCGTAAGTGCAGCCCCTTGATAATGGCGGTTGATGAGGTCGTTTTGCAGCCAAAGGAGTTTGTTGAAGGCTCGCAACGTCCGTACCTCGAGCGCTCGCTCCAGGCCAAGGTTTAAGATCGTGCTCGTCAAGGCATCGGCCACAAAACCGAGCAAGGCGTTCATTTGAACCAAAGGCACGTTGAGTTCTGCGGAACCGGCCTTCGGCGTGTGAATCTTGCCGACCAGGTCGAGATAGGCGACCATCTTCCCGTCATAAGGCTTGGTGACGAGCGCGGCCAAATAGCGAGCCAGATGCTCTTTGCGATAGCGAATCATCTCATGATCGGGTGTCACATCCGCCAAGCTCTTCGGCACGGCGCCTTCGTAACCCGATTGCCGGGGCAAGAAGTGCCGCCATGTTGCATCATAGTTATGGAGTTTGTCGTAAACGGCATTCACCAACGTCGGGACAAGCGGGGCAACGAGGGGTGCCGCACCGTGAATCGCCCGCACATCGTCTTCACCAAATCCCATGAATTCGACGAGGTACCCAAAGCGATAGTCGAGATCACTCTCTAATCGATCTTCGTGAATGTGGATCATGGCGACTCCTGACAGGTTGACGGTGGGCGTGCTTGGCCGGATAATTGGATATCGTCATCCAATTTCAACGCCAAGATAAGCCTCGTCATTGTGGATGTCAAGGTCCGCTTTTGTTAACGCCTGCGTAGTGAATGAGCCCCGGCGAGCAACGCGAGGCCAGGATACACCCGGCTGAGGCTGCCCCCCCTGCTTCAAGAGCCGCACAGACCTCGATAAGACCCCAAGGATAAATTGCATGTTTTCGCAAACCGTTGAATACGCCTTGCGGGCCGTCGTCCATCTGGCCGATCACGCACCTACACCACGCACGACCGACCAGATCGCGGCCGCCACGCGGGTCCCGAAGCCTTACTTGTCGAAAGTCATTCAAGGCTTATGTGCGGCCCATATCTTGCAGTCGAAACGGGGCATTGGAGGAGGGATCGCCTTGGTGAAGTCACCATCTCAATTGACGATTCTCGACGTGGTCAACGCCGTGGAGCCGATTGCCCGTATTCGACAATGCCCACTGGGCTTGAAAACGCACGGAGTACGCCTGTGTCCGCTTCACAATCGCATGGACAGCGCCCTCGCCATGGTCGAAGCGGCGTTTCGGCAAACGACGCTGGCCGAGGTTCTGGCCGAGCCAACGAACAGTCATCCGTTGTGCGAGTTGCCCACCCGCAAGAAGTCGCGTTGATAAACCCTCGCGGACACGGAGTGGTTGTTCTCGAAGCAGCCACGGCCACATCAGTAGGCCAACCGGCTCGGCTGATTTCACAAGGGCGTTTGTACCCGTGGACA
>CAZZBK010000270.1:0-3853 GCA_964652155.1 uncultured Planctomycetaceae bacterium | reverse complement strand
AGGACGAGCACGGCGCCGATCGACATCAGCGCGAAGCCCAACCAGTTGGGCGGCTTGACCGACTTGCGCGGCGATGGGCCCACGGCCGGCATGATGCCGAACGGGGTTTCGGTCTGCGGCGCGCCGCCGAGGTTCTCTTTGACAAACTTCGTCGCCTGCTCGGTGAGCACGAAGGTCTCGACATAGCGCAGCTGCATACCGATGAACAGCAGCACAATGCCAATGATCAGATAATGATTGCGGGTGAACTCCACGGCCGATCCACTCCTGTCGACGACCCGGGCGCAAATACGACCGCTGCTCTAGCCTGGGTGTCTATGGTCTTTATCGAGCCGATCGAGGGGCGAGCTTCAAGCCGCTTCGCCGATCGCCCGATTGTGTGGGCTATGTCGATCGAACGGCGGTGAGCCAGCCGCACGTTGAGTTCGGATTAGGCAAGCTGGAGCAGCGATTACGGTGCTTGCCGTAGGCGGGTCCATTCGCGCAAGAAGTCGCTCACGCCTTGCGTGACCGTCTGGTGGGCGTTTTGCGTGAAGATCTGTTCCTTGTGCGCGGCGACGATCGCGGCGGCCAAATCGCGATGCCGATTCCAATCCGAAATACCAAATTCTCGCACATCGAGATACATGTCGCTGAACGATGGTTGCAGCCGAGGGACGGTCGTGAAGCCTTCTTTGGTGTGGAGCACGTGATGGGTCACCGCGCCGTAGACCAACAGTCCGCCGGCGGCCATGCCCGACAAGAACGATCCCAACTGCATGTCATAAGACTCCCGAGTGACGCAACGCGCTGCGGTTCAGCGCAGGCAGCAGAGCACTGTACGTGGCGAGTGCTGGTGAGATCAAGACGAGAGTCGAGCCGGGCGGGGCAATCGCGTTGACCGTGCTAGCGTGTGTCGATAGAGTACGCGGCGAGAAGACCTGTGTGTGACAGAACCCCAGCGGGTGTTTGCCGATGGCTGAATCGACCGCCGCCGATGATCGGGTCCTGAAGCGCCCCGCGCTGTTGTGGGTGCTGGCGCTAGCGGCGGTTCCGTTCGCTCTAAAATTCCTGTCGCACTACGGTCTCGGGGCGAACTACGCGGCGCAATCGCTCTATAAGTTGGGGCAACTGTTCGTGCCGGTGCTCTGGCGGCGCAGGGTCGAGGGGCGGCGCGGCTGGGCCTGCTGGTGGTACGTCGAGGAGCCGTTGCCCACGCGGCGCGTGGGGTCGATCGCGGTGGCTTTGGCCGTGGTGATGGTGGCGCTCCCGGCGCTGGCGATTCCGCTGCTGGCTCAAAAATTTAATGTGGATCCGCTGGCGGTGCGCGCTCATTTGTCGGCCAAGTTTTCGTTGACGCCGGCGCTCGCGGTGCCGGCGGTCGTTTTCTTGTCAACGCTCAATGCGGGGCTTGAAGAGTTTCACTTTCGGGGCTGGCTCGACCGACAGTTGAGTATGCGTTGCGGCGCGCTCGTTGGCGCGCTGGGGAGCGCCGCGGCGTTTGCGCTCATGCATCTGTTCATCTTTGCCGGCGTGCCGGACGCCAAGCCGGCGGCGCAAGTCGGGGTGTTCGTGGTCTTGTTCGGGGCGGGGCTCATTTGGAGTTGGCTCGCACGCAGGCCGGGTGGCATTCATGCCGCGTGGCTGGCGCATGGCCTGACCGACGCCGGGCTCCTCACCTGGGGACTGTTTTGGATCGAGTTGCTTCCTTAGTATCACGGCGAGTTCGCGTTTAACTTATGTCGACTGACTCAACCACTCACGAACCGCGCGGCAAGCTGCTGGGTGTAAGCTTTACTGGCCTGCTCGTGGCCCAGTTTTTGGGCGCGGCGAACGACAACGTGTTTCGCTGGCTGGTCGTCGGGATCGGCAAGGAACTGGTTGGCCCGGAGCACGAGTCGGCGGTCTTGGCCGGTGGTCTGGCGTGCTTGGTGTTGCCGTTTCTGATCTTTGCGGGGCCGGCCGGTTGGTTGGCCGACCGCTATAGCAAACGGACCGTGATCGTTGGCTGCAAAGCGCTCGAGATTGCCGCGATGCTGTTGGGGGGCGCGGCCGTGTTGGTCGGCGACGTGTATGTCCTGTTCGGCGTGTTGTTCATCATGGGGGCGCAAAGCGCGCTGTTCGGACCGGCTAAGTACGGCTCGATTCCCGAACTGGTCGATGTGAGCAAAATCTCCAAGGCCAACGCGGCCATTGGCCTGTCGACCGTCGTGGCCACGGTGCTCGGCAGCGTCGCGGGCAACTATCTATACGAACACACACGCGAATTGAAAGACACGCGCGGTTACATCGCCGGCGGCGTCGTGGTCGGCATCGCCATCGTCGGCTGGTTGTTTAGCCTGTTCATGCAGAAGCTGGTCGCAGTCGCGCCGCAGCGACCGTTCCCGTGGAACTTTGCCGCCCAGTCGTGGAGCGATCTGCGGGAGCTGGCCAGCAATCGGGCGTTGCTGCGCGTGGCGGGAGGGAGCGCATTCTTCTGGAGCCTCGCTTCGCTCGCGCAATTGGCCATCGACGCCTATGGCACCAAGGTGTTGAACTTGCCACAGAGCGACGTGGGCAATCTATTGGCCGTGTTGGCGTTAGGGATGGCGCTGGGCAATGTGCTGGCCGGGTTGTGCTCGCGGGGTCGGATCGAGTTGGGGCTGGTGCCGCTGGCCGCGCTCGGCCTGGCGGCGAGTTCATCGTCACTGTTCGTTGTGCAGGGCTGGGGGCCCGTCTGGGTCGGACTGGCTTTGTTGCTGATGGGGATGTCGGCCGGCATGTTCGACGTGCCACTGACGAGCTACATCCAGCATCGCAGTCCGGTCGAATCGCGCGGCCGCATCCTGGCCGCGGCGAACACGCTGACGTTTGGCGGCATGCTGTTGGCCTCGGTCCTGTTTGAAGTCGTGCAACGACCACTGGGCGAGACGGGAGAACCGCTGCTCACGCCGCCGGGGATCTTTTTGCTCGCCGGGGTCATGACTCTGCCCGTCGCCTTGTACGCCCTATTCCTGCTGCCGCAAGCCACGATTCGCTTTGTGGCTTGGTTGCTGAGCACGACCATCTACCGCGTGCGGGTCATCGATCGTCAGCAGCTTCCCGAGACCGGCGGCGCATTGATCATTGCCAATCATGTGTCGTGGATTGACGGCGTGTTGCTGTTGCTGGTTAGCTCGCGGCCGATTCGCATGCTCGTGTACGCCGACTATTTCGAGAACCGCTGGCTTCGCCCGTTGGGCGAACTCATGGGGGCGATCCCGATCAAGCCCGGCAACAAACGCTCGGTCATCGAGGCGATTCGCACGGCGCGCGAGTCGTTATCGAATGGCGAGTTGGTGTGCATTTTTCCCGAGGGGGGGCTGACCCGCACCAATCAGATGATGGGTTTTCAGAGTGGTTTTCTGGCGATGGTCAAAGACACCGGCGCGCCGATTGTGCCGGTCTTTCTGGCGGGTCTGTGGGGGAGTATTTTCAGCTTCGAGCGGGGGCGATACTTTTGGAAGTGGCCCAAGCAGTGGCCGTATCATGTAACCATCCAGTTTGGCGCGGCGATGAGGGATGTCACCGAGCCCGACCAAGCCCGCCGCAGCGTCATGCAATTGGGAGTCGCCGCCATGGAAGCCCGCAAAGAGCCTCGTGACATACCGCCGCGGCGGTTCCTACGCGCTGCGCGCCGCCGCCTGTGGGAACTCAAGCTGACCGACTCGCTCGGACAAAAATTCACCGGCGGCACACTGCTGTTGCGGGTCTTTATCTTGCGACGGCTGTTGCGCCGCGAGGTGCTCCAGGCCGACGAGAAATACGTCGGCGTGCTGTTGCCACCGTCGGGAGGCGCGGTGCTCGTCAACACGGCGCTCGCCATCGACTCGCGGATCGCCGTGAACCTGAACTA
>CAZZBK010000269.1:0-3888 GCA_964652155.1 uncultured Planctomycetaceae bacterium | reverse complement strand
ATCGCCAGTTGCAATTCGTGTCACCGCAAGATCGACCCGCTCGGCTTCGCGCTGGAGAACTTCGATGTCATCGGCGGCTGGCGGGAAAACTACCGCGCGCTCGTTGAGCCACGGCGCGGCGCTCGCGCCAAACTCTCCGACGGCCCGCCCGTCGATTCCGCGGATGAATGGGAGGGCGTGGGGCGTTTCAGCAGCTTTGAGGAGTTCCGCGAGCTGGTGAAGAAACGGGAAGACCTCGTCACGCACAATCTGACACACCAACTCGCCACCTTCGCGCTCGGCCGTGCCCCCGGATTCGCCGACCGCCAACCGCTCAAAGCGATCGCGACCAACGTCCGCGAAAAGAAGAGCGGAATGAAGTCACTCGTACTCGACCTCGTCTCCAGCTCGGTATTTACCAATCTCTAAGCCAACGAAGGCACAGCCATGAATCCTCAATCCGCCCTCGCCTCCCGCCGCAACTTCCTTCGTGGAGCCGGCGTTGCTGTCTGTTTGCCGTGGCTCGAATCGCTCGGTGGTATCGCCCATGCCGCTGAGGCCGGAAAAGAGCCACGCCGACTGTTGCTGATCTGCCTGCCGCTTGGCATTTTCCGGGATTCGATCATTCCGAAGCAATCCGGAGCCGGCTATGAACTCCCGGAGTATCTCGCCCCGCTGGCTGACCTCCGTGATCGTTTCAGCATTGCCTCTGGTCTGGAGCATCCGGGCGTCGGCGGCGGTCACGCCTCACAGCCGCGCATCTTCACCGGCGTGCCTTCAGCCGAGAGAAACCGTCGCTCGCTCGATCAGCATGTCGCCGCCACGCTCGGCCAGCACACGCGTTTTGACTCGCTGGCGTTGAGTGCCGGGGCCAACGACTTTGGCTGGACCGACGGCGGGAGCATGGTGCCAGCGGAGAAAAGTATCGGCGACGCCTTCGCCAGGCTCTTTGCCGAGGAGGGCGCGGCCAATAAGGCCAAGGTACTGGGCGAGATCGGTCGCGGCAAAAGCATTCTCGACTACGTACTGGATGAAGCGCGCGACCTTGAGAGTCGACTCTCCCAGCGCGACCGCGAAAAGCTCGGTGAATACTTTGAAACGGTCCGCGCCACCGAGAAACGCCTCGTGAAATCCGAGGAGTGGATTCACCAACCTAAGCCTCAGGTGAACTCAAAACCGCCCGCGCCCTTCGCTCCCGACGAGATCATCACCAACCTGCGCGGCGTCTGTGATCTGACGCATCTCGCCTTCAAGACCGACAGCACCCGCGTCATCACGTTTGGCTACTTCCGTCAGGACACCGTCGCCGTGCCCGGAGTAAACATCGGCTATCACAACCTTTCGCATCATGGTCAGGACGAAGGCAACATCGCCCAACTGAAACGCGTCGAACGCGCCTTCTTCGACGAGCTGAAGACGTTGCTCACGAACCTGAAGAACACGCAGGAAGGCGACGCCACATTGCTGGACCGCACGACGGTCCTCATCACCTCAAACCTCGGCAGCGGCAACAGCCACAGCAACAAAGACCTGCCCGTGCTGCTCGCCGGAGGCCGCTTCCAACATGGCCAACACTTGGCCTTCGCTCCCGGCAGCACACCGCTGTGCAATCTTTATGTGAGCGTGCTCCATCAACTCGGCTTCGAAGACAAATCATTCGGCACTTCGACGGGTGCTCTGAAAGGACTGGTGATCTCGTGATGAAATCAATCGCATTGACTCTGGTTCTCATCCTGCCTTGCACCGGTTTTGCTGCCGAGGAATCTCCCGAGGACTCCAAGATTCGCGCCTCCATTCCGCTCGGCGGAGACTTCAAACCGAATCCGATGGTGGGGGCATTTGTCGTGGTGGGGCACGGCGCGCGGATCATTGTGTCGAAGGACGATGGGCAGACCTGGAAGCAGGCATTCTTTGCCGCTCCGGGTGCCGACCACGGCCCATGGGCCACGAAGTCCGTTGCCTACACGAACGGCGTTTTTGCCGTGCCGGTCGGCTGGGGCGGGCCGACGATCTATCTCGCTTCCGATGACGCCGTGAATTGGCGGCATCTCACCAGCGGTGCAGCAAAGCTAGCGGAAGGCAAAGGCGACCCTCGCCTGATGACCGGTGCATGGAGCCTGACCGGGGGCAAAGGCGCGTTTGTCTCCAGCGGCTATATGACGTTCAGCACCACGGCGGACTTCGGCAAGACATTCACCACCTTCGGCATGTGGGGTAAATTCAAGGATGACCCGCGCGGCAAGTTGAGCACCCATCACATCGGCGCAGTGTACTGCGGAGACGCGAGCGGACGATTCCTCGCGCTGGGCGACAATCGCGGCGACAAGGGCCCGAAGTTCGGGCATCTCTTCGCCAGCGACGATGTCGGCAAGACTTGGAAATGGCTCGCGCCGACAGGTCTCGACGCCTCGACCGGTCGCGGCACGATGAAGTGCAATGGCAAACGGCTCTTGATGACGGACAACCTCGCCGCGAACGTATGGACTAGCACCGATGCCGGCGAGTCATGGAACGGCCCACACTCCACCGGCACGCAGCGCGCCACGCTCAACGTCGTGAACGGCGAGTTCTGGCTCTGCGGAAAGAAGTCTCGCGCCAGCGGCGACGGCAAGACGTGGCGCGATCTCCCTACCACCGTCCCCGAAGGCGAAGTGATCGCCAGCGACAAAGGGACGCTCATCAGCATCCATCTACAGCGATTCAACATCCAGCGCAGCACCGACGGTGGCCAAACTTGGCAAGAGGTTCACAGCTTCGTACCCGCCGACATCAAAGGCGGCGCACAAGGTCTGCGTGATGGCGCATTCGGCCTCGTAGCGCCCTGACCGAGCCCCCAAAAGCCGCGTTCCCCATCAAAAGGTCTACGGATCCATCAAACGTAACTTCACCATATCATTGGCACCGAGCGATGAATCGTCTTCAACTCTCACGTCTCACCTTGCTGTGCGGGATTGGGCTGCTGCTTACTTGCACCAGTGCGGTAGCCGACGAGCGGCCTAACATTCTGCTCGTGATGGTCGACGACATGGGCTACTCGGACATCGGCTGCTATGGCGGTGAGATCCGAACGCCGACGCTCGATGCGTTAGCCGAAAATGGCGTGCGGCTGGCGAGGTTCTACAACTGTGCTCAGTGCTGTCCGACGCGAGCGTCGCTGATGACAGGGCTATATCCGCATCAGGCCGGTGTAGGCGACATGAACGAAGAAGGGGCCAACAACGAGTTCTGGAAACGAGTCGGCTCACCAGCTTATCTAGGGCTGAAATCTCGCGGGATCGTCTTGTTGCCCGAAGTGTTGCGAGCTGCCGGCTATCAGACCTTCATGGCGGGCAAGTGGCATCTCGGGAAGGCCCCGGAGTGCTGGCCTTACTCGCGAGGTTTCGATCGCAGCTTTGCGCTGATCGGCGGCGCGTGCGAGCAGTTCACGGGGTATCGCTCGTGGCAGCAAAAGGGACCAATCACGCTCTTCGTCGAGAACGATCAGAAGGTCGAAAAGCTGCCAAGCGACTTTTATACGACCGACACGTTCACCGATCACGCGTTGCGATTCATCGACACCGCTGAGCCAGGGAAGCCTTGGTTCGGATACCTGGCATTCACCGCTCCACACTGGCCGATCCAGGCGAATGAAGCCGATATCGCGAAATACGCCGAGACTTATGCCGATGGGCCCGCTGCGATTCGGCTGCGACGTTTTGAACGGCTCAAGCAACTCGGTCTCGTGCCTAAAACCGCGCAGCTTCCGCAGTCGGATCACACGGTCACGCCCGCAGCTCAACAAGCAAAACAGGAGACTCGGGACCGCTGGATGCGAACGTACGCGGCGATGATTGATCGCGTCGATCAGAACCTCGCGCGCGTCGTCAAGCGGCTGCGCGAGCGAGAGCAGTACGACAACACGCTGATCCT
>CAZZBK010000268.1:0-3959 GCA_964652155.1 uncultured Planctomycetaceae bacterium | reverse complement strand
TTCGCCGCCATCGCGTCGAGGTTCGGCGTCTTGAGCACGGGATGATTACGGTAGCCGGTCTGTGCCCAGCCCATATCATCGGCCATGACGAAGATGATGTGCGGCCGTTTGGCATCCGCGGCAAGAACGTGGCCACAAAGAATGGGCAAAAGAGAAGACAGGGCGAGGATGTATTTCATGAGTAGGTTGCCTTGAAATCTTTGTGGGTTGAACGCTGCCAGTCGAGACGACGACGGAGGCTGTCATACAACCTTGACCATCCGTCGTCCGGCAGCCGTTTTTTCTTTCGCTTCGTGGCCACTGAGCACGAGATTGTCCGGGCGGTCGCGGCCGACTTTGATAGTGTACTTGCCTGCCGCATAAACGGGGGGCTGAAAGCGATCGCCTGGGACACGGACGGTGTAAACGATGTCGCCCGTCTTTTCTTCGATCACCTGCATGACAGGATTGGTCGCGCCCTCGAAGTGCAGTTCCGGCAGCCAGGCGGTTGACTTGCGGCCGTCGTTGTCGGAGATCGCAATCGTGATCGGCCAGCCGGGGAACTGAGCATTGTCGCCATCTTTTGCATCGGCGAAACGGGGCCAGCATTCGAACGTGACGCGGCGAGTTTTCTTGTCGAAGCGGACGAGGCCGTAGCCATCCGCGCGTTGACGTTCATCCGCGATGTTCGGCGGATTGGCGTATGCCAGCATCGAAATCTTGTTGCCGAGTCCGTCTTTGAAATCGCCCGTCCACGGCAGCGGGCTGTTCGGAACGGGATTCGGTCCGGGCTGCTCGTTTTCCGGATGCCACCAGCGGCCGTAGATCGTGTTGACCAGCGCGGGGCTGGTGAATCCGTAGGGTCCGTCGCCAAACTCGGTGATGCCGTGCTTGACGACGACGGCCAGGTGCTGGTCGCCGCACAGATGCACGGCCTGCACGCGACGCAGTTCTTCGAGCGCGCGATTGCGAGCCGACTGAGGCCAGCCGTTGCAATCGAGATCGGCCAGCAGCCGGTCGTTTTGTTTGCCGTGCATGTGGACGGCTCCGCAGAACGCGGTTTGCGAGAGGACCGCTTTCACCTCCGCGCCGGTCCAGTCGGCGGACCACTCGCGCAGGAACTTGTGCTGCCGCTCGCCGAGCAATTGCAGCCCCGGCACGTCGATCGACTTTGGGTCGTACTTTGGATCGTTGATATGGTCGGGGCGCGGACCCATCTGCGGAATCTTCCCCGCCGGGCCGGTCTTGAACTTGCGGTCTTCGAGAATCGCGAAGTCGATGCCGCCAACGCGCAGCCGAGTGAAATAGACCGTGATGCCGCGATCAATCGGCGCGGGATCGACCGGGTCGGGCAGATGCCACGTCTGCTGCCGCTGCACAAGATTGACGTACTCGACCGGATAGAAATATCCGCCGTCCGCGTTGCCGCTGAGCGTCGAGCGTTTGCCGTTCTCGCCCCACAGGTTGGGATGCCCGACGTCGTGGTCGTCGGGAATCGTGATCGTCGGCCGGTCACGAATCACGTCGCGAAACTGCAAGCCGAATTCGATCCAGCCGGCCGTATGCTCGGTGTGCCGATACGTCTGGTCGCCGCCGAAGAACAGCAAGTCAGGATTCTGCGCTTTGAGGTTGTCGATGATCTCCGGTCGCAGTCCGGTCGTGCGACTGGAATTGCACGACATGTTCGCGACGACGATCACGTCCTTGTCGCGAGGGTCGCGGCGAATCGATCCCTCGAACATGGCCGCCTCGCCATGCCGCACGCGATACGGCACGTCGCTCGAGTCGTCCCAATTCTCGACGCGAAAATGCGCGCTCCAGCCGGGAAACAACACCGGTGACTTCCCGGCCTCGGTCCACTTTCCATCACGTTGAAACTCCAGCCGAGCTTCTCGTGGTTCGCTCGGCTTGAGCGGGAAAAGCTGCGCAGTGATTTTCAACACACCCCGATCATGCGTATAAATCGCGAACGCCACAACTTGATCGCGCGGCACATCCATCAGCGGCGGCGGGGTCGGCGATTTGGGTTTTAGCTTCTTCCACCATTCGCCCACCGCGAGCGAATCGAGATTCGGAAAATCCGCGCCGAATGGCCGTGCGGGATCGACGGCAGCCTCCGCCGCATTCGCTGGCGAAGCCCCGCGCCACCAGCAGAAGATCGCGGTCAACTTCATGAAAACGCGGCGTGTCAGAGTCATTTTTGTATCTCGTGGGGAGGTCATTTCGGAGCATCCGTCCAGGCTGAGAGGATGGTTTTCATGGTGTGACGGAGCATTTCAAATTCTTCGAGTCGTGGCTATTTCGATTTCGCCTTGCCCTTGCCCTGCCTAGCGGGCGGAGCATCGGGCGGCGGCGTGAGTCCGTCGGCCGGTTGATTCCACAGTCGCCACGGGTCGTGCAGACGGCGCATCTCGGCGAGCAGCAAAGTTTCCATCTCGGCGAGCTTCGCGGCGTGTTTGGGGTCGCTGGCGAGATTCACCTGATGGGACGCAGGACTTGTGCCGGTGAGCGACGTGACTTTCGCGTCGTGATGCTCGGCGAGAAACTCGTCCGGGTTCTCTCGGAAATTGAACAACTGCGTCTCGCGCACCTCGCCTTTCATCACGTCGTATTTGATGAGTTTCCAATCGCCATGCTTGACCGACCTCATCCCCGGCTTGGTGCCGCCGTTGTAAACGCCGTAGAGCACGTCGCGCACGGTTTGCTTCTGGCCAGTGAGCACGGGTTTGAAGCTGATGCCCTCGCTCGTTTCCGGCGCGGCGATGCCCGCGAGGTCGCAGAGCGTGGCAAGTACGTCGAGCAGATAGATGTTCCCCTCGACGCGCGCACCGGCTTTGATACCGGGGCCGCGCACGAGGAACGGCACGCGCCATGTGTGCTGATAGAGATTCTGTTTTCCCTGCAAGCCGTGGCGACCGATCGCCATGCCGTGATCGGCGGTGTAGATGACGTAGGTGTTATCGAGTTCGCCCAGCGCTTCGAGTTTCGCCAGCACGCGGCCAATTTGGATGTCGATGTTCTCGCTGCACGCGAACTGGCGGCCCAACTCGTTGCGGATAGTCCGCTCATCGCGTCGCTCCCACACGCCACTGACAGCCACTTCATCCCGCAGGCCTGGATGGCCGTGGTGGAACGGATGCGTGGGAAGATAGTTCGGGGGCAACTTCGGCAGCTTCGGATTGGTAGGCGGCGGCGCGGACTTGTCGGTGTGATTGACCGCTCCGTATTTCGCGAGCAGTTCCGGCGTGCCGTCACGCTCGTCGTGTGGGTGCGAGAAGCCGAAGTAAATCAGGAACGGCTTCGCGTCCTTCGCCGCTTCGCGCTGCTGGAGGTAGTCCATCACGCGGTCGCCATGCCACACGCTGCCGGTCTCCGGCGTGCCGCCGCGTTTGGTGGCATCGTGCCGCACGGTGAAGAGCTTGTTCGCCGCCTCATAGCTGTTTCCTTGCTTGCAGGTGCGCATCGTCGCGTACCCGGCGCGGTTGAAGACGGCGGGGATCGTCTGTTGTTCGAGATTGGGCGGGCAGCGTCCTTGTTGCATCGCCTGCGGTGCGATCGGCAGATGCCACACGGTGCGACCGCACATGATCATGTGCCGCGATGGCGTGCAAACCGCACCACTGAACGAACCCATGTGATACGCGCCGTCGAACACCATCCCCTCGCGCGCGAGTCGATCGATGTGCGGAGTCTCCAGCGGTGACTGCGGGTTGTAGCACTTCAAATCGAACGGCGACTGGTCATCGACGAGGATGAAAAGAATGTTCGGGCGCTTGGCTTCTGCGGCGGAGACGTGGCCACAAGGAATGCTCAACAGTGCCAACAGGACAACGGCGTGTTTCATGGTGATTGGTTTCCTTGAACTCTTTGCGGGTTGAATTCTTTGTCGTTCACAAGGGCGTATTGAAACCACCTCTAGCACGGACTGGAAATCGTCATCACTTTGCCTGTCGATGAGCGTCGAATGTCTTCTGATGATG
>CAZZBK010000267.1:0-4014 GCA_964652155.1 uncultured Planctomycetaceae bacterium | reverse complement strand
CGATGCCCTGCGGGGCATGGCCAGCTTGGCGCAGCAGCAGCGCATAGGCGCCATACTGCACCGCGTTGACCCGCTTCACGGTCCCGGTTTTCAGATCGTGCAGGATATCATTCGGGCTGCCCGTCATGCTGTCTGGCTGGCCTGATATCGCCCACCCGTCCCGCAGATCGACATGGAAGCGCGTCTCGACAATCGCCGGGTCAAACTCCTCGGGCACCCACGCCCGATAGGCCCGCGTCATCCGCGCCACCTGTGCCTGTGCCACGCCAAGGTTCGGGGTCGTGTCGTCAGTGTCCAAGCCGTCCTGCGCACGCTCTCGCAGTTCATGAACGGCCCGGTCCTCGGCCTCCGACGCATTGCCCAGCGTCCCGGTCGATCGCTTCGACGCCAGAGAGTATTCCACACCCGCATGCACGCCCGAGCCGACCGCCGCGCCGACATGCACTGGCCGCTGGGGAGCCAGGTCATAGCCCTCCTGCGTCAATTCGTCGGTCAGGTTGTGCGCCGCCCACCGTCGCAGGCAATCGGCCGCAGTGGTCAGGCTGGACGGGCGGATCGTGCGGGTCCTAGTGGTCATGGTCAGTGCAGATCAGAGATAATCTGACGAGGGCGCGCCCGCGGCTGCATCATCGTCTCGACTTCCGCGTATTGCAGCGATGGCATAAATTCATCCATGCTTTTTGACGCGGCTTCCAGGAACTGGCGCGCAGCGTCTGTGTCGATCCCATCGGCAATCAAGGTCGTCTGCGCCTCCAGCGCCATCCGCTCGATGCGACCGACCGCCTCTGCCTCAATCGCTTCGATTCGTCTCTTGGCGACGCGCCGAAGCTCCGCCATCCTCTGGATCACGGCGTTTTCGCCACGTGAATACCAGTGAATGGCCAAGTCAGGCGCAAACTCTTTGGGGATGCCCAACTGTTGGCAGCGCGCCTCGACCTCCCTCGCCGCAGCTTCGACTGCCGCCTGCGCTTCGGCCTTTGCCTTGGCCCAGGTCGCATCATCGTTGAACGAGTGAATTTTTGCTGCCTGCGCCTCGAACTCGGCCATCATCGCCGCTGAGCGTTCAGCCGCCGCGGTTTTCATCACTTTCTCGCGCTTGCGGATGAGCGACAAAAGCTCCGAGCGCTCCGCTTTTGTCATCCGATTGGCCCTGGCACCTTCGGTCATGTCCGCCTGATCTCCTCGCCCGTGTCCTCGTCGATCAGCACCACGCCGCTCGTGCCGAACCGATGGTTGGGGTCGCCCTCGGCATGCCTGGCGCGCTGGCGCACCACGCGCAGCGCCTTGAACCGCGGGTCGGTGTCCCCGACCAGCGCATATGCCGTGGCCAGGCACTCATCCGCCACCGCTGCACGTAG
Source organism: uncultured Planctomycetaceae bacterium (assembly GCA_964652155.1). Lineage (GTDB taxonomy): Bacteria > Planctomycetota > Planctomycetia > Pirellulales > PNKZ01 > CAZZBK01. The sequence goes on along the minus strand of CAZZBK010000267.1, from coordinate 2,656 downwards.
TGCTTTCCCGATGGCCTCGCGCGTCACCTTCGGAACGTGCTGCGCGGACTGACTGCCGGCCTCCCACGCTTTCAGGGCCGCCGGCGTGACTCCCGCAGCATGCGTTATCCTGGCCAGGCTGATGCCGAACCACAATCGGACCGCCTTCGCGGCAGTGCCAGACGTGCCATCAACAGCCCTCTGGATTGTCCAACTCCTTCTCACGCTAACTGTTCTCCTGCGCCATCGACCGAATGTATCGCGCCCGTGTCGTATTAAGCGTATGGTTTGTATCTTCCTGGCGCCGTGTCAACCGATAATACCCCACCTATTAGGTGACCCATTAGCGGTTGACGCCGCCGTCCTGCCATCCCTACCTTTCTCGTAGTCGGGCTTCGGCGGGGTAGCTCCCCGCGACATGCCTGCTGGGGCCGTCCCCTGGCTTCTCCTCCTGGCTGATCCCCCAGCAGGTGCCCGACGCTTTAAGGAGACCTCGATGGATCATCGTACCAAGCTCCTCAAGGCACTCGCATTGCTGGGATCGACCAACGATGGCGAGGCGCTGAACGCTGCACGCGCTGCGCACCGGCTGATTGGCAGCCTCGGCGTGTCCTGGGACGATGTGATCAGACTCCCCGCCGTCGCGGGCGCTCTGGCTCAGACGGTCCGACTGCACGACGGCGAAGATCTCGCTCCGCCGGTCGGTGGAACCTGGCTTGCGACCGTCCTATGGCTGTGTGCGAGACGGGCCGGGCGCGACGCGCAGGAAAACCGCAGCCTCGATAAGATCGCGGCCCAGTGGGAAAAATGCCCGCACGAACTGCCGACGCCGCACGTCGCTCTGTGGATCATCGACATTCACGAATCACTGCTGGAGGGCTGAACGCCATGGATACGCTGATCACGGTTCTGGTCATTGTCGTGGGCGTCGGCATCGTGCTGGTCGTCGGGATTGCCGCTCTGGTGGTATCGGGCCGGTGCGGACCAGCCGACGATGACGAGCACTGAGAATGCCAGGAGACATTGACACACTACTCCAGCGCATTCCCCGCGGGTCAGGATCGCTCCCGGCAAATATCCAAGCTGAACAGGCCGTCATCGGCGCGCTATTCGCCAACCCTGACAAGGCGTTCCCGCTTGTCGCACACATGCGAGCGGAATGGTTCGCGGAACCCGCACACCAGATCATCTACGGCGCGATTGTAAAGCTGGCCTCCAATGGCCGTCACCACGACGCGGTAGCCATCAAGACGGTACTGGAAGCCTCTGGCCAGTTGGGGGCGGTCGGCGGTCTCGCCTATCTGGCAAGCCTTGCGACCGCGATGGTTGGCCTGAACGTCGTGCCGTCCTACGCCGCCACGATCCAGGAAACCGCGCTCCGCCGCAAAACCATCATTGCCGGGGCCGGTCTAATCGCTGACGCCATCCAGCCAGGCGAAGACGGCACTGTTGAGACCGTGACCGCCGACGCGATGGACCAGCTCATGGCGATTTCGTCCGATGCCTCTGTCGGTCGTGCGGCTGGGGACACCCTGGCGGATGCGATCGATGCCGCCTTGGACAAGCCCGCCGATCCAGCCCAGCGCATCCCCGGTCTGTTCACCGGGCTAACCACGGTCGACGCTCTGTGGCGCGGCTTGTGGCCCGGCAAGCTGGATATCCTGGCTGCCCGCATGGGGCACGGCAAAACCGCGTTTGCCACCCAGGTTGCGCGGCACGTCGCGGAACAGATGCTCGCAGCCGCGCAACAGTCCGGCCGACCGACCGATCACGTCTGCATCTGGTCGCTCGAAATGTCCAAGGGCGATATCGCGGAGCGCATGCTGGCCACTGAGACTGGCGTGCCGGTGGACAGCATCCGCGACGGAAACATGACCACCGCTCAAGCCGAGGCGGTGCTGATTGCCCGTAAGGCGCTGCGGGCACTGCCGATCATCATCAACGACCGCGATGGCATGACGATGGCCGATTTGCGCACCGACATCACCATCAAGGTTCGCCGCCGGCGCGTGCGGCTGGTCATCATCGACCACCTGCACCGCATACAGGCGGATCGCGGGGCTAGGACCGATGAAATGAGCCGCATACCGGCCGCCACGCAGGCCTTGAAGGATCTGGCTCGTCGGCTCAATGTGCCGATCCTGCTGCTGGCCCAGCTTAACCGTGGGCTGGAGCGGCGCGACGATCCTCGGCCCCGAGCATCCGATATCGCCTATGGTGGCGAGGCTGACGCGGACAACATCATCCTCCTGTGGCGCGAGGAGCTTCACATGATGGGCGGACCACCAGAACTCCCCACCCGGATCGCAGCCGAGAAGAAGGCCGAGGCGAGCGCCGCATGGTATGCCAGGCGGGATGCAGCACGCGGCAAGGCCGAACTGATCTTTGCCAAGCGGCGGTTCGGAGCAGTGGGGCAAGTCCGGCTGGTGTTCGACGGTGCCAGGACTCTTTTCCGCGACCTCGATCCCGATGATGACCCGCCGATGCCGATCCCAGACCTCGCTGCGATGTGGGGCGAACCTGGTGACTCTGGCCATCCAGGGATGGGGTGGTCGCAGTCATGAGCATCGCGGCAATCGATTGGGCGATACGTCAGCGGTGCCCGCCGACCGAAAAGCTGACCCTCATCGTCCTGGCCAATCGCGCCAACAACGCCGCCGAGTGCTGGCCATCCATG
>CAZZBK010000266.1:0-4034 GCA_964652155.1 uncultured Planctomycetaceae bacterium | reverse complement strand
CTCGACGTTCACCTACGGCCGCCGGTACGCGGCTTGCGGTGTCTTCAACATCATCATCACCGACAAGGACGGCAACGCGGCCGAGCCGCCGGACTCGTTCATTACCGATGAGCAGGCAGAGCAGATCAAAAAGGCCCTGGACGATACCGGCGGCGAGCTACCGCGCTTCTGCGCTTATTGGAAGCTCGAAAAGCTGACGGATCTTCCGGCAGCAAAGCTCGACGCAGCCATGGCGTCTATTCAGAAAGCCGCACAGATGCGGGGAGGCCACAAGTGAACGACATCGCAACAAACGACCTCGTTGTCATCGAGCCGACGAGTGCACTTTCCGTTTTCACAACGGCTGGCGCTATCGACCCATTGCTTGATCGCGTGAGGAAAGAGATTGACGCATTCAAGCCAGACATCAGCACGGTGACTGGACGCAAGGCAGTAGCGTCGATGGCCTATCGCGTAGCGCGGGCAAAAACCTATCTCGACGATGCCGGCAAGCGCGTTGCGGATCAGCAGAAAGAAATACCGAAGAAGATCGACGCCACCCGCAAGCGCATTCGCGACACGCTCGACGCATGGCGCGACGAGGTGAGGGCGCCGTTGGACCAATGGGAAGCGGCCGAAGCCGCGCGTATCGAAGCCCACAAGGAGCGTCTTGAGACGTTCCGCATCTGGGAAACTCAGACTGCCGGCATCAGCTCAGACACGTTGCGATCCGCCTTGACGACAGCGCAAGGTATCGCAATCGACAACTCATGGGAGGAATTTGTTTCTGAGGCGGCACTGGCTAAGGACCGCGCGATTGCTTCAATGCGTGCCGCCCTGGTCGCCGCCGAGAAGCGCGAAGCGGAAGCAGACGAGCTTGCCCGTCTTCGTGCTGAGGCCGCCGCGCGCGAGCAGAAAGACCGCGAGGAAAAGATCGCCCGTGAGGCTACAGAGCGCGCCCAACGTGATGCCGAGGCCAAGGCAGTTGCCGCAGCCAGGGCCGCTGAAGACGCCACCAGGCGCGAGCGCGAGGCATCCGAACGGCGCGAACTCGAACTGAAGCTTGCTGCCGAGCAAGCCGAGCGCCGTGCGGCAGAAGCCGAGACCAAGGCCAAGCGGGACGCTGAAGCCAAGGCAGCGGCGGAAGCGGCTGAGACCGCCTGTCGTGAGGCTGACAAGGCGCACCGCGGCAAGGTCAACCGGGCAGCCCTGGATGCGCTTGTGGCGGCCGGCATAGGCGAGGAACCGGCAAGGCGTGTCATCGAACTGATAGCAACCAAGCAGGTGCCGCATGTCTCAATCAATTATTGAACAGGGAAGCCCAGAATGGCACGCCAAGCGATGTGGCAAAGTCACGGCCTCGCGCATCGCCGACATGATGGCCAAGACGAAAACTGGATGGGGTGCAGGCCGCGCGAACTATCGCGCGCAGCTTGTCGCCGAGAGGCTGACCGGCATCGTCGCCAACAGCTACACGAACGACGCTATGGAATGGGGCACGGCCACGGAGGCGGACGCACGTGCGGCGTATTCGTTCTTGCGCAATGCCGACGTCGTCGAGATCGACTTTGTGGACCACCCAACGATCGGCATGAGCGGCTGCTCGCCTGACGGGTTGGTCGGCGAGCACGGCCTAGTCGAGATCAAATGTCCCAACACGGCTACTCACATCACGACGCTGCTCGGTGGCGTCATCCCTGGAAAATACCAGCTGCAGATGATGTGGCAGATGGCGTGCACGGGCCGCCAGTGGTGCGACTTTGTGTCGTTTGATCCGCGCATGCCGGATGACATGCGCCTATTCGTGCATCGTCTGGCGCGCAACGATGGGCAGATAGTCGAGATCGCCGCCGAGGTCCGTGTGTTTCTCGGCGAGGTCGCGGCGATGGTGTCTGATCTCACGACGCTCTATCGCAATCAAGCAGCGGAGTGACCATGGACAAGCCGATGTCTCTCCCCGTCGCCAAGGCCGCTCTCGAGCAGGCCCTGCGTGACTATCAGGTCTCCTATGATGCGGCGCTGGCATGCGACCGGATCGGCGACAAGCTGGCCGTGTCGCAGGCGTTGACGTCGCTACGGTACATTGAGAAATGCGGGATGACCGAGGGAGGCCGGCGTCATCTGCGGACGGCAATCGAGGCATGCCGAAACGTTCTCGGATTGGAGGATTGACGATGGCAGAGGTAGCAGAGCGTCGCTGGTGGCAGGCCGTGCCGTTGACCATGCCGGGCGCCAATAACATCGCTACGCATCCGTCGTCGGCGCTAGATGCCCAGGCGGCCCGTTTGCTATCCGTTAGGCAATCCGTCCTTCAGCTCGATATGGAAATCCAACGGACGGACGGCGCCTTCAAGTCGACGTTGGCCGACATCGAGGCCCACTATCACCGGCAGGTCGACGACGTCGAAAGCCAATACCGGGAGCGGTCATCCGAGCTCGCCGCGAAATACCGCGACGCCCACGCGGCGCTGATGCGGGAGCAGCAGGCCATGGCAAACGCGCTCAAGAACGTCGATTGCAAGGCGGAATTTGTGAATCACTTCCCGCCGCCTAGGCCGACGACGGCAGCCAACGATAGCGAGAAGCCGGTGTCATGACTCCAGACGCCGCATTAATCGTCTCGCGTATGGCTGCCGCCGGCTACGGTTGCGAGGACGTCATTGTCCGCCTGGTGCGGGAGCAAATTCCGCTCACATCTCAGGACCGGATCAAGATTCGCCGATATGTCCTACTGCTCGGGTCTAAGGTTGAACGGAGATACGTGGCGCAATGACCACGATACACAGCTGCCCGCATTGCGGAGGCGTCCTGACCAAGGGTCGGTCTCTCTCGGACCATCGCCGTTTCTTCGCGCTTATTCACGCCGCCTACCAGCAATGGCCTGAGAGCCACGACTTCCAGCCTCGATCGTCCGAGCACCTTCGGGCATGGCTGACGGCCAAAGTGGGATGGCGCGACACGACGCAAATTGATCTTCCCGAGGAATCTACGGAGACCATGAAACGCCTGTTTGCGCTGTCCATCGAGGCCGCGATCAAGGCATCCGGCGGGACCGCATTCGTGGTGCCATACCGCGATTGCGTGGCCGTCGTGACGCCTCGGTCGATTGCATGGGACAAGATCGACCAGAAGGAATTCGGGAAGCTCAGAGACGCGGTAACTGACCTCATTGAGGCCGTCGTCGGCGTCACAGCGGATCAACTCCTAAAAGAGAAAGCCGCATGAGACAGCGCCGCTACGAGTTTTCGAAAAAGGTCCGCATGTCGGCCTGGATACGCTGCCAGGGCAACTGCGAGTGCGGATGCGGGATGCGCATCGAGGTCGGAAATGGACCCGCCTACCACCACGGATGGAAGCCAGCGACTGAGCCAGGCAGTGACACGCTGGAAAACTGCCTTGTGCTTCGAGAGCGGCCTTGCCATCAGGCGATCACGGCCGAAGAAACGATCCCCATGCACGCCAAGCAGAAGCGCACGCTTGAAAAGCGCATCAAGGCCCGCGACAAGCGCCGGAGCTTTCCCACGCCCCCGCCGGGTTATAACCCATGGACCCGACGGGTGGAGTGAAGCTCGTCTGGTGTTGAAGCCCAATGAAAAGGGGAGGCGGTTCGAGCGACGTTTCATCTTGGCCCGCCTCATACCGTCGTTTGTACCGGGCTTTCGCCCGCCCCTTTCGTTAGGCTCTCCGGGATCGCGCCCCCGCGATCTCGTCGTAATGCACACATCCGGGCCACGCGGTCACTCGGACACGGCATGCCCGACACTTGCCGACCACTCCACGGTCCATAGGGTGATCTGCCACGAACTCCCATTCATGGGTGCACCGTGCGAATGCCGCGAAGTCGTCGCTGGCGCGCTCGAATTTATCCCGCACCGTGGCCTCCTTCAGTTCACACACTTCAAACGTCGAGAGCGCCGGGCATCACGAATGTTGCACGCGGCTATCCCAAGAAATATTCCGATCAGCAGAACCGCCAACAACAGCACCACGGCAACATGCTCGGGCGGGATGAAGCTCGTGCTGATGCACATCGTTTCTCTCATCGGCAATCTCTC
>CAZZBK010000265.1:2786-4042 GCA_964652155.1 uncultured Planctomycetaceae bacterium | reverse complement strand
GGCGCGCAGCCTGCCGATGCCCCGCAAGCAGGGAGCGCGGCGCCTCATTCGCCGCCCACCGCCGCCGACGTGCAGGCACTGATCGTCGCCGAGCAGCAAAAGCTGATCGACGCGGCGACGCGATTCGACCAGGGCGAGATCACCTTTTCCGATTTCACCAAGGTCCAGATCGATGTCGGCAATGAGATCGGTCGGTTGCGGGCGACACTGGAGCGTCCGGTCCAAACGTCTGGCATCGCCGACCAGCATCTGGAGCAGGCGCTGACGCAGCGCCTGGAGGCGCAATATCCCTGGTCGAAAGTTCTGCCGCTCCAGGAGTTGCAGGTGTTGGCCAGAATGGTGTTCGCCGGGGCGGAGTCCGCCGGCAGCCCCATTCAGTCGGGGACGGCTGGGAACATGCGTCTTCGTACCGAAGTGGCGAAGCTGGCTCAGATGTACGGGCCGATGTGGCATCCCGATTGGGTGTCCAAGGTCCCCGCGCCTGCCCTGCCCCAACCCGCTCAAGCGGCGCAACCACCTCGCCAGCCTGCTCCGACCGGAGCACTGCCGGGCATGGACAAGCTCGCTGCTGCGGCGTCACACCCCCCGGACACGAGCGGCATCGGAACCGGGGCACCACCGCAAACCGGTCTGAGCAATGCTCAGATCATGTCTCTCACCGCAGAGGATTGGGCGCAGTTGCCGCCGGTAACGCGCGCCAGGCTTCTCGAAACAGGATAGGTCATTCTCATGGCTCAGTTCACGGCATTCGGTTCTCTGAGTTCCGCCCAGAAGAAAGTCTGGGCGATGGATTTGGTTCGGGTCCAGCGGGATATGTCCTTCTGGATGACGAACGGCTTCGCGGCTCGTGGTAACAACAGCCCGGTGCAGTTGATCACCGACCTGACGCGCACGGAGCGCGGCGACGAGTGCATCATGCAGCTCGTGCCCGATCTGGTCGAAGACGGCACGCCCGGCGATGCGACGCTGACCGGCAACGAAGAAGCGATGTACAATGATGCGATCCGGGTGCGGATCGATCAGCTTCGCCATGGCGTGAAGTCCAAGGGCCAGATGGACGAGCAGCGCACGGTCATCCGCTTCCGCGAGGAAGCCCGCGACAAGCTCGGCTATTGGTCCGCCCGCATCCTCGATGAGATGATGTTCCTGACGGCCGCCGGCATCGCCTACACCAAGAAGGTCAACGGGGCGACCCGCGCGTCGACGGCGCTTGCAACCCTCGCCTTCGCGGGCGATGTGGCCGCGCCAAGCTCCGG
>CAZZBK010000265.1:1230-2686 GCA_964652155.1 uncultured Planctomycetaceae bacterium | reverse complement strand
TACGAGCACAACCGCGTGCCGACCACGCTCGGCCTGGCTTCCGGCTCGAAGTGGGGATCCGGCTCAACGCTGGACGGTGCGCAGGCGCTACTGCTTGGCGGGCAAGCGATCGGCTACGCCTCGCTGGGCGATCCTCGGTTTGAGGAGGCGGAGATCACGGACTACAAGAACCAGCCGGGCATCGCGACCGGCATGATGTTCGGTCTCGTGAAGCCGCAGTTCGTGGCGCCGGTCGAGGGCACGAAGCAGGACTTCGGCGTCATGTCCCTCTACACCGCGGCGAACGAAAGCGCCTGATCTGACCTTGCTGTGATGCTGGCCCTCGGGGCCGGCGTCGCCGCATTTCCCACCATCGTATGAAGGGACTTCCCTCATGGCTTCCTATCAGATCTACGACATCCAGTTGACGGACCAGTTCACCGGCAAGAACCTGACGGCTTCCGGGGGCAAGGTCTATGTCACGACTCAGGCAGCGGCGGCGACTACCAAGAAGGTGGCGCTCTACAATCCGGACTCCGACTTCGCCGCGCTTACCAATCCGCTGACGATCGGGAACGGTGGGCGTATTCGGTTCGCGCTGGTCAGCACGGCGACCTTCGGTATTGCGGGCATCCCCCCGACCGTCGACCTGTTCGGCATGTCGGCCAACGGCTGCGCATTCCAGCGTCGGATCGCACAGCCAGGGGTTCACTCGATCGTGCTGGACACGTCGCGCGTCGACCAGACCTTGATGGTGCCGTTCCACATCGACGACACCACTGCGACCGTGGAAACGGACACCGGCTTCGACTTCACCACTGGCATGATGATCGATCCGCTGGGGTGCTTCGTGCATGTGTTGGCAGCGGATGCGACCGAGACCATCGAGGTCGGCCTGCTGTCGAGTGAGTCGGGCGGGGATGCGGATGGCTTCCTCGATGTCCTGTCGGTCGGCACCGCCGGTGTCATCGCTCCGACGCTGGCGGCGACCGCCGAAACTCTGGGCGCACTGCTGCGCGTGGCGGCAACGGCGGACGCTGGCACCGGCCTTGTGCCGCGCCAGCATGTGATCAACGCGACGGCGGTGTCGTTGACCTATACGTTGACGGCTGGCACCGACACCGCGGCGGGTATCATCGGCATTCGCTATAGCCGGCCGATTGTCCCCGTGATCTGACCGACGTAGCCTTGGCGGGCTGGATATCGCCCCGCCAGGGCTACGTTTCACCCCATGGAGATTTCGCATGAGCGACGCGTTGATGGACCACAAAGAGGACGGCGGGGCGGCGGACGGCCGGCGCGGCTGGACCGTGATCGACAAGAACGCCCGGCAGATGGTGGACGGTAAGGTCGTGCCCCGCGTTCACGAGATCGTGCCGGGCCAGACCTATGCCCTGTTCTTCAATCAGCCTGTCGTGATGCCGGAGGCGCACGCGCGTCGCTTCCTCAAGGACGCCTCATTCGAGGTCCGCAACCC
>CAZZBK010000265.1:0-1130 GCA_964652155.1 uncultured Planctomycetaceae bacterium | reverse complement strand
CAGATCTGCGACCGGGTGCTGCGGAAGATCGGATCATATCCGACCCGCTCATCCGGTCCGCGTCCTGATGATGTTGAGGAGGTCCGCTACTGGATCGACTTCGTTATCACGCATCAGTTGGCCCGGCAGCGGACGCCATGGCTGATGCCGCAGGCGGCGACGTTCCCGCTGGTGGTTGGCCAATCGACCTATGACCTGGTGCAGCATCTTGGCGGCACGCAGGCCCCGGATGGGATCGCGGTCGTGTCCTCGGTGATCCTCTACGACACGGCCACCAATCAGGATATCCACACGATTCCGATCCTGCGGCGGCTGGAGTTTGAACACCGCAACATCCCCGGCGGCCCGCGCGCGACAGACGACAGCCCATGGATGTGGGGCACACAGCCGGATCGGTCCCTGCTTCCCGCTGAGACGCCCGGCCCGCCGTCTGTGTGCTACGTCAGCCGGGAGCATAACCCGACCATCTTCCTGGCCCCTTCCCCCGACAGCGGGCGCGCCTACGCGCTGCGGGTGGTGTTCCAGAGCTACAGCACGGACTTCATCAACGCCGGGCTGAATGAGCGCATGCTGGGCTTGCGCGCGACGTGGTTCCTGTGGCTGATCACCGCTGTCTCGGCCGAGGTCGGAAACGGGCCTATCCGCAAGCTGCCGGCGGATGAGGTCACGAATATGCAGCGTGAATCGCTTCGCTTGCGCGGCGAGCTTGAGCAGTATGACCTGCACGAGAAGCCGAACCATCGGGTCGATCGGGTGGCGTTCTACGACTTCTGATTGAACGGAGATCCGCGGATCATGGCCGGACTGCGCACCTACCTGAACGATTTCGCCCTGCAAAACGAGATCTATGCGCTGGCGATCGTGCGGGTCTATACGGTTGACCCGACGACCCAAGAGCCGACAACGACGCTGGCGACGCTCTACAGCGATGTGGTCGGCGGTCACACGCTGATCAATCCGCAGCAACTTGATGGCCACGGTCGGTGGGTCCAGCCCGTGTATGTCGATCAGGCCGTCGTTCTGGACATCACGACCAGCGAACTGGAAACCCACCAGACGGGCATTACCGGGGTCACGTCGTCCTATCGTGGTGATTGGGCTGCGTCGACCGTGTTCCTGTTCGGCGATAC
>CAZZBK010000264.1:0-4049 GCA_964652155.1 uncultured Planctomycetaceae bacterium | reverse complement strand
AGCCCATCCTCGAACTGCTATAATCGACACGCTGGCCAAGCGGGCTCAACGAAAATTGTGTCGAGGGTTGCTCATGCTCGGCCGATCACTCATCGGTGCTCTGCTCTGGTTCGCGCTCTCAGCATGCGCCTCGGCCGCTGAACCACTGCCGCGCGAGCACGTCGAGTACTTCGAGACGCACATCCGCCCGGCGTTGATCGAGCACTGCTACGAGTGTCACTCGGGGCGCAAGCCACAAGGGGGCTTGCGGCTCGATTGGCGCGGCGGCTGGCAGAGCGGCGGCGAGTCGGGGCCCGCGATCGTGCCGCGTCGGCCAGCCGAGAGCTTGCTGATTCAGGCCATCAAGCACGAGAACCTCGAAATGCCGCCGAAGAAAAAAATGCCCCCGGCGGTCATCGCCCGCTTCGAGCAATGGATCCGCGCGGGGGCAGTCGACCCGCGCAGCGAATTGCCCGTCGAGAGCAGCCACGTGGATGAGCCCAGTTGGCCGGAGCGGTTCGCCGCGGCGCGACAGCATTGGAGCTTCCGGCCGATCGTCGAGCCCGCGCTGCCCGAGGTGAACGATTCGCTCTGGTCGCGGCATCCGATCGACCGGCTGTTGTGGGGCAAGTTGGCGGCCGCGGGACTCACCCCCAGCGGGCGAGCCGATCGCCGCACGCTCATCCGCCGCGCGTACTACGATCTCTGGGGTTTGCCACCAACGTTCGACGAGGTCGCCGCCTTCGAGCAAGACGAGTCTCCCGAGGCGTTTGCGAAGCTCATCGATCGACTGTTGGCGTCGCCCCATTATGGCGAGCGCTGGGGGCGTCACTGGCTGGACGTCGCGCGGTACGCCGACACCAAGGACGGCGTGCTCATGTACGGCGACGACCGCATTCGGCCTTATGCGTACACGTATCGCGAGTATGTCATCGAGGCGTTCAATCGCGACGTGCCCTTCGATCGCTTCGTGCACGAGCAGCTCGCGGCCGATCAACTGGCAACACCGTCCGACGGACGCAGCCTGGCCGCGATGGGGTTCCTTACCCTGGGACGGATGTTCGACAATAACATGCCCGACGTGATCGACGACCGGATCGACGTCGTCACGCGTGGGCTGCTGGGGCTGACCGTGAGTTGCGCCCGCTGTCACGATCACAAGTACGACGCGATTCCGACGGCCGACTACTATGCGCTCTATGGCGTGTTCGCATCGAGCGAAGCGCCGTTGATTCCGCCGTTGCTCGACGAGTCGCAACGGGGACCGGAGGCGTTTGCCAAGCAATTCGCGGCCAAGGAGGCCGAGCTGCGCGACATGCTCGAGCAGCAGTACGCGCTGCTGAGCGCGGCGGCTCGATCGCGGGTGAGTGACTATTTGGTTCACGTGGCCACGACCAAGGCCGATCCGTTGGAGACGGCGATCTTTTTCCTCTCGTTGGCTCCGAGCGATTTGCGTCCGCCGATCGTGGCGCGGTGGCGGTCGTTCTTGGCCCGACGAGCCCAGGCTGACGATCCGGTGTTTGGTCCCTGGCATGCTTTGCTGGCGTTGGACCATGAGTCGTTTTCGACCACCGCTCCGGCCGTGCTCGAGGCCTGTTTGAAACAGCCCAACCTCAACGCGCTCGTGCGCGCCGAGTTGAGCCCGGCCAAGTTGCAGAGCATGGGAGACGTGGCGCGGCGCTACGGCACGCTGCTCAAGCGGGTCGACGATGAGTCGAAGCAATCGAAGACGCCGCTCGACGCCGCGCGGCAGGAATTGCTTGCGATCGTCTCGGGGCCCGATAGCCCCGCCTACTTTCCCAAGAGCCAGACGCGACAGTACATGTCGCGCGGCGAGAAGGATTCGTTTGGCAACAAGCTGAAGGAACTCGACAAGTTGGCGGTGAAAGAGCCGCTCGCGCCGCCGCGCGCGATGAGTTTGATCGACTCGGCCGAGATCAACCCTCAGCACGTCTTTGTCCGTGGCAACGCCGCGCGTCTCGGCGAGCGCGTGCCGCGGCGGTTCCTGCAAGCGATCAGCGACGGCGACGCGCGGCCTTTCACGCAAGGAAGCGGCCGGCTCGAGTTGGCTCGGGCCATCACCGCGCCGCAAAACCCGCTCACCAGCCGCGTGCTCGTCAATCGCGTGTGGATGCACCATTTCGGCGAGCCGCTGGTACTCTCGCCCAGCGACTTTGGCACGCGCAGCTCGCCGCCCGTGCAAGGGGAATTGCTCGATCACCTCTCGCGTTGGATTCAGCAACACGACTGGTCGCTCAAGCAACTGCATCGCCACATCATGACCTCGCAGGCCTATCAGCAGGCCAGCTTGGATGACGAGGCCAAGCGGCGCGCCGATCCGGAGAATCGTCTGCTGTGGCGCATGAATCGTCGCCGCCTCGACTTGGAAGCGATGCGCGATACGTACCTGGCGGTCTCGCTCAGGCTTGACCCACGCCTGGGTGGTCGCGGCGAGAACCTGGCCGGCGATCCGCTCAACCGCCGCCGCACGGTCTATGGTCTGGTCGATCGACAAAGCCTGCCGGGCATCTACCGCGTGTTCGACTTCGCCGTCCCCGATCAGTCGGTCGAGCGGCGACCGCTCACCACCGTGCCGCAGCAATCGCTGTTCGGACTCAACGCGCCCTTTATGCTCGAGCAGGCCAAGGCCTTGGCCGAGCGGACCAAGGCTCTGGGAACCGACGACGTCGATCGTCGGGTCACGGAGCTGTATCGATGTGTGTTGCAGCGGGCACCAGATCGCCACGAGCTTGAGGTCGCGCGGCGATTTGTGCAAGCACCGCTCAACGGCTCGCAGCTCGACGCCTGGCAGCAGTATGCGCAGGTGCTGTTGCTAGCCAACGAAACGCTCTTTATTGATTAAGGTTGGTGACGCATGCGTCTGCCGCTTCCCATGAGCCGCCGCGATTGGTTGCAACGAACCGGCACCGGGTTGGGGCTGCTCGGCCTGGCCGGGCTGCTCGACGACACGGGCGCGCTGGGCGCGACGACGAGCGACAAGGCCGTCAATCCCTTGGCTCCGCGCGCGCCCCATTTCACCCCCAAGGCGAAGAGCGTCATCCATATTTATCTCAACGGCGGGCCATCGCAAATCGACACGTTTGACCCCAAGCCCTTGCTGAGCAAATACGCCGGGCAACCTTTGCCGACGGGCAATCTTACGACCGAGCGACCCACCGGAGTGGCGCTCCCCTCGCCATTCAAGTTTCGTCCGCGCGGACAGTGCGGCATCGAAATCAGCGAGCTGTTCGACCGCACAGCCGCGCACGTCGACGAGATGTGCTTCATCCGCTCGATGCACGCCAACACGCCGAATCATGAACAGTCGATGCGGCTCATGAACTGCGGCGACGAGCGGCTCTCCAGACCGAGCATGGGAGCCTGGGTCACCTACGGCATGGGAAGCGAGAACGAGAACCTGCCGGGGTTCATTGTGATGTGCCCTGGCTTGCCCGTGGCCGATGTGTCGAACTGGCGGAGCGCGTTCCTGCCCGGCATCTTCCAGGGGACGCACCTCGACACGCGGCAGACCCAAGCCGCGCAGTTGATCGACCATATCACGAACGCACAGGTGTCGCGCGTCGATCAGCGGCGGCAACTCGACGCGCTCAACGAACTCAATCGCCGACATCAGCAGAGCCGCTCCGAGGATGCGATGATCGAGGCGCGTATCCAGTCGTTCGAATTGGCCTTTCGCATGCAGATGGCCGCCGCGGACGCGCTCGAGCTACGACACGAAAGCGCCGCCACTCGGGCCCTATACGGCGACACGGTCCACGGCCGGCAACTGCTCATGGCGCGGCGGCTTGTTGAGCGCGGCGTGCGTTTTGTGCAGCTCTATCATGGCGACGTGCAGCCTTGGGATAGCCACACGAATTTGGCCGAGAACCATCGCAAGCTGGCCCAGCAATGCGATCAGCCGATCGCCGCCTTGCTGACCGATCTTAAGCAGCGCGGGCTGCTCGAAGAGACGCTGGTGCTGTGCGGCGGCGATTTCGGCCGCACGCAGGCCGTCGAGCTGGCCGGGGGAAAGCCGGGCGGCGGACGGGATCATAACCACTGGGGGTTCA
>CAZZBK010000263.1:0-4101 GCA_964652155.1 uncultured Planctomycetaceae bacterium | reverse complement strand
CCGCGCCTCGCAAGCGGCTGGCGTCCGCCGCCGGGTCATCGGCGTCGCACGCTTCAGCCAGAGCGACTTGCCCCAGCAGCTTAACGCCTGGGGCATCGAAACCATTCGCGCCGACCTGCTCGACGCGCGGCAACTCTCCGATCTGCCCGAGTGCCCCAACGTCATCGCCATGACCGGCATGAAGTTCGGTTCCAGCGGCAACCCATCACTCACCTGGGCGATGAATGCCTACCTGGCGGGGATGATCTCGCAGCGATTCGCACGGAGCCGCATCGTCGCGTTCTCGACCGGCAATATCTATCCGATGACGAGCGTCACGCTTGGCGGCGCGCGCGAGGAAGACCCTGTCGGTCCGATCGGCGAATACGCCATGAGCTGCCTCGGCCGCGAACGGATGTACGAGCACTTCAGCCGCACCCAGGGCACGCCCATGGCGCTCGTGCGGCTCAACTACGCGCACGAACTGCGTTACGGCGTGATCGTCGACATGGCGCAACAAATTTGGGCCGAACAGCCGATCGATGTGACGATGGGCAATTTCAACGCGATCTGGCAAGGGGACGCCAACGCCATGTCGCTCGCCGCGCTCGCCGACGTTGCCGCGCCGCCGTGGACGTTCAACCTCGCCGGACCCGAGACACTGAGCATGCGGCGCGTCTGCGAACAGCTCGCAGCGCGGATGACCAAGAGCGTGACGTTTGTGTCGCAAGAAGCCGGTACAGCCTTGTTGAGCAACGGCCAGCGCGCCTTGCATCGCTACGATTACCCGCGCGTATCGATTGACCAGCTCATCGACTGGATTGCCGCGTGGGTCATGCGCGGTGGCCCAAGTCTCGGCAAGCCCACGCACTTCGAGACCCGCGACGGCAAGTACTAAGCGCGGTGACACTCCCCAAGCCGGCGACTCGGTCACCGTTCGCTTCCCCATTTAGCCCCCGGCGATAGCGACGGCACGTCGCGTACGCCGGGGGTTATCACGTCGCGCACCTTACCGCGCCCCAATGAGAGGTCAGAGACTGCGTTGCCCCGCTTTAGCCTCATCATCGCCGGCGTGATCGGCTTTTACCCGGAGTACCGACTGCGTCGTGGGTAGGACGTTTTGTTTTGGCTACCCCACGAAGAAGTTCACGTCGTCTAACGGAGATGATGCATGTGTTTCCTGGCAGTCATGCAATCGGATGGGTGGGTTGCCATAATATGACTTCCCGACCATCGCATGCTATGATAACCATTGTCAGTTTGAACCATCGTTGGAGGGAACATCAATGCCCGTGACTTATACCGCAGTGATCCAACAATCCGGCGAGTGGTGGATCGGTTGGGTGGAAGAGATTCCCGGCGTCAATTCCCAGGGTGCGACACGAGAAGAGTTGCTCGACAACCTTCGCGACGCTCTGGAGGAGGCGCTGGAGATGAACCGAGCCGAGGCCCGTGCCGCAGCCACTGGCAATTACGAAGAAGTGAGTCTGGCGTCGTGAAACGGCATGACTTGATTCGCCACCTTCGACAGTACGGTTGTCTCCTAATTCGTGAAGGCCGGCGACATTCGTGGTGGGGCAATCCGGCCAATAACAGCCGCTCCGCCGTTCCTCGCCACACAGAGATTCCCAATCCGCTCGCCCGGAAGATCTGTGTTGATCTCGGCATTCCAGAGCCATGAAACCGATGCCGAGCTTTCATGCAGCCTATCCTGTCTATCCTGTCAAAAATACGAACCGTATTCAGGATCATTGAGATTTCTACGTCTCCCTCAGATTGTTCCATAACAGGCTGTATTGTTTTGGGCGTGCAAGGTTGAACGGTATCGCTCACCCGTCCACGACAGACCGGCTCTGAACGCGTCCCCCGTTCATTTGGGTAGGCAGCCCTGCATCTCTCCTCCCACTTGTCATTTGCTTCCGGGGCTCGGCTCGCTACGCTAAGGGGCTCAGTTCTCGCGGCGCGGAGTTTGTCATGTCAGCGTTTCAATTGGTGAGTCCCTTCCCTCCAGCAGGCGATCAGCCCAAGGCTATCGCCTCGCTCATTGAGGGCTTGCGCAGCGGCAAACGCGAGCAGGTGCTGATGGGCGTCACCGGGTCGGGCAAAACCTTCACGATGGCCAACGTCATCCAGGCCTACGATCGCCCCACGCTCGTGCTGTCGCACAACAAAACCCTGGCCGCGCAATTGTACAGCGAGTTCAAGGAGTTCTTCCCGCACAACGCCGTGCATTACTTTGTCAGCTATTACGACTATTACCAGCCCGAGGCCTATATTCCGCAGCGCGACATATACATCGAGAAAGACGCCGCGGTGAACCCGAATATCGATCGCCTGCGACTGGCCGCGACGAGTTCGTTGGTCAGCCGCAAGGACGTGATCATCATCGCCAGCGTGTCGTGCATCTACGGCTTGGGCTCGCCCGAGGATTATCGCGCGATGGTCATCGGCCTGACCAAGGGACAGGCGGTCGACCGTGACGAGGTGCTGCTCAAGCTGGTCGACGTGCAGTATCAGCGCAACGACATCGAGTTCGAGCGGAGCAAGTTTCGCGTCCGGGGCGACAGCGTCGAGGTCTGGCCCAGCTACGAAGAGTTCGCCTACCGCATCGAGTTCTTTGGTGACGAGGTCGAGCGGCTCTCGATCATCAACCCCACCAGCGGCGAGACCATCCAGCAATTCGACGAACTGTACATCTATCCCGCCAAGCACTTCGTGTTGCCCGAGGAACGGATCGCCAAGGCGATCGACTCGATCAAGCAGGAGTTGGAAGCTCGGCTCCAACAGCTGCGCGACACGGCCAAGCTGCTCGAAGCTCAACGGCTCAATGCCCGCACGCGCTTCGATATCGAGATGATGCTCGAGGTGGGCTACTGTCCGGGGATCGAGAACTACAGCGGTCCGCTCAGTGGTCGCCCGGCGGGCTCGACCCCCGACACGCTGTACGACTATTTCCCGAAAGACTTTTTGCTGATTGTCGACGAGTCGCACGTGACGTTGCCGCAGGTACGGGGCATGTACGCCGGCGACCGTAGTCGCAAGACAACGCTCGTCGAGCACGGCTTTCGCTTGCCCAGCGCGCTCGACAATCGTCCGTTGACGTTCGAGGAATTCGACAGAAAGATCAACCAAGCAATTTACGTCTCGGCGACACCGAGCCCCTACGAGATCGAGCGGACCGGCGGCGAGGTGGTCGAGCAGGTCATTCGCCCCACGGGACTACTCGACCCGGTGATCGAAGTGGTCCCCGCGCGCGGACAGGTACCGCATCTGCTCGAGCAAATCCGCGAGCGGGCTCGCGCCGGAGACCGTGTGCTGGTGACGGCGCTGACCAAGCGGCTGGCCGAGGACCTGTCGTTCTTCTTGAGCGAGCAGGGTGTGAAGTGCAAATGGCTGCACAGCGAACTGGATGCCTTCGAGCGGGTCGACCTGCTGCGCGATTTGCGCGAAGGGCGGTTCGACGCCCTGGTGGGGGTCAACCTGCTGCGCGAGGGGCTTGACCTGCCCGAGGTGTCGCTCGTGGCGATCATGGACGCCGACAAGGAAGGGTTCTTGCGCAGCGAGACGTCGCTGATGCAGACGATTGGCCGCTCGGCGCGCAATGTCAACGCCAAGGTGATTCTGTACGCCGACCGGATGACCGATTCGATGCAGCGCGCCATCGACGAGACCCACCGCCGCCGCAAGATCCAAGAGGCGTACAACATCGAGCACAACATCACTCCCGAGACGATCCGCAAAGGGATTCGCGCTGGGATCGAGTCGCTGGCGGCGGCGCATCAGCAAGCGAACCGCGCCGTCGGCCGCCAGGACGAAACGCAGTACGTGACCGAAGAGTACCTGATGGAACTCGAACAGGAGATGCTCGCCGCCGCTGACTCACTCGAGTTCGAACGGGCCGCCTCGCTGCGCGATCGCATCGAGCAGCTCAAGGGTCAGATCGGCAAGTCGGTTGACGAGGCGGACGCAAAATCGGCCGCCGGTCGAGGCAAACGCAAGGGGCGCGCGCCGCAGGGCGGAGCACGCGTGCCGCGGCCGAAACGCTGAGCGGGACCGTCGGCAAAGCCTACGGCTTGGGCAAAGAGCTTTCGGCTTTGAAAGCGGCTCGCTATACTCTCTCGC
>CAZZBK010000262.1:0-4140 GCA_964652155.1 uncultured Planctomycetaceae bacterium | reverse complement strand
CCTGATGACATCGTGCCCGCCAGTGTTGGCTAGGTTTTCCATCTCGCGAGTGTAGAGATCATACACATCCATCGGGTCCGTAAAGCCTCGACTGAGTCTTCGAAATCTCGGGCTGGTCAGATCAATATCAAGCGGCTTTTCCGCACGAACATGCAACGGCATTGCCGCGCCATTGTCACCTGAAAACATATTGGCCTGATTGGCGTCGGTGGTGGCGAAGAAACCGTAGCTGTTTCCTGTCTCAGTGTTAGAGTCGATCATGTGCCGGTCAAACGCATCAAAATTGCTTTTCGTCCCGTGATAGTATGTTTTAGTGGTATCGTACCCCATATCTTTCGCCCTTGCCATGCGAGAAGCTTTGTCCATGGGCAATGAAGAACCAACGCGTCCCGCCGCCACGCCCGCCGCCGGGAGCATGGACGAAACATCAAAGCTGGCTTCCGATGCGGCTCTGATCGCGTCACGGTCTCCGGAACGGACGATGTCACCGAGCGGTGCGGTCATCAGCGATTGCAGGCTCTGCGCCGGCTGCTGGATGATGCCGGGGACGGCCGGCTCTGCCTTGCCCTGGTCGGTGATGCGGGAGGGGACGAACGTCCCCCGCTGCCCCGGCTGCGGGTCCTGCCAGCCGCCGGACTTGAGCGCATCCATCAGCCGCGTCAGGAACGGCCGATCATCCTCCTTCGGAACCGGGATAAAATCCAAGTCATACGGATCAGCCATAGGCTAGCCCTTTTTCGCGTCCGCAATCGATGTGAGGATGTCGGTCAGGATGCCGTTTAGGCGATTGACCTCGGCGATAGTCGCCCGCTGCGCCGTCTCGAGCTCGTGAATTACGGCCATTACATCGGCTGAAACCGTCTCGCGCACGCGCTCGGTCGTGTGCGTCGACCGCTTGCGCATTTCGGCCGCCGCCGCCGTCACCGCTGCGGCGAGGTCACTACCGGGTGTCATTGTGGTAAATCCAAATCGTCCCGCGTCGACGTGGTGTCGTCACGCGGGCGCGTTTTAGCCCGCACCCACCGGAACACCAGATAGGGCCCGGCGATCACCACAAGCGCAAGCACGACGAACACGGCGCCAGTCGCTGTCAATAGCCGGTCGATCATAAATCACCATCGGGCATCAGTCGCATAGTCCGCAGGGATGGCCGACATATCCTTCAGCGCCCGCGCGGCCCTGATGTGTCGCGCTTTCCAAGCGGCGGCGGCCTGGGCAAACGCAAGGCACGTCTGCGCATCCATCGGCGTCGAGGCGTTGTCCGCAGCCACCCATGTGAAGTCTATGTTGGGATCGACCCACCGCAAATTTCCCGGCTGCGCCCCGGCGATGATCGCGGCTAGCGCGAGGGAGCCCGCCCCCGCAATGTTGATGTCCGACCCCTTGCCGTCGCAAAAATCGTACAGCTTGCCCCCGAACGGGAACACCTCCAACCGCCGATCCCGTTCCGCTGTTACGTCGGCGACGGTCGGCGCATCGGGATCGTATGTGTCAATCAGGGCTTGCGCCGCCGCGCGTTGCTGTGGCGTTGCGGTCGGCGCCTCAAATGTCCACGCCGCGCGCTCACCCAAATGATGAAAAGCGCCCAATCCGGGGCACACCGCCGCCATCCTGAGATAAAGATCGGTCGTGCTCATTTAGGCGTGCCTCCCCCGGTCGTCCATCCATCCCAGCGTGTTGATTCGTACCGTCGTGCTGGCGTCCGAACTGTCCACCCGATAGCGCACTTGCGCACTCGTATTCGTCCGCACCATCACAGGACCGACACGGCCATCCTGGGCGCTATTGCCGCCAGTGCTGGAACCAGGGGCAGACGCACCCGATGACGGCGCCGTGTCGGTCATGGCGAGGTCAGAAACCCATACGCGAGAAGCCGCCGAGGAAGCGGTAATGTGGACGTTCATTATGGCACTAACCCTAACCCCGGCGGGGACTGTCAGAGTAGACGTTACGGCAGACGTGCCGGGGTTAGTCGTTGCCACATCAAGAACGCCAGATTTCAAAATGAAATAGTCGCCGTCGTTATCAAACGTGCGGATGGCGGCAGACGCCCGAATGATGGACCCAATCCGACGCTTGCTGTCATAGTTTGCTGGCATCGTTGGCGACGTTGCCGACGTCGAGAACAGCGCGTCGACAACCCCGGTATCCGATCTGCGAATCAGCCACACATGATAGGTCGTGTTCGCAATTGCTCCGGTATCGAGTCCGCCATTACCGGACCCAACTGCCCACGCCGCATCAAGCCGCTTTGTGATCGACGAAGACAGATAGATTACGTTAGATTGATCGTCGGCACATGCGACGCCGGCCGCAATATCAATATCGTTGGTCGGGTCGGTTCCATTGTTAGACAGCGTCAAGCCGGCGATGTGTCCACGCATTGACTGCGGCGCGATGTAGTCAACAGCCGCCGTCGCCGCCGATAACACACCTGATGATGCCTTGAGCAAACCAGTCGACGACGCGCGCTTGATGAGTTTCCCTGTCGTGCTGTCAAATAGCACAATTTCCCCGTCGACAGACGATGCGGGTCCGACGACATCACCAGCGCCAGCCGGCGATGCCCATTGCGGGTTAGCGCCCGCGCCGTTCGTTTTCAGGTATTGACCAGAAACACCCGGCGACAACGCAACGAGATTGGTGCCGTTGAAGTAAAGCACGTCACCCTGCGCGAACGTGATTCCGGCAATATCGGCAAGCTGGGCGTCATAGGCCTGGACATTGGTCCCGATTGCGAGGCCGAGCGTGGTTCGCGCATCGCTGGCGCTGGCGTCGTCAACAAGAGACCGGCCAAACGTCGTGAAATCCGCAAGCGCAGCCGCACCGCTGCCGGTGAAGTACGGCACCTTGTCCGCCGCACTCGTCAGCCCCGCCAGCGCCGCAAGCTCCGCATCATACGGCTGGACATCGGTGCCGATGACGAGGCCGAGCGTGGTCCGCTGCGCTGCCGCGTTGGCATCGTCCATCAAAGCCCGCCCGGCCGACGTAAAGTCAGCGAGGGCAGCTGTGCCGGCTCCGGTGAAATACGGTACCTTGTCGGCGGCGCTGGTCAGCCCCGCCAATGCCGCGAGTTCCGCATCATAAGCCTGCACGTCGGTCCCGATCGCGAGGCCGAGCGTGGTCCGTGCATCACTGGCGCTGGCGTCGTCGATAAGCGACCGACCGAACGTCGTGATGGTTCCCTCGGCCCACGTGTCCGCTCCGGTCGTATACGGATAGCGGTCAGCCGTGGTCGCCAGGGCGGCCATGGACGTGAGACCAGCGTCATACGCCTGAACGTTGGTGCCGATGGCAAGCCCGAGTGCGGTCCTGGCATCAGCCGCCGATGTTGACCCGGTGCCGCCATTGGCCACCGCCAGCGTGCCGGCAAGCGTGATCGTCCCGCTCGCCGTGATCGGGCCGCCCGATGTCGTGATCCCCGTCGTGCCGCCGGAGATCGCCACGCTGGTGACGGTGCCCGACCCGACTCCGGTCACGGGAGCGGCACCCATTACCAGCGACAAGGGGTCGCCGTCTGTAAACGATCCGTTGGACCCGACGACCGTCAGACTGACAAATTTGTCATAGACGCCGGCATCTGAGACGACACCGCCCGTCTGAACCATAATGTAATTTTGAGGGGCGCCGACTTTGTAAATGTAGAATCGGGAGTTGACCGCAAACGATTGCAGCACTGCGGCCATGGCGGCGCCGTAACTGTCCGTCTCCGAAATATACATTTCGGTTACAGAAGCGAATGACGAATCATTAAACCGCAGCTTGCCGGCGCCGGGGTCGGCGTCCGTCGTCGTGCTCGAGAATTGATAGCTGAGTCCATTAAGGCCCATCGTGCCCGCGCTCGCCTGCGCCGGCAGCGCGAGAATGATCCACATCACGTTGACGTTGCGCGGCCGGGTTTCGTTGCCCGTCGACGCGTCGGTGGTGCCCGTGGCGGTGCCCGTCAGCGTGCCGGTCGCCGTGCCCGTGAGGGTGCCGGATGCGGAGACCGGAAGGGCGCCGGGCGCCGATAGAGTGTAGGTCCCGGTGGCCGCCGCATCGTTGACTTACAAAAAGTCGCAGAGCTCTATGCATGGCTTGAGTCTCAGCCCAAGAAGACGCGTCAGTTTCTGATTAACTATGAACCCGATCTCGAATCGG
>CAZZBK010000261.1:0-4150 GCA_964652155.1 uncultured Planctomycetaceae bacterium | reverse complement strand
TTCGGGCTCGTGCTCGCCATCGGCATCGTGGTCGACGACGCGATCGTGGTCGTCGAGAACATCGAGCGTTGGATCTCGAAAGGCTTCGAGCCGCGCGAGGCGACGATCCGGGCCATGGACGAGATCACCGGGCCGGTCATCGCCATCACGCTCGTGCTAGCCAGCGTGTTCGTGCCGACCGCGTTCATCGCCGGGATCAGTGGCGAGTTCTTTCGCCAGTTCGCCTTGACCATCGCCGCCTCGACCGTCATTTCGGCCATCAATGCCCTGACGATGGCACCGGCCCGCGCCGTATCGATCTTCAAGCCGCACTCGGCCCACGCCGAGCACGAGCAGCGCGAGGCGCTACCGCCGCTGGGCTTTGCGATCCTGCTGGGCACGATCGCCTACATGTTCTTCATGCCCCTGCTGGCCGAGTGGCTCGGCGTGTCACTCTCGTCGCACGGCGGCGACGAGCATCACGACCCACGCTTGCCGTGGATCAAATGGGGTACGCCGCTCGCGGTCGCTGCGCTCGCCTGGCTCGGCGGAGGGCTGCTCAACCGCCTCACTTTACGACTCTTCAAAGGCTTTAACCGCCTGTTCGAAATGGTCACCGATGTGTACGGGTCGATCGTCTCGCGACTGCTCCGCGTATCGTTCATCGTGCTCGTCGTGTATGTCGGTCTGCTCGGGCTCACCTATCAGACGACCATGTCCACGCCCATCGGATTTATTCCCGATCAGGACAAAGGTTACCTCGTGGTCAACGCAATGCTCCCCGATGGCTCGAGCATCGAACGTACCGAACAGGTGATGGACACTCTCTCGAAGCTGGCCCGCGATACCGAAGGGGTCGCCCATGCGATGCGAATGCCCGGCTACGATTTGTTCTCAGGCGTGAACCTGACCAGCTCGGGCGGGATGTTCGTCATTCTGAAACCATTCGAGGAGCGACGACACGACCCACGCCTGCATGCCAGCCAGATCGTGGCCAAGCTGCGGCAGAAATTTGCCGCCGTGCAAGAAGCGTTCATCGTCGCCTTTGGTGCTCCGGCCGTCGACGGGATCGGCAGCACCGGCGGGTTCAAGGTCATCGTGCAAGACCGCGGCGACTCGGGACCCCAGGCGCTCGAAGGGGCCGCCAAACAACTCATGTTCGCCGCCAACCAGCACCCGGGCTTGACTGGTGTCTTTACCAGCTACAGTGCCAATCAGCCGCAATTGTTTGTCGAGGTCGATCGCACCAAGGTCAAGTCGCTGGGCATCGCGCTGAGCGACGTGTACGAGACGATGCAGGTCTACCTGGGCGCGGCGTATGCCAACGACTTCACGCGATTTGGTCGCAACTGGCAGGTCAACGTCCAGGCCGACGCCCAATTCCGTAACAAGATTGAAGACATCGGCAAGCTCAAAGTCCGCGGCAGCGAAGGGCAGATGGTCCCGCTCAGTACCCTGATCAGCGTGCGCGACGACTATGGCCCGTCGATCGTGACGCGCTACAATATGTACACCTCGGCCGAGGTCAACGGCAACGTGCGCAGCGGCTTCAGCTCGGGAGACGCCGTGACGGCGATGGATTCGGTCGCCGCGCAAACGCTCCCCGGCTCAATGAGCACCGAGTGGACCGAACTCACGCTGCAACAAATTCTCGCCAGCCAAGACGTGCTGACCAAGCTCGTGTTTCCGCTGGGCGTGATCTTCGTGTTCATGGTGCTCGCCGCGCAGTACGAGAGCTGGTCGCTGCCGTTTGCCATCATCTTGATCGTCCCCATGTGCATTCTCAGCGCCTTGATCGGGGTCAATTATGTTGGCGGCGAAAACAACATCTTCACACAAATTGGCCTGATCGTGCTCATCGGTCTCGCCGCCAAGAACGCGATTCTGATCGTCGAGTTTGCCAAAGAGCGCCAGGCGGCGGGGATCAGCGCCTTCGACGCGGCCATCGAGGCCGCCAAGGGACGCCTGCGGCCGATTATCATGACCTCGCTGGCGTTTATCTTCGGCGTCCTACCACTCGTGCTGGGGACCGGAGCCGGAGCCGAGATGCGCAACGCCCTGGGGGTCGCCGTGTTTAGCGGCATGCTCGGCGTGACCGCCTTCGGCCTGGGACTCACGCCCGTGTTCTATTACCTGCTCCGCCGCAAGGTGAAGACCGGAGACCCGAGACCCGAGACCGGAGTGGAAAAGAGATGAGGGGCGAGCGTTGCGGGGCAAGGGACTTTGTAGCCGCGATGGATCGCTCCGCGTGCGACGCTCAGCCGATCAGCTTCGGGTGCGGGTGACCTTCGTTGAGCGTGGGGCGCTCGGGGCGGCCTTTGTAGCGATAGACCAACTCCATGTGGTCGAGGCCGAGGATGCGCAAAATCGTGGCGTGAATGTCGTGTACATGCATCCGATCTTCGACCGCTCGTAAACCCAGCTCGTCGGTCGCACCGATCGTTTGTCCGCCACGCACGCCTCCGCCAGCCAACCACATCGAGAAGCCGGTCGGGTTATGATCGCGGCCATCCCCCTTCTCGCTCATCGGCGTGCGACCAAACTCGCCGCCCCAAACCACGAGCGTGTCGTCGAGCAAGCCGCGCGCGCGCAGGTCGCGCAGCAAACCGGCCACCGGCTTGTCCATCGCGCGGCAGAGCTTGCTGTGGTTCTGTTCGAGCTTGCTATGGGCGTCCCATTTGCTCCCCGCGCCATGATAGATCTGCACGAAGCGGACACCGCGCTCGACCATCCGTCGGGCGAGCAAGCAGAGCCGCCCCATCTCGGCCGTATCCTTCTCGTCGCACCCGTAGAGCGATTGCGTGGCGGCCGATTCTTCGGCCAGATCGACGACTCCCGGTGCCTCGGCCTGCATGCGAAACGCGAGTTCGTAACTCGCGAGCCGCGCATCCAACTCACTCTGCTCCGGATGCTGCTCGGCATAGGACTTGTTAAGCTGCCGCAAAAAATCGAGCTTGCCACGCTGCTGGGCCTCGACCACCCCCTCGGGCGTGTTCAGGTTGGGGATCGGCTGCTTGCCCCCCTCGATGCGAATGCCCTGGTACACGGCGGGCATAAAGCCCGCGCTCCAGTTGCGCGGCCCGTTCACGACTTGCGAACTCCCCTCCTGCATCACGACGAACGCGGGCAAATTGGCGTTCTCGGTCCCCAGTCCATAGCTGACCCATGAGCCCAACGAGGGACGCCCGCCGAGGATCGAACCGGTGTTCATCTGACACACGCCGGCCGAGTGATTGATGCCGTCGGCAACACAGGAGCGGATGACGGCCAGATCGTCGGACATCTCGGCGATGTGCGGGACCCACTCGCTGAACCACATGCCCGACTTGCCGTGCTGTTTCCAAACGCGCGGACAAGCCAACAGCGGGGCGCGAGACTCGCCCATCGAGGTGATCACTTCACCAAAACTCTCGGGCAGCGACTGCCCGGCCAGCTTGTTGAGCAGTGGCTTGGGGTCGGTTAGATCGATGTGACTGGGCCCCCCTTCCATGAACAGGAAGATGCAGTTCTTGGCACGCGGCTTGTGGTGCGGCGGACGAGCTGCCGACGGCGCGGCGGCTTCGGCCAGCAGGGCATTGAGCGCGACGCCCCCAAAACCCATGCCCGCCTGCGCAAGCCACGCGCGACGCGAAGTGAGACTGGAGACCGAAGACTGGAGTGCGGGAGCAGAGGGGCGGGGGAGTGGAGGAGTGGAGGGGAGGTGTGTCATTGCGGGCTCCAGTGGTCGGCGCGACGAATCATGCTGATGATTAAACGAATGATGGTATCGAATATGCGATATAGATCGCGGCCGACTTCTTTTGACAGTTATTTTGAGGCCACGGCAAACTGCAGCCAAGTTTGTGTCTCAGCCGCTTCGGCTTCTGCATCGTTCAGCTTGGCAATAAGCGACGCGGTGTAACGACGTTTACGCCATCCTTCGGCCAGATTGGCACATACCGACCGAGACGAACGACGAATTTGATCGGTTAATGAATACATCTCTTCTCTGGGAAACGACTTCGTTATCTCAAATATCTTCATCGCCGCCTCGAAGCCTAACTTATACGCCTCAAGCTCCGTATGTCGCGTGACCAATGTCCGTTTCTTACGCGCATCTTCATCGCCCATCGTTTTCACTCCTCCACTCCTCCACTCCTCCACTCCTCCACTCCTCCACTCCTCCACTCCT
>CAZZBK010000260.1:0-4206 GCA_964652155.1 uncultured Planctomycetaceae bacterium | reverse complement strand
TTACGCATCCATTCGTGGCCTTCAGGCCCCATCGGCTCATAGCCCAATGCCCCGCGAACCTTATCCACAGCGCCGCCAGCTTTTTCCGGCAACGATTGATACCAAGGCGGATCATAACTGCGCAGATCGGGCATGCGTTTGGGAGCGGATGTCCTAGCTAGATAAGCTTCCATCGCGTCAACGTCAGGATCACGCCGCTTGTCCACACCTCCGGCCCCACCCGCAGACGGCGTATTGTACCGCGCCAGAAGCTCGTTTATGACTTCATCGTCGGTCATTGGGGCTCATTCCATCATGTGGAAACTGACGATCAATCGGGATCATGTGGCACTGTGGGGAAGGTGGCTTGCCATGTGGGTTGCATTCGTCGCATTCGGCCTGGTTGTCGGATGGCACCTAAAACCTCGCATGGATGAGTTTTTGGTTGTCTTGTCCTTGCCTTTAGCTGTTGTGGCCGCATATGCGATCGGATGCTTGGTTGTCTTGGTCATCAGGTCATTGTGGCCGATAAGGCTTCAGTCCAGATGGCAACGGCGCCGTTTCGGCGGCGTGGAGCCCAACAAGCGCATCGGAGAATAGACCGCCGCTTGCAACAACCGGACGCCCGATGGCATCTCCCGCAGTCGATCGCCGCGTGTGCAAAGTCTGCATGGCTCTTAATGCCTCCAACTGCTTGATTGGATCGGTTACGGTGTAGACTTTTTCGATCAGATCAGTGTTGCGACGTGCATTGATTGAACGGGCCGCAGCCTCTTGCGCCAATCGCAGGACTGGATTGCCCCATGATAGCGGGTTGAGCATAGATGCCTCGAACCGAGGCGCCCAATTCTGTTCGTCCATGGCCTCCCTTAGCGGCGTCGTTTGTGAGCCGAACTGAGACTGATATGTGCGGTGCATTTGAGCTTCAGCTTGCGCGACTTTGAAGAACTGATCCGCGTCCTTACCAAGAACTTCCCGCAACATTTTCTTGGCTCCCGGCAACAGAATGTTGCGCGCCAGATTGTGCGTTTCGCCTTGATTGGCCATCATGTCGCTCAATGCGCGGACAAGCCCGACCTTGAACAATTCCATCCGCGTATTCGCAGCATCGAGCCGCGCTTGCGCCGCATCGACTGCGGCTTGCTCTGCTGGCGATACCGCCCCGGACTTTTTCTTGCTGGCATTGGCAACCGCAGTCGCAGACTTCAACTCCTGCGATGCTCGTGCGGCATCATTCTTGGCCGAAGTAAATTCCGCCAAGTTTTCACGGCTTGCCGCTCCCAATCGCGTTGACATGCGAGCGCCAGCATCCATGGCGTCTTGTGCTGCCTTGCCATCCCGCCATAGCGCATTGGCCTCCGCCCATTTCGGGTTCGTATCGGCAACCGCACTTGTGATCTCATTATAGAACTTGGTCAATTCGCGCTTGAGCGGCGAACCGACCTTGGCCTCATCCATCAACTGCTTGACGTTCTGTCGCGCCGCAATGAAATCTTCGAGCGTCGTCGGACCCACGTCTGATGTTAGAGGACGCCCAGCTTTGCCAAATCCAAGCTGGCGCAAGGCTTCGACTTCGTTGCGCGCGTTGACGCCAACATCTGCCAGGTCACGCAGCATTTCCTGCTGATTAGTCCGCGCCTCCAATCGGTCGAAATGTTCTGGACGAACAACGCGATCTCCCTTCACATCTCTTTCCAGGGCTTCCAGGAATTCATTGACCGTGGGCCGTTTTTGCATTCCAGGGAAAAAGCCTTCTTCCCATGCCCGCAATGCTGCATCGTCAATATTCTTGCCGGCCTTGCCTCGGATCATTCCTTTCGGGGCCATGCCGCCAAACATATTGGCCAGATCGCCACCCGTATCTTTCAGCCCACCATAACCCTTGACCCACTGCGAAAGCGATTGAGGCTCGGCAACTGGACGATGCGCATATCGCCACATCGAAAGCAGACTTTCGCGCTCGGTCAACGGCAACTCGGATGCTTGCGTGCGGCCTTCTGCCGTCAGCCCTTCAGTCACGGGCTTTTTGGTTGTAAAACTATCCAGCGCCTTGACCATGCCTTCAGGCACGGGACCGCGGCGCCCGTCGAATTGGCTTTGATATTTTCGCAGGATTGGCGTCAGATCAAATGGAACCTCGTTGGAAAAGGCATCCGCATAAGCTCGCGATCCAGCCGATTCCAATGCCCCGGAATGACGTGCCGCCACGGCGTCAAAATCCGATGACCCCAGAAGCTTGTCAAATAGCTGCTGGAACCGACCACCAGCCCCCATTTGACGCTCAAGCAGCCCTTCCCGAGCAACCCCTAGATGCTCGCCGGGAGTGGCCGCTGCAGCTCGCATAGACAACTGCATGTTATTGCCAGCCCCAGTCCGCACCATTCCGGCGCGATCCACGAGATTGAGGGGGCCAAGGTGCCGATCCGCAAGCTCGTCAAGCAATGACTGAACTGCGCCTGGCCCAGGGCCGTCACCACCATTAGCAGCCTTCAGAGCCTTGCTGATGTCATTTGCATTCTCGCCAAGCATAGATCGGCGAACGGTTTCTTCGACTTGATCCGCAGTGATTGGCTGCTTGTTTCCCCCTGTTGCGTTGCCCCAGAATCTACGCGATAGACCAGCCTGCAAATCCCCAGCCCCGGCCGTAAGCGTGTCATCTGGAAACTCGGCCCTAATCTGATCAATCAACTGCTGCGGCGTAATCCTGTCTTCTTCAAGCTTTCGCGTAGCCGTCTTGAGCGCACCTTGACCTAGACCCGCCGTCTCGGCCTCGGAGACGGCACGCAGGCCGCCCAGAAATTGCCCACCACGGTAAACGCCATGGCCAGCAGCACCAAGTACCGGCCCGACAACCGCCCCCGTTCCTGCACCTGTCACAGCGCCGACACCGCGCTTCTGCAAAGCGCTCGCCAGCGTATCGCTATCATGCACGTCGGCATGGCCAGCGCCCGACAATCCACCATAGACAGCACCTAGCTTGGCGCCCTGCCCGATAGCTTGCCCCCACGTATTGATTTCTCCGGGCACAAGTGCGCCACGTACCAATCCGATTCCTTTGCCCAATAGCTGTGCTGCGCGACCTGCTGCAGCAGCTTGGCCCACTCCCGTTGGAAGTACAGCAGCAGCCGCCATTGGAACAGCGCCGCCGACCAATTCTCCCATGAAATGCGCCCATGGATTTGCCTTGCGGGAGGCCTCACGGCGCTCCTTATCCATGCCAAGCTTATCGTCCGCTCCAAATGTGGCGCTCTCTACAAACCCGCGCCCTAGAGATTCCAGGATGCCCGGAGCGGCGACCGGCTCATAGCCCGGAGGCGGCGCAAGCGGGCTGGCGCCTGCAATTGGTTCATAGCCCGGAGGCGGCGTCGGCTCTGCCATGTCAATTCACCTTCTTCCATTTGGCGCCGTCCCATTCGAACGTCTCAATCGCGCCCGTGCTTTTGTTTCGGAATTGCTGGCGTTGTGGTTGCTGCTGTTGCGGAGCCGTCGCGCGCGAGCTCCTGGTCGGCTCAATCGTTGCGCCGGGAGCCAAGCCGAATGTATTTTTGATGATCCGCTCAGCGTCCTTCTTGATCTTGTCGAATTCTTCCTTGCTGGTCGCCTTCATCATGGCGCCCATGGTTTCCTCGAATGCCTTTTGGCGGGCATCCGACATCTGGATACCGCCCTTGCTTGCCGAAGAAATAAACGCCGTCGTCAACCCGTGAATATCATGCATCAACTGATTGTGGAGATTGTAACCCTTCTCGTAATAATCGCCGACAAGCGGCACGGCCGCACGCACCCGCTGAAACGTCGGGCTGGCATCAATCGGCCCGATGGCTTGATCCAGATGCCCAGCGGCGTGCCCTTCATCGGCAGTCTCGCCAAGCTGGTTCAGCATTTCGAGAACTTGCGTGCCTCCCCGTTGACGTTCCTCCAGGTTGCCGAGGTTTTTTCCCGCAGTCTTGGCCTGTTCCATACGCAAAGCATGGCCCGGCGTGTTCTGAATGATCTGTTGCATATGCGGGAACATCATGCCCATGACGAGATTTTCATCGTCCTCGCCGGTATGATACCTTGGAGTACTCTGCATGCTCGGCATAATTGCCCCAGACGCAGGCGTCGCACTTCCGGGGCCAGGAAGTCCTTGCGGCTTCAAGGCCCCACGACCGCCATAAATGCCTTGCATCTGGCTGCTTATCATCTCTTGCGATGTGCCATCAGGAAAGGAATGCACCTTCTGAT
>CAZZBK010000259.1:0-4265 GCA_964652155.1 uncultured Planctomycetaceae bacterium | reverse complement strand
AGGCCGGGCCGATGACGAAGGCTGAAAGAGCGGTGGCCGATTGGGCTGATTGGTGCAGGCGCACAGGAGCATCGTTGCCTGCTGATCTTGTCGTAAGCAGCGTTGTCGAGGCGTATGCAGAAGACCTTGTTGCGCGCGGGGAATGGTTCCCGATCGCGTCTCTGCCGTTTGGGAAACACGTAATGCTGTACTGGCCGACAGGTGAAAGAGGAAACGGCGGAGTTGAATGCGCCACTGTGTTCAGCGACAACATGGGTCGACTATGGTCGTACTGGACGCATGGAGGCCCAAACTCAGGAGCGGATTGGGAGCCACGGGACAATGAACGCCCAACTCATTGGCGTCCAATTCCCACTCACCCAAATCCTACAACTGACGAAACCTGACTCGAGGCCGGTCATGAAGATGCACTATTTTGACCAAGCTGAAGCTGACGCCGACGACATGCAGCTCGGCATGGCCAAGATGCAAGGCTATGTGCCGATGGCGTGCCTGCTCGGCGGCGCCATCGTGATGGCCGACGTGAGTGATGGGCTCAATCCGTGTTGGGGCTGCGAGGGTCCGCGAGACAAGTGCGGCGGTAAGCCCAAAAATACCGCCGCGCGAGAGGATGTGTGGAAATTTTGATTTGAGGCCAAACCATGCGCACGCGCGACCAGATCATGACGGAATGGGACGCCGTCCGCGCCAAGATCGCGTCCGGATGTACGAACGACGGGCCGCGCTTGTGGTTGGAGGGTGTGCTCGACGACTACGACGAGGCGGTTCCGGCACGACTTACGGACGAGCGGCAAGATCGCGTGACTATTGTGGCCAACTGCAAATCTCCGGTTACCAGTGGATGACCGTCCACCATCCCCACGATGCAATCGCCGCAGCCAAAAATGCCCAGCCAGCCCAACACGCAACAGACAGCAAACGGTGGACTATTTCAGGTAGGCCTTCAGGAACGCTGCCAGGAACTCTCCTCCCTTTTCCGACGGGATCGCCACGGCGAGGCCGGCCAGCCAGAGCACCAGCACCAGCCCCACCCGGATGGCGAGCGTCTTGGCCTGCGTGACCTCCGTTCGTAGATGATCGTGGTCCGCCTCTATGCGGTCCATGCGGCGCTCGTGGCCCGTGAGCCGCTCGAGTGCCCGCCCGAACTCGATCCCCGATTCCCAATGCCCCTGCATAGTCCATCCCGCCTACCTCGTTCCCTTGATCATTTCCGTGACAGCCGCTTCACGTACTGTCACCGCCGAGGCTAGGGCCGTATGGCGATCACGAGCCCGCCGCTCCGCTTGTGCCAAGCATTTGCGCTCGGCTTCGAGCGCTTCTGGCGCATAGACGTCAGCGACCTTTGGCGAGCAACGGGGGACCGACAGCGGGGCCGTCAGCTGCTCGCTGACCGGAGGCGGCGCCACGGGCTGGATGATCACCCGGTCCCTGACGCCGCAAGCAGTGAGCAGGGACAGGGCGGCACACGTCGCCAGTATCGGCAGCGCCGGGAGTGGCGGGGAGGGCTGCCGGGACCGCCGCCACCTTGGCCTCGAGGTCGGCGAGTTTCGCATCGTCGTCTCCGATCATTCGGATCAGGACGGCGTCGAATTCGTCCGCGTCCGCGTCCATCTTCTTCATGGCAGCCTGGACGCGGCTGGACTTGGCGGCGATCTCCGTCCGCCACCACTCACGTTCTTTCAACTTGCCGGCATGGTAGGCGCCAACGACGAGCGAGACCGCGATCCCCACATAGGCGATTGGCTCAAGTAGCTTGGTCAGCATAGCGGCGCTTCCAGATTGCAAACGCCAGCACCGCAGCACCGCACCCGGCACCGACAACATACGGCCAGAGCCTGCCGGTCATGACGATGACGCCGACGGCCTCCTTGCCGACCTCGAGCACCCCACCGCCGAGACGCTTCCACCCGGCGATGTGCTCGAGCGATTTTGTGGCGACATCGGGCACCGCCGGAACGCCTTGTTTGACAACCTCGCCGACGGCAGCGCCAGCCGCACCGACCGGCGCGACGACCTTCGTGACGATCGCTTTCACGTCGAGCTTGGCGCGCGGCGCCTCGACCTTCTGCGGCATGGCGTCGGCAACGGGATCGGCCTCAAGAAAGAACTGCATCTCGGCCGCGCGCCTGGTCACGAGGCCGGGAAGCACAACGCTTGTCCCCGGCGCGACTTTCATACGGGTCGCCGTGGCGCCCTGGACCCGCGCATACTTGAAGTCAGCAAAGTGAGAGGCGGCCCGCGCGTAATCCCCCGCGTTCAGATGCTTGAGCAGTGTCGATTTGCCGACAGCGCCCGCGCCGATGTTATAGCAGAGCGAGACCAACGCATCGAACTGGCCCTGATTGAGCGGCACGGTAACGAGCTTTTCGATGGCGGCCTCGTGCTTCGCCATCTCTCGGCGCAACGCGGCCTCCGCCTCGATGACGGTCCATTGCGTATTGGCCGTGATCCCCTCGGTGCAGCCCCATCCGCACGTCCAAACCCCGGCCGGGCAGCGGTAAGCCTTACACGATCCGTCGGCCTGTCTGGCGAGGTAACCCTCGTGCACCTTGATCAATTCGTCGAGGCCGCGCTGCGAGATTTTCATGCTGCCTCAAGCTTCGCATGCGCGATCGCATGCCGCTCCAGAAACTCGACACGAGCCATCAAATCGGCGTTTTCATTCAGTATTCGATTAACATGTTCGCTCAGCTCAAGCATGCCTTGCGCCAACGGCTGCACATCAATCGCAGGCGTCTGTGGCCCTTGGATCACGCGCACCGCCGGTTGCGAGACGAGCGCGGGCAACGCCTGCTCGACCGCCGCCCGGATCAGCGGCGTGATGTCCCGTTCTACCGGCTGAACCACAACGGCTTGCGATGGCTGCGGCGATTGATCGAGCCAGCCCAGATGCAGCCATGTCGTGCCGTCGCTGTAGGCAACCGACGGCCGCGACGGTGAATTGCGGTCGTTGATCACAATCAGGCAATCGACGCACTGCCCCGGATCGGGGAGGCCGCCCGCCTCGCACCTCTTGAGCCGGAACGGCTTCGTGACCTTGACCGCGTGCCCCAAATCCTCAAACGGCTTCATAGCTGGATTTGACCCCCGCGCGCGGTCAGCGGCGCCGTCGATCCCGGCAGCCGAACGCTCGACACATAATGCGTTCCGGACTGCGTACCTGACGTGTTGATTGCCGCACCACCAACCGTCGCCGAGAACTGGAACGAGTTGGCCGTCAGGCCCGTTGAGAGCACATAGTAGGACGTCCCCGCTGTCACGCCTGTTGGCAACGCGCCCGTGGTCGTGAAAATGACCTCACTATCGGCCACAAGATAATGAGATGTGAGCGTGGCCACAGCCGGCGAGGCAATCGTCATGGTGACGGCGGTTGTCGCGCCCGAAACAAGCACGCCATTTAGCGACACGAGCGCCTTGATGCCGGTCGCGCCAGTGCCCGCCCCGAGCCCGGTGTAGGTGTTGCCGGCCAGAACGCAGCTCCCGCCCGTCATT
Source organism: uncultured Planctomycetaceae bacterium (assembly GCA_964652155.1). Lineage (GTDB taxonomy): Bacteria > Planctomycetota > Planctomycetia > Pirellulales > PNKZ01 > CAZZBK01. Next base: position 773 of record CAZZBK010000259.1, on the reverse strand, counting down.
TGCAGGAATGACGACATGGCCACGGCCGCCGGCAGATCGATCGTGGCGCCCGTGCAAAGCACGCTACTGAGCGGGCCGATCACCCAATGCGCCGAGAACGACGAGCTGATTGTCTCCGTCGTTCCCGTCACGTACCCGACGCTGCCGCCGTTCGTCGACTCGATGTGATTACCGTAGGGCATATAGCCCCAATCCATCCGGTCGATATCAATAATGCCGTGCTGGCTCGCCGAAATGCCCGTGCACCCGGCGGCCGTTATCGTGTGCGTGCCGGATTGCGAGCCCGACGTGTTGATTGCCGCGCCGCCAGACGTCGCCGAGAATTGAAACGTGTCCGTCGTCAGGCCTGTGGCAATCACAAAGTAGATCGTGCCGGCGGTGACGCCGGTCGGGAGGGCGCCCGTGGTCGAAAACACAATGGTGTTACCGGCGGCAAGCCCGTGCGCCGTCGCCGTGACCACGGCCGGCGAGGCGATTGTCATGGTCGCCGTTTGCGCAAAGGCCTGCACCCTGAAGCCGCCAAGGATGATGCCCGACCAGTCGCGGCACGTCAGCCCGGTCCCGTTCGCCGGAATACGCCAGACGCAATTGCTCGGTGTGGTCGTGTCGCCGACCAGAGAAATCACGTGGTAGCCGCGAATGCGCTTGGTATGCACCACGGCATTCTCTGTGAACGTGCCGGCGGCCACCTGAATGACGATGCCCCATTGGAACACGTCGATGTAACGCTCAATCATTTCGATGGCTTGCTGGATCGTCGCTTTGGCCGATCC
>CAZZBK010000258.1:0-4288 GCA_964652155.1 uncultured Planctomycetaceae bacterium | reverse complement strand
TCGACGACGCGCCGATCGCACCTCCCACCCTGATCGTGGAGCGCATCGCATGAGCGAACTCGACTACGCCCCCCTGACCGCTGCCGCAATCAAAGCTCGCGAAGCGGCGTATGCCCGTTACTCGAACTTTCGCGTCGGCGCGGCGTTGCTCGCCGCCGATGGGCGTATCTTCCCGGGCTGCAATGTCGAGAACGCCTCGTATGGTCTCACTCAGTGTGCCGAACGGACCGCGCTGACCGCCGCGGTGTGTGCCGGTGCGCGGCAGTTCAAGGCGCTTGTGATCGTGGCTTCCGGAGCGATCACCCCCTGCGGGGCCTGTCGCCAAGTGCTCGCCGAGTTCTGCGATGAATTGCCCATCCGGCTCATCAATGCCGACGCGCCCGAGCGGTTCGTCGACACACAATTGAGCGTGCTCTTGCCAGGCCGGTTTGTGTTGTAGCCTTCTCCCTGTGGGAGAAGGTGCCCGAAGGGCGGATGAGGAGAGTGAGCGCGTGACAGGGCCAACCACCCTCACCCGGTTCACTTCGTTCACCACCCTCTCCCGACGGGAGAGGGCAGGAGTCTGTTAGATCAACTCGCGGATGGCGTTCATCTCGACGAGCTTTTGCGGGCGGCCGGCCGGGTCGGTGATGTGGGTCGTCGAGACGTTCACGCCCACGTTGTGATACAGCGTCGCCATCACCTCTTGGAAGTGGACGGGCCGATTGCTGGCGAACTCGCCGAGCCGATTCGTCGAGCCGATCACCTGACCGGTTCGCATACCGCCGCCCGCCATAATCGCGCAACTGACTTGAGGCCAGTGATCGCGACCGGCGCCGTTATTAATTCGCGGCGTGCGACCGAATTCACCCCAGGCGATGACCGTCACATCGTTGAGCATCCCCTGTTGTTCCAGGTCGTCGACCAGCGCGGTCAAGCACTGATCGAGCTTCGCGCCGTGATCGCGCACCAGATCAAAATTCTTGCCGTGACTATCCCAGCGACCGTAACTCAGGGTCACGCAGCGGACGCCCGCCTGCACCAGTCGCCGCGCCATCAACAGATGATCGTTACACGTCGGCGCGCCGTCGTATTGATAGTTGTAGGGCTTGCCCGAGCCGTAACGCTCGACGATCCGCGGGTCTTCCTTCGACAGATCGAGCGCGTCGAGCAAGCGGCTGCTGGTGAGGATGTCGAAGGCGTTCCCCTCGAAGGCGTCCATGGCGCGCATCTGGCCCGAGTTGTCGATCGTCCGCTTGAGGTTGTCGACCTGCGCGAGCAACTGCCGGCGGTCGGTGAGCCGCGGCATCGAAATCTCGTTGAGCTTCATGTTCTGCAAGCCGGGACCATCGGGCCGGAAGCAACCGAACTGCGGGCCCAAAAAGCCCGGCACGCCCGGGTCGCTCCAGGGCATGTGGCCGGTGGGGGCCGCCAAGCCGACGAACGTGGGGACCGACGGGTCGACGGGGCCGTTGAGCTTGGTGAGCGCCGCGCCGATGCTCGGCCGGCCCCCCAGCATGCGCAGCGAGTCTTTGTTCCAGCCGGTTGTGCACTGCTCGGCGTCGTGTCCGCCGCGAGCACCAATCACCGAACGAATGATGGCGAACTTCTCCATCCGCTGCGCGATGAGCGGAAAGGCCTCGCCGATCTCAATGCCCGGCACGCTCGTGTTGATCGGCTTGAACTCGCCGCGAATTTCGAGCGGCGCGTCGGTCTTGATATCCCACATGTCTTGGTGCGGAGGCCCGCCGCCGAGAAACACGTTGATCACCGCTTTGTGGCGCCGCGTGCCTGTAGCCGCTTCGCTGCGCAACACGTCGGCCAAGTTCACTGACATGCCGCCAAACGACAGCGCGCCGATCTTCAAGAACTGACGACGAGCCAGCCCGTCGCAAAAACGGTCTCGTTGGCGCGGGCGAGGTCCTAACAGGGTCAGCATGAGCGTGATCTCCGCTATGGTGATCGAAATTGGGGCGGCTCGACGCGACGCAAAGGTGGGACGGTGTCGTCGCGTGGCAGTCCGGGGCAGGCAAACTATCCATCCGTCGAGCGATAGCTTATCAGGGCCTAGGCAACCGCTCTACAGAATTCTGCTCATCATTGTATCAGCAATCCCGTATGGGTCAATATCGGCCAACCCGTCAGGGTGCCATTAACCAATTGCCGATCTTGAGTTGCGTCAATTTGACTGGGCCGGTCGATCGACGATTAGCGAGACGCTAAAACGGTTCAATGGCGAGTCTTGTCGAACAATGTTGGCGGGCTTAATACGCAGTTCGCCCATCACGCGCCCCGACTCTTTGGCCTGATACAGATGCAGTCCCGCGTCGGCCACGACCACGCGCTGAAAGCCATAGTGCTGCACCAATAGCTGCACCAACTCGCTGGGGTCGCCGGTGTTGGCGCTCAGTAGAATGCGGGCCACACGCTGCTCTTTGTTGAAGTAATACGTGAGTGACCCGGCCAGATCGGTGGGGCGAACCCCCGTGACCAGCGCCACGCGATACCCTTGCAGCTCCAAGTCGGCCAGCCCGGTCGTGACCCGCGGCCAGGTCGATAGCACCCAAGTGGTCGTCACATCGAAGCGGAGCACCTGAGCGATCGGGATCGAGCGTGGGCCGTCGAGCGCCTGCATCGGAGTCGACTCGGCGTGAACGCTCTGACCGAGCGCGTCGGTATGTCCGGCCGCGGCCTGCTCGGTGGGCGTGTGTTGTACGTTCGAGGCCAGATACGGCACACCGGCGGTCGCGGCGACCACCATCGCAAGGCGGCTAGGGCGGAGCATGTCCATGATCGAGTTTCAATATTAAACGGAGGTGGGGTGTCCCAAGCCGGCAAAGTGTCGCCGGAGATCCGGTGGCGAAGCCACCGGCTTGGGGCAGGCAATGGTCCTGTCCCTCTTTATCGTCAGGCAATCACCGTCACACCGAACTCGCTTCCCATGCCCCGTTCCAGCGTTGCGACCGCTAGCGATTCATGTCCGTTCGTGACGAACATGACCGTTGCACGGGCTTGAGTTACACTGGGTCGAACCGATCGTGAGATTGTTGTGCCGGTCAGCCAACTGGCACACAATAGGCAGACTGAATCGGCTATTCCTTTTATGACACGTTCTTTTTCCGCGAGTTTCGACTGCAATGACTTGGTACTTCCGCGCACTCCTTTGCACTGCGTTGTTCGTTGGCAGTGGTTGGTTATTCCTATCGCGTGCCGACGAGCCGCAGCGGCCGGCGTTTCCGAAAGTGATCGATACCCAGGCCACGCCCAACGGCGTCACGACGCCTCAAGAGGCGCTGGCGAAAATCACGCTGCCGCGCGGGTTCCAGGCCACGCTCTTCGCGCATGAGCCCGAGGTGCAGCAGCCCATCGCCCTGGCGACCGACGCGCGCGGACGACTGTGGGTGGCCGAGAACTATACCTACGCCGAGAGCGCCAAGAATTTTGACCTCGCAATGCGCGATCGGATCGTGATCCTCGAAGACACCGACCACGACGGGCGACACGATCGCCGCACGGTGTTCTGGGATCAAGGACAAAAGCTCGCCAGCATCGAGGTCGGCTACGGCGGCGTCTGGGCGCTGTGCGCTCCGCAATTGCTGTTTATTCCCGACCGCGATGGTGACGATCGGCCCGACGGTGAGCCGCAGGTGGTGCTCGACGGTTTCAACGACGCGAACATTCGGCACAACATTGTCAACGGCTTGCGTTGGGGGCCCGACGGCTGGCTCTACGGCCGACATGGCATCTTGTCGAACTCGTATGTCGGGCCGCCGGGGACCGCGCCCGACGACCGGGTCCGGTTCAACGCGAGCATCTGGCGCTATCATCCGCAGCGGCAAAAAGTCGAGGTCGTCGCGCAAGGCACGACCAACCCGTGGGGCATGGACTGGGACGATCACGGCCAGATGTTCTTCATCAACACGGTCATTGGCCACCTGTGGCATGTCGTGCCCGGGGCCAGCTACCAGCGCATGTACGGCGAGCATTTCGACCCCTATCTGTATCAGCTCATCACGCAAACGGCCGACCACTACCACTGGGACACTCGCGAGGCGTGGAGCGACATTCGCAAGACAGGCGTGACGGCCACGACCGACGAGGCTGGCGGCGGACATGCCCACTCGGGCCTGATGATCTACCTGGGCGATAACTGGCCCGAGCGTTATCGTCACACACTGTTCACCGTCAACCTGCATGGCCAGCGGTTGAACAACGATCGGCTCGAGCGACACGGCGCGACCTACGTCGGCAAACATGCCGCCGATTTTATGCGCTCGACCGATCCGTTCTTCCGCGCGGTCGAGTTGAT
>CAZZBK010000257.1:0-4304 GCA_964652155.1 uncultured Planctomycetaceae bacterium | reverse complement strand
GGGGACAGTCCCCTGCACGGCGGCAGAGCCGCCGGCTTGGGGAGGAGGTTAATCCTTTTTGGACTTGCCCTTGCTCTCGGTCTTGGGGGCCGACTCGCTCTTGGTCGATGATTCGGATTTGCTCTCGCCTTTTGATTCGGTCGAGGCTTTGGCGTCGGCGGCCGCCTTCTGCTTGTAACCCTCGCTGCGGTAGTCGGTGATGTAGAAGCCGCTCCCCTTGAACATGATCGCGGCCCCCGCGCCGATCAGCCGGCGCAGCTTGTTCTTCTTGCACTCGGGGCACTTCTTCTTGTGCGCCTCGGTGATCGACTGGAACAGCTCGAACTTGTGCTGACACGCGTCGCAAACGTAGTCGTAGGTGGGCATGGCAGAAAAGGGGGGAGGGGTGTGGGGCGAGGGATGGGGTTTAGGGCTTGCCGGTCGAGACGATCACCTGGGCGGGTCGCACGCAACGGTCGAAGAGTTGGTAGCCGTCTTGCGCGATCATCGTGACGTGACCGGCCTCGACCGTCTCGCTCGGCTGCTGCATGATCGCCTGATGGATCATGGGGTCGAGCGGCTTGTTGAGCGCGTCGATGCGCAGGCAGTTGTGCTGGACGAGCACCTTGTCGAGTTGCTGCTGCACCAGTCGAATGCCGTCGACGACACTCTGCGCGCCGGCGGTTTTTTCGGCGGCCTGAATTGCACGGGTGATGTTGTCGACCACGCTCAGCAGGTCGGTGAGCAGTTTTTGCTCGGCGTAGCGGCGCTCGTCGTCCATTTCGCGCCGCATGCGTTTGCGGAAGTTTTCCAGCTCGGCCTGCGAACGGAGCGCGACCTGACGCGATTCTTCCGCCTCGGCGCGCAGCCGGTGCAGTTCCATGCTCAACGACACCTCGCCGAGCGACGCATCGGTCGCGGTCGGGTTCATGCTCTGCGCGTTGACGGCCGCGTCTTGAAGGGCTGATTCATCAACCGCTGGTCTTTTCGTTGCATCACTCATCATGGCACCACGGGGCTAACACACAAAATACATCAACTCTTGTTCGCGGCATCGGTTTCGCCGGGCACGAAATACGCTTTGAGCTTGTCGAAGAAACTCTTGCGTTGCGGGCTGACGTTGGCATGCTCCTCGGCGGCCAACTCGCGCAGCAACTCTTCTTGGCGCGGGGTGAGTTGCTTGGGGATCTCGATCGCCACGTGCAACAGCAGATCGCCCACGCCGCGGCCGTGCGGGTCGGGCACGCCCCGGCCGCGCAGTCGCAGTAGATCGCCATGCTGCACGCCGCGCTCGATCGCCACCTCTTCGGCTCCTTCGAGCGTGGGGACCTGCACCTGGGCCCCGAGCGCCGCTTGCGAGTAGCTCAGCGGCAAGGCGCAAATCAGGTTCTGTCCTTCGCGTCGGAAGAGCGGATGCTCGCGCACCTGGATGAAGCAGTAACAATCGCCCGGCGGGCCACCGTTGGGACTCGCCTCACCTTCGCCCGCCAGACGCAGTCGAGTCCCCTCGTCGACGCCGGCCGGAATGCTCACTTCGCGCTCGACCCGCTCGAACACCTTCCCCTCGCCAGCACAACCGGGGCAGGGGGTTTTGATCATTGCGCCACGACCGCCGCAGCCGGGGCATGTCGTCTGAACGCGGAAAATGCCCGAGGCCTGAATGACCTGCCCCGCGCCATTGCAGTAGCGGCACTTTTCGGGCTTGGTGCCGAGTTTGGCTCCCGAGCCTTCGCAGCCTTCGCAGCGGATATGGCGGCGAATGGTCAGCGTTTTGCGGCAGCCGCGGGCAGCTTCGAGCAGGTCGAGTGACACATCGGTCCGCACATCGGCACCGCGCTGCACCTGGTTGCGCTGGCCGCGTCGGCCGCGATTGAACAGGTCGCCAAAGACCGAGTCGCCGAACATGTTGCCAAAGGCGGCAAAGATATCGTTGATGTCGTTGAAGTGCGGCGCGCCCCCGCCTTGCACGCCGTCGACGCCCGAGTGGCCGTAGCGGTCATACCGGCCGCGTTTGTCATCGTCGCTAAGCACCTCGAAGGCCTCGGCGCACTCTTTGAACAGCTTGATCGCGTCTTCATCGCCCGGGTTTTTGTCCGGGTGATATTTGACGGCCAGCTTGCGATAGGCCGCGGCGATATCTTTGTCGCTGGCCTCGCGTGCCACGCCCAGGATTTCGTAATAGTCGCGTTTATTGGCCATGGCGAAATTGGCTGTCGGTCACCGTGAATTACCTATGTCATTCTACCATCGGCGCTGGGCATGCCGGGTCGTTTACGGAACAGGCCACTCGTGCGATTTTGTGTCACACGAGTGGCCTGATCGTTACGTTCGTTATCTTCGCCCGGCTGGCGAGCCAAGCGCATCCGAGGACCCTTAGCGGACCGAGCCTTCGATCTTGGCCTTGTGCTTGTCGTCGTGGTCGAAGTTGGTGACCATGACTTCGGTCGTGAGCATCAAGGCCGAGATGCTGGCGGCGTTTGACAATGCGCTGCGCACCACCTTGAGCGGATCGATGATGCCGGCCTTGAACATGTCGACATACTCGCCCTTGTTGGCGTCGTAGCCAACGTTGACACCCTTTTGCGACACTTCGTCGGCCACCACGGCGCCGTCGATGCCGCAGTTGTCGGCGATCTGCTTGAGTGGCGCGGCGAGGACGTCGAGGATGATCTCGCCGCCGATCTTCTCGTCACCCTTGAGCTTGCCAACGACCTTCTCAACGGCTTCCTTGCAGCGGAGCAGCGCCACGCCGCCGCCGGGCAGAATGCCTTCTTCGACCGCCGCGCGGGTCGCGTGCAGGGCGTCTTCGACGCGGGCCTTCTTCTGCTTCATGTCGGCTTCGCTATTAGCACCGACCGAAATGATGGCCACGCCGCCGGTCATCTTGGCGAGCCGCTCGTGGAACTTTTCCTTGTCGTACTCGCTCTCGGTGGCGTCGAGCTGGTTGCGGATTTGTTGGATCCGGTTTTGGATGTCGGCCGTCTTGCCGGCTCCGTTGACAATCGTCGTGTCGTTTTTGTCGATCGTGATCTGCTTGGCGCGGCCCAAGTGTTGCAGCGTCAGGCTATCGAGCGAAAGGCCCAGGTCTTCGCTGATCAGCGTGCCACCGGTCAGCACGGCAATGTCGCCGAGCATGGCGCGACGGCGGTCACCGAAGCCCGGGGCCTTGACGGCGCAGACGTTCAATACGCCGCGGAGCTTGTTCACGACCAAGGCCGTGAGCGCTTCGCCATCGACGTCTTCGGCGATGATCAGCAGCGGCTTGCCGGTTTGCGCGACTTGTTCGAGGATCGGCACCAGGTCGCGGAGGTTCGAGAACTTTTTCTCGAAGATGAAGATGTAAGCGTCTTCGAGCACGCATTCCATCTCGGCCGGCTTGTTGATGAAGTACGGCGAGATGAAACCCTTGTCGAACTGCATGCCTTCGACGATTTCGAGCGTGGTCTCGGTCCCCTTGCCTTCTTCGACCGTGATGACGCCGTCCTTGCCGACCTTTTCCATCGCGTTGGCCAGCAGGTCGCCAATGTCGGTGTCGTTGTTGGCGCTAATCGAGCCGACCTGGGCAATCTCTTGCTTGCTGCTCACCGGCTTGGCAATGCTCTTGAGGTGCTCGATCGCGGCGTCGACGGCCTTTTCAATGCCGCGGCGGACCGCCATCGGGTTGCTACCCATCGAGACCGAGCGGATGCCAGCCTTGAAAATCGCGCGGGCCAGCACCGTCGCGGTGGTCGTCCCGTCGCCGGCGATGTCGCTCGTCTTGCTGGCCACTTCGTTCACGAGCTTGGCGCCCATGTTCTCGAAGCGGTCTTCCAACTCGACCTCTTTGCTAACCGTCACGCCGTCCTTGGTCACCGTCGGACCACCGAACGACTTGTTGATGATCACGTTGCGGCCCGTGGGACCCATCGTGACCGACACGGCATGGGCCAACTTCTCGACCCCCTTGAGCATGCGGGCGCGAGCCGAGTCGTCGAACAGTAACTGTTTGGCGGGCATTGGAGAATATCCTCGATTGGGTTGGTGTTGGGGCGAGTGTCCGAGTCCGACCGTGCTCGACTAGGCGAGCACTCGGGCGAGGATGTCGGCCTCGCGCATGATCTTGACGTCTTTGCCGTTGACTTCGATTTCGGTGCCCGAGTACTTGCCGAAGATCACCTCGTCACCGACCGACACGTTGAGCGCGCCACGCGCGCCGTTGTCCAGCAGCTTGCCCGGGCCGACGGCAATGACCTTGCCACGCTGGGGCTTTTCCTTGGCGGTGTCGGGCAGAACGATGCCGCCGGCGGTCCGCTCTTCCGCTTCCAGCGGCTCGATCACAACGCGGT
>CAZZBK010000256.1:0-4318 GCA_964652155.1 uncultured Planctomycetaceae bacterium | reverse complement strand
CACCGTTCACACTCAACATCAACGATCATGCGTCGTCTCCCGGATGATAGCTTTCACCGCGGGCCAGTTCGTCGAGCGAAAGCCCGTGGTAGGTTGGGTCTTTTGGACCTACGCGTTCGTTCAGATGGTCCGCGATCCGCTTGAGGCTAATCGCGATCGACATAGCAGCCGCTTCAAGAGGCGTTTGCACATCACGGCTCTCAGGCTCGTATTTACCTTCCAATGGGTGTGGATGAGGGGTCATTGCGCCTCTCCCGATCAGGCGAAAGTGAAGTCACGTTCGCGGAACTGGTGGCCGAACCAGCGCGGGGCAGGGTTGCTGCCGGTGAGGTCAGCGAACAACGCATATTCCGCGTTGCCGTTCGCGTCGAAGCGAAAGCAACGGTCGGAAGGCTTGCGCTCATCCGTTCCGTTGTCCTCGATGAACACGCCGTTGGCGAGGGTGGAAAACTTAACGAGCATAGCAGCCTCCTCTCGGTTAGGGCGGAATTGCCCGCTGCATGAGAAGATAACTACCCGAGGAATAATCGGGAGTCAAGTATATAATTCCCAAAACAGCCGTGTTCAGCCGCACCATTTTCACGACGACGACCTTGCCCGTAACCCAGGCTGCCAGTTTGTCGAAAATCTGGCCCATCGTCGTGACAAGGTTTTGAACACCTTCAGTGGTTGAGGGACCGTAGTAATAATTCCTGACGTCCGACAGATCGTTGACGCCGGTCATGATCACCGTCGCACCGCAGCGGTGGATCAAGTTAGGGTTGTTGTTGATGTCCGGCTCGTTGATCCTGATGAGCAGCTGCCGAAGCGACTCGCTGGAAATACCAAGGTTCACAGCCGACGGATGTATGGCCTGGGCGCCAGCAGTCCCCAGACGCTCGAGCATGCTGTCTCCTATAAGCATGACGGAGCCGCTTGGGGCGTTTGCCATCGTCGTTCGGAACGTCGATCGAGCGCTCAGCCAGGGGGCCTCGCTCGCTTCGTCTGAATAGAGGTTCGATGTGTTCCAGACTGGAATGGTTCCGGCCAAGCAATCGACTGCCGGCAGAGTTACAGATGGCGGCGGCGTGGCTGGTTGCGCCTGAGCGTCGATGATATTGCACTCCGCCACAATAACGGCGAGCAGTGTCTGAATCGCGGCCACCGACGATCGAATGTTAACTGTGCTCACGTTTCAACCTCCTAATTTATACATGTCGACGTTGGCACGATTTGATCGACGGATGCGGCGCGGCGTGTCGAATGCGTCGACGCGGCAAGGCTCCAGCGTGCGGGGGGCAACTATCCGGAAACTCCGGACAGTTCAAACCGATGGGTGGGAAAATCCATCCCGCGCGCGGGAGGCAGTTAGCTTCTGACATTTTGTCAGAAGTTCACCAGCTCCATCCATCCCGCGGGTTTTTTTGTCCATTTTTACGACGATTGTCGATATGCAGGACACTCGCCGTGAAACGTCCTGCGTGCGGGACGCGGGTCTGAACCGACGAGGAGATGATCTTGGAAGAACGAATTGAAACGGTTGTGGATGCGGACGGCGCTGGCATCAGTCTCAATTTCGATGCAGCGCCAGCGTACCCTGGTGTTGTGACCCTAGTCGTTCGACAGGCGCGCGGTGAACGCGAAATCGAGGTGGCCCTGACAAGATACGAACAAATACGCCTGGGCCGCCGCCTGCTCGCGGCTGCAATAATCCCATACGGTGCCAAAGGCGTCCGCCTCGCGGAGCTGCTCGATGAACACGGTAGCCTGCGGCCCGAGATCGTTGAGTGGCGCGAGACGGAGCGCGGACTGGAAACGAAGATCAACGGCTCAGTGCTGACGGTGCAGTCGGCTCCGAGCGGCGGCCCCACGCCAACGTGGAGCGGATACGTCGCCGAGGCCTTCGTCGGCTACCGCGCGGACAGCCCGCAAGAGGTCCAGGGCTATCTCTTGCAGCGCGCGGCGTGTTGATTTCGTCGTCGCGGCAAGGCCCCCGCGCGACGGGGAAACGCGCGGGGGCCTTTCGGCCAGGACGCGCGCCGAGGGTCGCCGCGTCAGCCGGTCTCGGTGTGTCGTGATCAGGCGATCCGCATCACAACGGCGGCGGCGATCCAGGCCGCCGCCAGCAGCGTCGCGAATGCGATACGCCGGTCATACCGCGTCTCGAGATGGAGCAGGCGGCGCCAGGCGAGGCGCATCGCGCGGGCCGTCATCTTGTGCCCAGCGCGGACAGGATCTTGATGGCCGCGTCGACGCTGCCCGTGCCGACGAGCGCCGTCAGGAAGATCAGATAGGGCGCGACGCTCTTGATGACGCGCTCCCAGCCCGGCATCGGCTCCCGTTTCGTGCTCTTCAGGTCCGCGATGTCTTTGGACATCTGATCCATGCGATCGTCGCCTATCTCCAAGCGGTGGTCGATCCGGTCGAGGCGGCCCACCATCGCCTCTGAGCGCTCCAGCAGGCGCCATAGCAGCCACTGGTCTGTCTGGGGCGGGGGCGTCGGGGGCCAGGGCCACGGCGAGCGCTGGTACCCATCCGGGTGATGCGTCATGCTGCGGTGTCCATCTCTCGCGGGCGAGCATCGGCATCACTCCCCACCGGAGTGGGCCGCGCGTGCCGGTGCGGCCGGGAAGTGGGCGGCGAGGCTGGCGCGGCACACGCGCCGCGCGCCGACCACTTGGCGATAGGCGTTGCGGTTGACGCGCCACAGGCGGGCCACGGAGCTGCGCGTCACGTCCGCGTCGGGCAGGTCGCGCCAGGCCGGGTCTGGCGAGGTGCATTCGGCGGGCAGGAGAGGCGCGGGGGCGGGCTCGCTGACGACGCTCACGGGTGGCGGGGCCTTGGCGCAGGCGGCGGCCAGCAGCGCGGCGGCGGCGATCAGGATGGCATGTCTCATCGGTTGAGGCTCCGGGCTATGGCACGCGGGAACACGACGGGGTCACGGGACTGGCCTTTCGCGGCCAACTTATCCTCGAGGGCGCGCAGCTCGCGCTCGATATCGGCCGCACGAACCGCCTCGGCTTCGGCCTCGGCCGACAGATGCGCGCGCGCGGCGGCGGCGGCTCGCTCCGAGGCCCGATCGCGGGCCATCTGCCGCGTCATCGCCAGCGTGCGCTCGCGCGCGAGCTGTGCCTGCCATATCGCGTCCCGGGACGCGGCTGCGGTGGCCTGCAGATGCGACGCCGCCAGGCCGATTCCGATGATGACGGAAACGACGGCAATGCCGGCCACGATGGCCATGACGGACGCGCCGTTTCCGAAGCGGGTAACAGCGTCGCGGGCCGTCGCGATGCGGCGGCCCCAGCCGGAGGATATCACTCCCCAGGCGAGTGAGATCAGTGCGATCATGTGTGGTCCCCTCAGATGCCGTGGCGAATGAGCTTGGCGCGCCGCTCGAGCCAGATGTACGCCGCGCCGGCGATCGTGACGACGCTGACCCAGAACGTTGCCGACGTCGCGAGTTGGAGGGCGAGCTCGCCGAGAGAGAGAGCGCGGCCGCTCGACGCCATCTTCGAGAACGCGGTCGAGATCTCGAGGGAGGCGTTGAACCCTGCCCCCAAGCCAACGGTGGCCGCCGTGTTGCCGGTGGTCGAGGTCGCCATGCTGGATGGCGGCGACGGCGGCGGCTTGACCGGCACGGGCGGAACATCGGCCGTCTCCGCATCGTCGGCGCCGGAGGCGTAGGCGACGATCTCGTCCAGCGGCAGCAGCGGACACGTGTCGACCTTACGGCCAGGCGAGATCATCCAGTGCGTCGCGATGTCATTGACGTCTGGATATTCGGCCATGATGGCGCGGCACAACGCTTTCACGGCGTCGATCTGCTCGGCGGTGTAGGGCAGCCACCACCCGTCGCCGTGCTCGCGCGTGTTGCGGTGCACGAGGTCGAGGTCGCTGGACACGGCCACGCCGAACCAGGCCCGTCCGAGGCGGTCCATTTTCCCCGGGTTCACGATCTCGATGCCGATCGAGAATGCGTTGCAGTAGCGCCGGCCCTTCCACACGCTCTCGCCGGCGTGGAACGCTTTCCTGTTGAGCGGAACGAGCTGCGTGATCGACCCGTCGCGTTCGATGACGACGTGGGCCGAGGTCGTGCACCCCTTGTCGCGGAACCAGGCGACCGAGCTACCCTTGTCGAGCCGTCCGGCGGTGTCGTGGAGCACGATCAGCGAGGGCTTGATCTCACCGCCGGAGCTGTTGGCGGACAGAAAACGCACACCACGGCCGGTGATCCGGCCGTTACGGATGTTCAATTCCATATGGGTCCCCGAAGTTGCGCCGCCCGTCAAGTCGCGGCGAATATCGCGTCAATCTGCGCCGTGGTCGTGATCGTGCCCGC
>CAZZBK010000255.1:0-4348 GCA_964652155.1 uncultured Planctomycetaceae bacterium | reverse complement strand
TGTACCAGCTCAAGCGCGAGGCTGAGGCGATCTCCGCGCTCGATCGGGCGATCCAACTGGCGCCCAAATACGCCTGGGCCTACTACTATCGCGCCCGCTGCCGATCGCAAACAGGGCATTACCCGAAGGCCATCGAGGATCTCGATACGGCGATCAAACTGGATCCGAAACTGCGCAGCGCCTATGTCTCGCTGACGTGGATCTACGCCACTGCTCCGGACGACACGGTTCGGGACGGCCAGAAAGCCATCGAGGCGGGCCAGAAAGCGGGCGAGTTGTCCGAGTGGAAAGCCGCCAATGATCTTTGCAACCTGGCGTGCGCGTATGCCGAGGCCGGCCAATTCGATGAAGCCGTCCAATGGCAAACCAAAGCCAACAACATGTATTCGCCCGAGTTGCTCAAAGAGTGGGGGTTCTTGCTCGACTTATTCAAGTCCGGCAAACCCTATCGCGATGAGAAGGCTACTAAACCTGCGAAATAACTCACATCGCTGCCCATCGTGAGAGCGTCTCGATCGTAGGCGATAAAACCCTTCTTCCTTCGGGAGAAGGTGGCCGCAGGCCGGATGAGGGTCTTGCGGAGCGTCACGGATACTCAATCGTCTCGCTGTGCTCGCCCCCGCACCCGTCTTGCCACTCTCTTCCTTCCATCAAAGCAGAGGTGCGAAAGGCATTTCCATCCACACGGCTTAGCCGTGCGGGGTGGCGTAGATTTCGCGTTCGAGGCCTTCGAGCAGGTTCTTGCCGTTGATCCAGTCGAGCGGGGCGAGGCTGTCGAACTGCGCGTCGAGCAAGCGGCGCATGCCGTGCGTCTCGGTTTGTACTTCGGTCAGCGTCAGCGGTCGACCGGTCGTGGCATGTTCGCCGAACAGGGCGTCGAGCTTGTCGCGATAGACGCGCATGTCGGCGGCCATCAGCACCGGCGGCCAGTGGATCTTGCCCGTCACCGGGTCGAGCTGATAGGCGGAGAGCCGCTTGACCGCAACCTGGGTGGTGCCGGATGGATTGTTTTGCTTGCGCAGCTCGGCCTTGCGAGCCGCCTCGGCCGCGCGATACTCGTCGTTCATGCGGCGCAGCTCGAAGTAGGTCTCGGTCGATTTCTTTTGCGTGTCGAGGGCCGCCTGCTTGGCCTGTTGGGCGGTGACCGCCGCTTCGGCGTTCATCTGGTTGGCGGCGGCTTGCGAGCGCATCATGGCGCTCATGCCGTAGGCATAGCTTTGGTAAGGGGTCGAGGCGTAGCCGGCCCCCACGCCATAGCCGTAACCGGCATACGCCGCTCCATAGGGGCGGACGGTGCGATAACCGGCACCGGGCACAAAAACCTGCGCGCACAACCACGACGCGCCCAGCAGCGTCGCGACGAAGATCATGCTGCCGCGAACATTCATCATAGCCAGCTCCCCGATCCGTTTGGTTTTTGACCAAAATCGTCGAACAAATTTTCCATTCAACTCTGGAGTGATTCTCGCAAACGTCTATATTCAAAGCAAGCACTTTGGTCAGCGTAGGGCTCGTTTATTTTTCAACCTCGTACTGCGAGATGTGTCATGGTGTCGCGCTGTGGTCTGTTTCTGCTGCTCAACCTGTGCGTTAGCGCGACACTGCTCGGCGCGGTCGACGTCGCGGCGCTCAACGCTCGGCTCGCAAAAAGCGATGCCGCCGAACTTCTCCCGACGCTGGGTGAGGTGACCGAACTCGGCTCGGTTGCCAAAGAGACGGTCCCCGCGCTGACCAAGCTGCTCGGCCATGGCGATGCGGCGGTGCGCGGCCATGCGGCCAAGGCGCTCGGCGCGATTGGGCCCTCGAGTGCTCCGGCGCTCGCGGCGCTCACGAAGAGTCTGGGTGACTCGGACGCCACGGTCCGCGCGTATGCGGCCTATGCCGTGGGACAATTGGGGGACGAGGCCAAGTCGGCTGGGGCGGCATTGGCTCGCGCGCTGGCCGACACCGATCCGCTCGTGCGTCGACAGGCCTTGAAGGCGGTGCGGGCCATACGACCCGATCCGGAGGTGATGGCCCCGGCCTTGACGGCGATGCTCAAGGCCGCGACGCCGCATGAAACGGCGCGGGTGCTCGACTGCCTGGCCGAGTTCGGCGTCGAGGCGGTGCCCGGCATGATCCGCTGGCTCAAGGCTCCGGAGACAACGTACTGGGCGTGCCTGGTGTTGTCGGAGATTGGCCCCGCGGCCAAGGACGCCGTCCCCGCGTTGGTCGACGTGCTCAAACAAAGCGACGTCAACGTGCGCCGCGAGGCGATGATGACCTTGGGGGCGATCCATGTCGTCACGCCGCAGGTGATCAACGCCTTGGCGCAACAACTCAACGACCGCGACCCACTGATTCGCGCGCCGGCCGCGTACGCGCTGGGCGTGTTGGGGCCCGACGCCAATGCGGCCATTCCGGCCTTGCATAAGGTGCTCGAAGACTCAGACAACGTCGTGCGGACGGCCGCCATCTGGTCGCTGGCGCATATCGAACCCAAGAACGAACCGGTGCAAAAACGAGCGCGCACGGCCCTGTTGGCGCTCGTGGGGCATGAGCGTCCGCTGGTCCGCAAGACCGTCGCGCATGCGCTCGGGGCCGACTATGCCAGCGACCCGCAGGTGGCGGCCGCGCTGGTCAATCTGCTGCTCGACAGCGACGAAGGGGTGCGGTCCGAGGCGGAACTGGGCGTGTTGCGCAGCGGGGCCGCGGCCTTGCCGGCACTCGATGCCGCGCTCAAGAACGACCAGCTCCGTCCGATCGTCGTGCGGCTGCTCACGCCACTGGGACCCGAATTGATAAAGTTGCTCCCTAAATTCGTCGCCTCATTGCAGGACACCTCGCCGGATACGCGCACCAGTGCCTTGCTCGGGATCACGGCGATTGGACCCGAGGCGAAATCGAGCGTGCCCGACGTGACCCGATTGCTCGCAGCCGACAAGGTGGCCGAGGTCCGGCGACACGCGGCGTTTTGCTTGGGACGCATCGGCCCGGGCGCGGCCAGCGCTCTGCCGGCTCTCAAGGCGCAGTTGAGCAGCACGGATCCGATCCTGTCGGCGGCCAGCGCCTGGGCGATCGTGCATGTGGACGACCCGGCCAAGGTCGATGTCGCGCCGCTGATCGTGGCCCTCACGCCAGCACTCAAGCAGCCCGACGCGCTCCTCAATAGCGTCGCGTTGCGGACACTCGAGTTGCTCGGGCCGCGCGCCGCGGCTGCGGCACCGTTGCTCAGCACGCTCCGCGAGCGGCTCGATGGCGAGCATCGCGCCGTGGTCGACGCCGTGCTGGCCAAGTTAGGCCGTCCGTAAGCACCGGCGGCAGAGCCGCCGGCTTGGGGTTACGACCTCGATCATTTTTCCGTCAACGCGGCTAAGCGTCGTCGTCATGCGAGTCGACGAAGAACTCCTCGGCCTGTTTCAGCAGACCGAGCGCTTCGTCGTCGGCCAGTTCAGGGCTGTGCGCGAGCAGGCCGCTGCCGCGCTCCGACCCGTCGGCCGTGTACGACACAAATACAAACCGGACCGGACGCCGCGCGAGTTCCTGCAAGATCTGTTCGGTCGTCGCGAGTTCGAGCTCGAGCATGCTCGTGGCTCCCCCCAAGCAGAGACAAAGAGGCGTATCAAAGTCCACGTGCAATTCTAGGAAGGTTGCGCGCCCAGACAATGGCAGCGAGGGGAAATGCGGAAAGCGGAAAGCGGAAAGACATCGGCTTTCGGCTTTCCGCTGTTGCTCCCTTCCTGGCACCGGACGGTCGCGCCGCGCTGCGAGCACTTCAAGCCATAAGCCGTGGCCGATGTTTGAGTTACGTTTTGCGGCATATTCCCACTGCCGCTCGGGGGTGCTTTGTTGGTACAATGCTGGGCGTAGGACCTACCATTCCCAGGGCCACGTGAGCGTTTGTCCGCCGTTTGTGCTGGCGAGACGAGTGCCAACGATTGGGCCGTCGCGCGCATGCTCGGTTGGGGCGAACTCGCGGTGACGGTCGATAAGGTCTTTCGTCGACTGCGTTAAGTGCCCCGGTCGACATACTGTTACTGCCCCCCACGGCAGCCGCCACGATTTGCCCGACGGTCCGCATTTCTGCCTCCGGCAGAAGAACTGAGATTCATGATGTCGAGTGCTGAAATGACCGCTTCGTCCGAGTTGAACGACACGCTGACACGCCGCGCGGATATCCGCAACCTGGCGATCATCGCGCACGTCGACCACGGCAAGACCACGCTCGTCGACGCATTGCTGCGGCAGAGCGGCGAGTTCCGCGCCAGCCAATTGGCCGGCGACTGCATTCTCGACAGCAACGATCTCGAGCGCGAGCGCGACATCACGATCCTGGCCAAGAACTGCGCGATCCATTATCAGGGGATCA
>CAZZBK010000254.1:0-4358 GCA_964652155.1 uncultured Planctomycetaceae bacterium | reverse complement strand
CCTCCACGCCCCCGCCCCTCAGCCCCTCGATACGCCCCTGTCGCATCTCGAACACCGTCGCGCCCAGCCCTTGCAACTCGGTCGGCACATGCGTGACGTACAGCACACGCGTCGCGTGCCGTTCGATGGTGTAGCGGATCAGATCGAGCACGGCCGTCCCGCGGTCTTCGTCGAGCGAGTTGAGCGGTTCATCCAAGATCAGCAAGCGCGGGGCCATGAGCACCGCGCGGCCCACCGCCACGCGCCGCTGCTGTCCGCCGCTGAGCGTGCCGGGCGGACGGTCCAGCAGCTCGGTGAGTTCGAGTTTAGCCGCCACCTCGTCCAGCTCCCGCAACTCACCCCGCGGCGACATGCGCCGTCGACCGTACAGCAAGTTGTCGCGGACCGAGAGATGCGGAAAGAGCAACGACTCCTGGTAGACATAGCCGACGTGCCGCTGCTCGGGCGGCAAATTAACGTGGCGCTCGTGATCGAAGAGCACGCGGCCATCGTCGACGATGCGTCCCACGTCGGGCTGCCGGACACCGGCGATCATCGAGAGCAAGCTGGTCTTGCCGCTCCCCGACGGGCCGAGCAGGCCGATGACGCGAGCCTCGGTGTCGAGCTGCGCCTGCACCTTGAACCCGCTGCGATAGTGGAGCGTGCAGTCGACCTCAAGCCGCGGCATGGTGCTGGCCTCGCCGTTGCAAGTACTCGCTGATCGCCAGGGCCGCGAAGCTAATGAGCACGCTGGCCGCGACGAGTCCCCACATCTGTTGCTCGCTCAGGTCCCCAGGCTGGTTGTTGAGCAGATAGATTTGCGTGGCCACGGTCCGCGTCTGGGGCGTAATGCCGGCGAACATCAGCGTCGCGCCAAACTCGCCCATCGCGCGGGCAAAGGCCAACACGGCCCCGGCAATCAGCCCATTGCGGGCCAGGGGCAGACTGACGCTCCAAAACGCATCGAGCGGTCGAGCACCGAGCGATCGAGCGACCTGAAATAATCGCGGGTCATACGATGCGAAGGCGAGTCGACAGGAGCGGACCATCAACGGCAGCCCCATGACCGCCGCGGCTATGACCGCCGCTTTCCAGGTGAGCGCGATCTCCCAGCCGAACCAGTCCCACAAATATCGGCCGATCCAGCCTCGCTTGCCCAACGTATAAAGCAGTAGCAGACCGGTGACCACCGGCGGCAAAGCCAGCGGCAGGTTGACCACGGTCTCGACGAGTGTCTTGCCGAAAAAATCGCGCCGCGCCAACAGCCAGCCCAGGGCCACCCCCAGCGGCAGGCTGCAAAGCACCGCCGTGACGGCGATCCGCACGCTCAGGGCGATCGTCTCGGCGGCTATCGAATCGAACTCGAATCCCATCGCGCTGGCTTTCTTGGCACACGGGGGTCCTGGCTGCCGCAAGCATCACACGGCCAGCGGGCTATTGTCCGCAATATATTAGGGCGAGACGAGTCCAAATTCATGACGCTCGAAAATGTCACGGGCGGGCTGTTGCTGCAAAAAGTCGTAAAACGCGGCCGTCGACGGATGGGCCCCGTCGCGCTTAACCTGCGTCAGTACATAAACAATCGGGGCATGCAACTCGGCCGGGATCTCAGAGGCGATGCGTAGCTGCCTCGTCCCGAGCGCGTCGCTACGGTAGACAATGCCCGCCTCGACCTCGCCGCGAATGACCAACTGCGTGGTCGCTTTCACGTCGACCCCGCTGACCATTTTGTCGCGCACGGCGTCGAGGAGCCCGACCCGACCGAGTGCCTGGCGCGCATATTCGCCGGCCGGCACCTTGGCCTCGGCCAAGGCAATTCGCCGGATCGAGTCGTGTGCCAAGTCGGTCAGATTCGCGATCCTGTGTGGGCTCTCGGCAGGTACGACGATGACGAGCCGATTGGTGAGCAGGTCGACCGACCGCTGAGCGAGTTGCTTTTGTGTCAGATATTCAGCGCTGGCCCGATCGGCCGAGAGGAACAGATCGGCGTCGGCCCCGGCGATGATTTGCTTGGCAAGGGCTGATGACGGGCCGGCGACGATCGTCACGCCGATGTGCTGGTCGGCCTCGAAGGCCTGGGCAACCTCGACGAGTGCCGCGCGCGTGCTCGCGGCGGCGAAGACTGTCAGCGGCTGGTTGGGCGTTTCCAGCTTGACGCCCCCGGTCGGAGCGGCTGGCTTTTGACAACCGAGGATCGCCAGGGTTACGAGCCCGGCGAGCCAGTAGCGTGAGCGGCCCTGGTCCCGTGGCCAGCGATGCAAATCCTTCACGAGAAGCCCTTTGAGATGAGGCAAACGAGTGGCGGCGCGGTGGTGCGTGTCGCGTGAGCGCGGATCAGCAGCGTGGGTGTCGATCGCGATGAGCGCTGGATGCGCTCGCCGCTCGACGAGGAGCTCACGTATTGGAACGTGAACCTAATTCATACCCGACGGGCTCGCAACGCTGCGGGAGGTTTTCACACCTGCTGCCGATCATTCCCTTGGCCAGCCGGTTGCTTCGTGCGAGACACGCAATTGTGCCGCACGTGCCTAGCCCTGCACGTTCAATGAGCCGCCGACGGCGCTGGTGGCGCCGCTGCTAGCGGCAGCCGAGGCGTCAACGCCCCCCACGGTCCACTGGCCTGAAAACTGAATGGTTTGCTGCCCCTGCATCATGCCATTGAGCAGGGCCAGTGACGCGAGCATTTTCCAAGGGTCCTGTTTGTCTTGCGAGTCGTCGGACTTGCTGAGCAACAGCGCGAGCGCCAACGTGGCGAGGGCTTTGGTCGAGTTCTGGTCGCCGACCAGGCTCAGAATGCCGGCCATTTGTTGCTGCACGGCGCTCGGAGACGACAGGGCCTGCGACGCGTCAGCGGCACCCGCTGGGGCTGCGGCCGGGGTCGAAACGCTCCCCGTGGCAGCGACCGAGCCGGCGAACGATGGGGTGCTGGCAACCCCCGAAATAGCGGTCATAGAGATACCTGTATGCGATCGAGATGGGGAGGAGACAGGACCAGCCGCGAGCAACATCGGCCGGTATGTTCGAGGCTAATTGGGCCACTTCGCGACTCAAGTTCCATTCGCCCCGGACGATCATTTTTCGGATTCTCGGGCGTCGACCGTAACGGTCGTAACAATCATGCGGGTGGATGCAAGTCGTCTAGGGGCCCTGAGGCCGATGTGATAAAGTCCCGGCCCCCCGCTGCATGGTCGCGGCGGCGTAGATTTTCTCATGCGATGCGTGTGCCGGGCGACTCAGCGCCTAGACCCGCCTCGTTTGGTTGCGGAGCAACGCCATGTGCGGAATCGTCGGGTACATCGGATCACGCGCCTGCCAGGACTTCATCGTGCAGGGACTGCGCCGTTTGGAGTATCGCGGCTACGATAGCGCGGGCCTGGTCACCGTCTCGCCCCAAGGCGAGTTCCAGTTGCTCAAGTCGGCGGGCCGAATTGACCGCCTGGCCGAGTTGGTGAGCCAGCACCCCTCGAAAAGTTCGTTGGGCGTTGGTCACACGCGCTGGGCCACGCACGGACCGGCGACCGATGAGAACGCGCACCCGCATCTCGGCGGCAACAACCTGGTCGCCGTCGTCCACAATGGGGTGATCGAAAACTATCGTGCGCTCAAGGAGCGTCTCGAGGCCCAGGGCTACCGCTTCCGTTCACAAACCGACACCGAGGTCATCGCCCATCTGCTGGCCAGTTGTCTGGAAAAAGAACTCGAACTCACGTCGAACCTCGACCCGCTCAAGTCGACCGCCCCGACCGTGGATCAACTGCTGCGGGTCATCAACACGGCGCTGCGTTGTTTGCACGGCACGTTCGGTTTAGCGATCGTGTTTCGCGAGCGGCCCGAGGTATTGTTCGCGGCCCGGCTGGGGAGCCCGCTGGTCGTCGGTGTCGGCATGGGCGAGCATTTTTTATCCAGCGATGCCGCCGCGCTGGCTGGCCACACCGATCAGATCGTGTACCTGGCCGACCATGAGGTGGCCGTGCTGACGGCCGACGCGCTGCGCGTCGTCGATCGCGATCAGAGCGACGTGGCGCATGCCGTCGAGGTGCTACACATGCAGGCCGCCGACGTCGGCCTGGGGGGCTTTGCCCACTTCATGCTCAAAGAGATCCACGAACAACCCGAGTCGCTCCGCAATACGATGCGCGGCCGGCTCAGGCACGACGAGGGTACAGCCCATTTCGGCGGACTCAATCTGTCGGCCCAACAACTGCGGCAGGTCAATCGCATTCTGCTCACCGGCTGCGGCACGAGTTGGCACGCGGCGCTGGTGGGGGAGTACCTGATCGAAACGTTGGCGCGTATTCCTGTCGAAGTCGAGTATGCGAGCGAGCTGCGATACCGTAACCCGCCGCTCGACAACAACACGCTGGTCTTTGCGATCACGC
>CAZZBK010000253.1:0-4455 GCA_964652155.1 uncultured Planctomycetaceae bacterium | reverse complement strand
CGCCGGAGTCGAGCGCCGTCTGCATCGCTGCCGTATCGTCGGTAACGCCGTCGCACGTAACGCCCGCCTGCCGGACGTCGATATAGCCGCCGACCATGACCAGGTTTCCGCCGGAGTCGCAGAAGCTCACGGTCTGGTTAGAGTGCACGGCGGCGGCACCCGCCCCCGCGCAGGAATGGGCGGCGCCACCGAGCGACGTCATGAACCCCGCCTCAGTCGATGCCGTGTTGACTGTCACGTTTCCCGACAACGCCCCGCCACCGGATATTCCGGTACCGGGAATGACTTGCGTTGTTTGCAACACGAGATCCGCATCGGTCGTAGCAGCGTTGATCTCTGCTGCCGTATCCCATTCGGTGTCGCGCGTGATCGCCGCCGGCAATCGCGCATCCTCGATCGTTCCGGTAGAAAAAAAGCTCGTCGCGCTGTCGCCCGTCAAGGCAACGGAGCACGTTCCGGCTGTGATCCCGTCCGCTACTTCGGCATCTCCGATGGAGTCGGCGGGCAGCACCACCTCGCCATCTCCCGTACCGTCGGTTAGGACCGTGAATGAGTCGTTGCCGGTAAGGCCCGAGAGGCTAGCGCCAATCGTGATTCCGCCATCGGCGTCCGCAGCGAGCACCTGCCGCGTGTACACCCCGGCCTCCGCCTGATAGATGGCAATGTCGCAATCCTCGGTCCCTGCGCCGTTATCCGTGCAGTCGGTGTGAACCCACGCGGAAATCTGCGCTTGATTTGCCATGTTCGCATCACGAAAAAACAGCTGCGGCGTGGCACCTTTGATAAACGAACTATCGCCGAAGATCGCGCCGCCCGTCGTCTCCAGCGTGCCCGTGATGTCGGTGTTGCCGCCGAAATGCACCGACCCGACTCCGGTGTAGATCGAGTGGTCCGTGCTGCCGGCAGTTTGATCGCCGATCCAAAGTCCGCGATTCGTTGTTACCGAAGCGCCAGAACCCAGGTCGGCGCTGAGGAACGGATCGATCTTGAGCCCGGAGAACGTTGGTACGGTAACGTTCTCACCGATTGATGGTTTCGGCACCACGACGGACGCCGCCTCGGTAACGGTACCGCTTAGTGTTCCCGCTGGGTCGATGCCCAGACGCGGAACAATCCCGATCAGCGAATCCAGCGTGTGACCAGTCACGCTCGGTGCCCAGATCATCCAGCTGTCGATGCCAACGAAGCTGGCGCAGCTCGCGGTGCCGCTCAGATCGCACGTGTTGGCAAATCCGTCCGACGTTGTGCCGGTTTGCTCGTCGAGAATGCGTGTCAGGCTGAGCCCGATGTTGAATCGATCGTAACGATTCGTCACGCCCTCGAGGCGAACCAGGCTGTCGTCTATCGTGTGGTCAATCGTTGCCGCCGACTCGTTCCCAACAGCAAGCTTTTCGCCAACGTCCAAGCTGCGGTTGATCGTCATCCCCGCCGGTGAGCCGGTAGGCTGCGGCAGTACGATGTCGAATGTGTTTGCAGTCGCGTTCCAGGTCGCCGAAACGCCGCCGCTTCCGCCTTCGATCTTGAGCCCGGCCCCATTCGCCGGCTCACTACCGGCCGCGTCGTTGTCGATCGTCCAGGTGAGTGCGCGCGTTCCCGTTTCGGCGTACTCGCGATACACGCCCGCACCGTCGCAGTACGAGAGGCGCCCGTCGGCCTGCACTTGCATCGGCCCGGATGCCGAGCATGTCAAGGCGCCGCTGGCAAGAAATCCCGCTTCGGTCGAATCGGTTGCGATGTCGTCGCCCGCACCCGTCGCGCGCAACCCCGCCCCTGCCTGCCACGCCCAGGAGGAAATAGGCGCGGCAAGCAGCAGCGCAAGCGCGGCTAGGAGTGCCGCAACTGAATTAGTTCGAGGTCTTGGCAAGGCTGCACTTCAGGTATGCGGCCGTTGTGGTTGACGTCGGTGTGACCTTGATGGCGACACACTCGTTTGCCGACACAACGAGCGTGTTAGTAGTGTCCGCAACGGCCGTGTTCGCCGCGCTCACGGTCACGTTCGGAATCGAGCCGGAGAACGTCATTGCGGAACCGCAGGTGTTCTTGGCGACGAACACCGTCATCCCGGATCCACCCGACGCCGCCGACAAGTTGCAGCGCAAGTTGCCAAACGTACCAGCGGAAAACGGCGTATGCGCGTCGTTCTCTGTCGTCGACATGCCGCCGTCAGGCGTAAGGTAGACCGCCGTAGAGCCCGCCTGAATCTTTGTTTCGGATCGGAACGTTACGACCGCATCGACCGACGTACCGGAGATGGTGTTGCACCCCCATGCGTTTGTTGACGCATCGTAGGTGACCGCTTTCCCCGCACCCGTACAGTTGGTGAGAGCCTTGCTCTGCCACGTCGTACCGTTACCGATCATCGTGTTGTCGTCTGCGGCAGACGTCAGGTTGGTGCCGCCAGACCCAACAGCCAGCGTCGCGCTCAACCCCGCAGCCGTGCCGTTCGTGTTGTTCGACAGCGTCGCGCTGGAGTTGAAACCCAGCGTTCCGCCCGCGGTCACCGTGAGCGGGTCGGCGACGTCGAACGCCAGGGCCGGGGCGGGGCTGAATAGATACCCCGCCATTACGGCCAGGAACCCAACCGCCTCCGCCCTACGCCGAATGAGCCTACGAATCCCTTCAATCATACTGCCCCCTATGCCGCCTGGAATCGAGCCGTCAGTTTGTGCCTTGCCGGAACGGCATTGGTCGCCACCAGCTTGACGCAGAATCGTTGCTTCTTCGTGTAGGAAATTGACGTAGTGGCGGTATCGGTGGCAGTTGCTCCCGTGAGCGTGATTGACGGTGAACCCGCGGCATCAGCCGCGTTGCGTCGAACGGTGTACGCGAACGTGCCTATTCCCGGAGGCGCGTCAACGTCGGCCGTGAGCTCGACGAGTGTGCCGTCAAACGGCATGGGCAGATCTACTGCCCGCTCGTCGTCGTCGAACCCAAAGCCGATGTAGACCGTTCCATTGGCCGGGGCCTGGAACAGGGTTGACATGGTGATCACGTCAACATCCGTCCCGAGAATGACGCCGAAGTCTGGTGTTGACCAAGTGTCGAAGTACCCACCCCCAGGTGTGCCGGGGAAAACGAACTGGCCGCTATCGACGGAGAGCGCAGCGATGCGGGATGCGGTGGACGCAAAGCGCCCCAGGCCACTTGCTCCAGGCGGAAGCAGGGAGTCCGGGTCAACCGTGAACTTTGCGACCGAGAACGGCACACGCGCAACACCTCTCCGGTAAGTGGCAGGTGGCGTGTGACGTGACGCGCGAGGCGTCGAAAGACAGCGCTACGCTAGCATGGAGCTGGGATCCGTACCACTACGGGAGAGCATCACGGCGCGAGCATAGGCGTTGTCGGCGGCAAGGATCTGCTCGGCGTCGACCCGTACAAAGTCGCCCCACCGCGCGAAGAACTTCGCCCCCGATTCGGCCTCGTGATCCTGGCGCCCCTCGGTCTGGCCCTCGAGGTGGATGAGGCAGGAATTCGGTTCGTAGATCACCGTAAGCCCGAGCTCGGCCCGAACGCGGAAGCACAGGTCGACATCCTCAAACGAGTTCAGGTAGCGGGTATCGAACCCCTCGAGCCGCCTGGCGTCGGCGGTCCGCAGCGCCAAACATGCCCCGGTCACGCACTGGAGAGACTTCGGGCGCATGATGCCTGGGTGTTGCCAGCGATCGAAAAGGCGGTACAGGTGCCCCGGTTGCTGCGGACCCCAGAACGCCATGCCCGCATGTTGGACACGGTTGTCTGGGTAGAGGAGCAGGGAGCCCACGGCCCCGACCGATGGATCGCGGAGCCGGCCCAAGAGCGGCATCAGCCACCCGGTTCGCGTGCGGGTGTCGTTATTCAAGAACACGATCGTGTCCGACGTGACGAGCTCGAGCCCGCGGTTACAGGCCGTTGCGAAGCCGCGATTGCGGCCGAGACGTGTGTACTGGACGTGGTTCCACTTTGCCGACGCCAGGCGTATGGGCGTTTCATCGGTGGATGCGTTGTCCACCACCACGACATGCGCCGCTCGGGCCGTCTTGCGCAGGGTTTCGAGGCACGTCCGGGTCAGATCCCAGCGGTTGAAAACGGGGATGACGATCGTGGTCATGCGCGCTTCCAGTCCTCCCCGTAGTTCCGGTGTCCGTCGGCGTGCTGCCGATAGTAGTAGAGCACCTGATCGATCGGCGCCCCAACCAGCCCGCTGCGCGCCATACGGCGCCACAGATCCCAGTCCTCGGGCACCGTGTCGGCGAACCAGCCGCAGTCGTCACCAGCGGACCTCCGCACCACCGCTGCCCCGTGGATGTAGTTGCGCTGCTCGAGCTCGGCGGCATCCCAGGCGATAGCGCGGACACGAGCGCCATGCAGATCGGGCCGTGTCGCCGCCGGGTCGGTCACCACGTACTCGGCGCTACAGTAGACGAGCGAAAACCGCGGATCTGCCCGGTGGCAATGGATCGCTCGAACGGGGGCCCG
>CAZZBK010000252.1:0-4477 GCA_964652155.1 uncultured Planctomycetaceae bacterium | reverse complement strand
AACACGCCTCGCTGCAATCGTTACGATCGGCGACCTTTCGCAGTGACCGTGGCTCGTTGAATCGGCACGACCGCTTCAGCTTCGCGCACCAGCGCCCCCTCACCGGACCAGTCGAGGGGCAAACGCACCCAGGCGAAATCATGTCGTGCATGCGACGCGAACAAGTCCGGAATTTCCATGCTTGCGGCCTGTCGCGCGTTCGCTCCAGAGCCGCTCGTGTGGTAGTCGACCAATCCTCTGTACATGAGTGTCGAGCGTCGGATCAGTGAGGGTCGGCTCGATCGCGGACGGAGCAACACGCGATCCAGCGACGTCGCATGGGCACAAAGATGAGTGTGCCACGGACGACAACTTCGCTTCGGCTGCTCGACGCATGTTGGTTTGCGCCCCTGAGCGGGCGGTTCATGCACGGAGGAGAGAGCGTATGTCGGCGCAGGATTCAGCGGCCTCATTGATCGTCACGGTGGACATCGATTGGTCGACCGATCCGAGCCGCATGCCAGCCCTGGAGCACGTGGCGCAGGGCGTCCTGGAGCGGCTCAATGCGGCGCAACTCGTCGCGACCTGGGGGCTCACGGACGTGGCCCACCCGATGAGCGAATGGATTGTCGAGGACGCCAGTCATGAGGTGGCGCTGCACGCCGGCGCCGCGCTCGTCGGTGCCCATCGTCCCCGCGCTGAGTTTGCACGCGACATGGCCGCGCAACTCAAACGCGCTCGCGGGCAAGGTCGTGGCCTGTCGAGCCTGTTGTTGGCCGAAGGCTGCCGCGTGGGGCATGTCGATTTGCTGCTCAAGCTCGGCATTTCGGCCGTACGCAGCGGACCCGTGCGAGGTTTTGCCGTCACGCTTTGGCAGCAACTGCTGGCCCGCGGGCGGCGCGGAACACTCGACGCCCGGCCCCGTTGGTTGCGCTGGGGTGTTCGCGAGCTTCCCGCGGCCATGTGTCTGTTGGGCAATAGCCTGTCGGCGACCCGTGGCATCGTGGACCGCGCCATCGGCGAGCAGGGCTTTGCCCACGTCTCGATCGACGCCGCTCTGATCGCCGCCTCGCCCGTGCGTGGCTGGGCGCTGCTCGACGCCTGGCTCAAGCATGTTGTGCGGCGGCGCGACTCAGGCGAGGTGCGCTCCTTCTGCTGCGATCAGATGGTGGCGCAGCTGGCCCCCACGACCACCGCGCGACCGTCTCGTTCGATCCTCGAACGCCGCGCCGCGTAAGCGCGCCCCACGCACGGTCGCGCATCACGTCTTCCGCGTTAGCCGCGACGCGGAAAACGGAGCGCGTCACGAGGGCGAACCGGTTCGGTCATGCGACAGTCACGCGCTCCGCTGGCGCGTCGCGGCTAACTGACAACGGAGAACTGAAAACCGAAAACGGAAAACCCTCAACCAGTTCTCAATGCACCCGTTGGCCGGGCTTGGCGCCGCTGTCGACGCTGAGCAGATACACCTCGGCCGCGCCGGGACCGGCGGCCGTGACCATCCCTTCGCTCAGGCCGAACTTCATCTGCCGCGGCTCCAAATTCGCCACCATCACGACGAGCCGCCCGACGAGTTCCTCGGGCTTGTACGCCGCCTTGATCCCCGCAAAGACTTGCCGCTTCTCGTCGCCGCCAAGCCCCAACGTGAGCTTGAGCAGCTTCTTGGCCTCGGGAACCTCGGCCGCCTCAAGCACGCGGGCCACGCGCAGGTCGACCTTCAAAAAGTCGTCGATCGAAATCCGCTCGGCGACCAACGGCTCGGCCACGAGCGTCTCGGGCCCATCGACCACGGCGGTCGGCGTCGTGGCGGGGGCTTCACTCGTCGCCCCAGCAGGAGGCGTTTGTCCGTCTTTGCTCGCTTCGATCATGGCTTCCACCTGTTTGAGTTCGACTCGGGTCATCATGTGTTTGAATTCGTTGATGCTCGTTCCCACGAGCGGTCGCTGTGATTGCGACCAACGCGTGATCGGCTCGCCGAGCAACTCACCACTCTGTTGGGCCAGCTTGGGCAATACCGGGGCCAAGTACACCGTCAGTTGCCGGAACACGTTTAGCGCGACGGTGCAAATCTGCTGCAATTCGAGTGCGCGCGTCGGGTCTTTCTTGAGCGTCCAGGGGGCCCGATCGTCGACGAACTTGTTCGCCTTGTCAGAGAGCGCCATGATGCGACGCATCGCCTGGTTGTAGTCGGTCGCCTCGTAGAGCGCGGCAATCTCGCTGCCCGCCGCCGCAAATTCCGCGAACAGGCCGCCATCGTCCGGATATTCCTGGGCCAGGCCGGTGCTCTGCACGAACTTGGCGGTCCGGCTGGCCAGATTGACCACCTTGCCCACCAAGTCGCCGTTCACCTTGTCGCAGAACTCCTGGGGTCCCAAATCCAAGTTGTCGAGCTTGGGCGTGAGCTTCGAGGCGTAAAAGTACCGCAGCCATTGTGGGTCGAGATGTTCCAAGTACGTCGACGCGCGGACGAATGTCCCCTTGGTCTTGCTCATCTTCTCGCCGCCGACGGTCAAGAAGCCGTGGATATGCACGAACTCCGGGAGCTTGTAGCCGCTGGCCTCGAGCATCACCGGCCAGAAGAGCGTGTGGAAGTACGTGATGTCTTTGCCGATGAAATGATGGATTTCGGTTGTCGAGTCGCGGCCCCACCAATCGTCGAACCGCTCGCCATTTCGCGCGCACCATTCGTGCGTGCTGGCCATGTAGCCGATCGGGGCGTCGAACCAGACGTACCAGTAATGACCCGGCGCGTCGGGGATCTCGAAGCCGAAATACGGCGCGGGACGCGACACGTCCCAATCGCGCAAAGGCTCGTTCAGAAACGCGCCCTTGAGCCAGTTGGCGACGTCCGGATGCAAATGTCCGCCGCGCTGCGTCCACTCGTCGAGAAAGGCGTGCCGCGACTCGGTGTTCACGAACAAATGCGGTGACGATCGCAGCTCGGGTTTCGCGCCGCTGATGGCGCTTACCGGGTTGATCAAATCGCTGGGGCTGTACGTGGCTCCGCACTTCTCGCAACTGTCGCCGTACTGGTCGACCGCGCCGCACTTGGGACACGTACCGCGGACAAAGCGATCGGCCAGGAACGTCCCTTCCTTCGGATCGAAAAGCTGCGTCACCTCGCGTTCGACGATCAGCCCCTTGGCCCGCAGCGACTGCCAGAGCGTGCCGCACAACTGCTGGTTCGAGGCGCTGTTCGTGCTGCCGTAGTTATCGAATTCGACCCCGAAGCCGGCGAAGTCTTTCGCGTGGGCCGCCTGCATGTCGGCGATGACCGCCACCTCGCTGCGGCCTTCTTGTCGGGCGCGGAGCATGATCGCCGTGCCGTGCGTGTCGTCGGCGCAGATATACACGCAGCGGTTGCCCATGAGCCGTTGGAAGCGGACCCAGATATCGGTCTGGATGTACTCGACCAGGTGGCCGATATGGATATGGCCATTGGCGTAGGGCAGGGCACTGGTGACGAGAATTTTACGCATCGCGAGTCGCACTCAAGACGGAAGCGGAGAAGTCGGTAGCGTAGGGAATCGCCCGCTGATCGACAAGGCGTAACGCGCGACGCGGTCACCCGGCGGCCGAGTCGCCGGTTGGGGAAGCCGAACCGGTTATCGCTTTCCGTCGCGTCGGGTGTGCGTCTTGCGGCCGGGACGGTAGCCGGACTTGTCGTCCGCTTGACCCGACTCGCGCTCGGCGCGGCGGAGTTGCTGATTGGCTGACGTGCGTCGCGCGGCGAGGGCTTCTTTCGGCGGCGCGGTGGGGATCAAACAGTCGCAGCCGTTGCCGATCAGGTCTTGTCGACCGGCCTGCTCAAGCGCCTGCCGCACCTCGAAGTAGTTCTCCTTTTTGAAGAACTGCAACAAGGCCCGTTGCAGCTTGCGGTCGCGCAGGTGTTTGGCCACGTACACCGGCTTCATCGTGTGCGGGTCGAGGCCCGTGTGATACATGCAGGCGGCGATGTCGAACGGGCTGGGGATAAAATCTTGCACCTGGTCGGGCTCGTAATGATTGCGTTTCAGGAACAACGCGAGCTCGATCATCGCATTCAGGTCGCTTCCCGGATGGCTGGCGATGTAATAGGGGACGAGGAATTGCTGCTTGCCCGCCTTCTTCGACGCTTGTTTGAACGCCTTGTCGAACTCGACAAAGTCGTCGTTGGCCGGCTTCTTCATCAGGTCGTCCACGTGCGGGTCGACGTGCTCGGGGGCCACCTTGAGCGTGCCGCCAACGTGATGCGTGACCAGATCTCGCATGTACTCGGGCGACAGTCGGGCCAGATCCATGCGAATGCCCGAGGCGACGAACACTTTCTCCACACCGGGCTGTTCCCGAACGTCTTTCATCAACTGCACGAGCGGGCCGTGATCGGTGCCGAGCAGCTTGCAGATCGTCGGATGCACGCAGGACAGGCGACGACATTTCGCCTCGACCTCGGGTCGCGTGCATTGCATTTGATACATGTTGGCCGTGGGGCCGCCGATGTCGCTAATCACGCCGGAGA
>CAZZBK010000251.1:0-4518 GCA_964652155.1 uncultured Planctomycetaceae bacterium | reverse complement strand
GTCGCGCCTTCGGGCAGGAATCCGGCCTCGACCAGCATCTCGCGCGCGCGGTCAGGCTCCATGCCCTTGTCGTTGCGCAGCGCGCCGTAGACCGGGACCATGTAGTTGGGCCGCCCCATGATCGTGCGCAGGTCGCCGCTCGCGTCATTGATGCCGCCGGCCGCCGCGATCGTCTGCACGATGTTGAGCGCGCCGGCATTGGCCTTGCGCGTCTGGATCGCCTTCTTCGCAGCCTCGCGGCGATTGATTGCGGCGTCGCGCTTCTGGCGCAGCTTCTCCTCGCGGCGCTCGCGAGCGGTCTGCGGCTTCGCGGGCTGCTCGGCAGGCGCAGCCTGTGCAGGTGTCGCCTCCGTCGCGGTTTCGGCGATCTGCCCCTCGGGAATCGGCGACGCTTCTGCCGTCTCGGTTGCGTTCGTCGCCGGAACATTTCCGCCCGCCTTGCCCATGATCTCATTGCGCACGGCCTCGCGCGTCGCGATGGCGGCGTTTAGGCGCGCACGGACCACGCGCTCGGCGGCGTCCTCCGGCGTCGCGCGGCCACCGCTCATGGCGGCTCGCACTTCCTTGATGATCTCCGCTCGATCGTCGGCGTCGAACAGAGTCATGTTGCTCAGGCAATCAGCCAGCTTCATCGTTCATCACCCCGATAGCCGCAAGGATCGTCGCGATCTCGGCGATTTCTTTTTCGTCGCGCTCAAGTCGCCATGCGCGAGCGTTGAATTGCCAGCCGCCGCCCCCGCCTCCCGCCGAAACTGGATCAGGCACCGGAGGTGTGACCGGAGGCTCAGGGGCCGCCGATGCGGGCGGAAAGTACGTCCCCGCGAAGTACGTTTTCGCGAAGTACGCCGCCGCAAACATGGCTAGGCGGGATCAAGAGTGACTGCGGAGCGGTTTCCGTATTCGTCGGTCGCCGCCTCGATGCGGATCGTCGACCCGTCGAGGCCGGTGAACTTGATCGTGCCCGTCTCCGCGTCGAACACGGCGCCAGCCATAGCCGCCGCCATCAGCCGGATCACTCCTTCGGCCGGAATCCCGGCCTCGATTGCGTGACCCCACACTTCCGCCGCGATGTCCTGCGCGGTGAGCTCGGCGGCTGCGCCGACCTCGGCCAAGCCAGACATGTAGCCGTCGGCGCGGATCGTCGCCGTGCCGCCGCCGACTCCGGCCGCCGCGCCGCTGATCTCGGCGAGTCCACGCAGAGTGGCCGTGGCGCTACTTGAGCCCGCCGCCGTGCCGCTGGCGACTAGCGCTGCCTGCAGGGTTCCGGTCGCCGTCGCGGAGCCGGCAGCAGTTCCGGCGCCAGAAACGACGAGCTGCCCGGTTCCCGTAGCCGTTGACGATCCTTCAGCGAGGCCCTCGGCGTTCTTGCCCAGCACGCCCGTGCCGGTGGCGCTGGCGGAGCCGTTGGCCGAGAAGCGCGACGCGATGTTGCCAGACTTGTTCGGCAACGCCCACGCGCTCGGCGCAAGGTGCCCGCTGGGAATGGCGGCGTACTGACTGGAAATGCCCTCGCCGGCCGACAGGTTCTTGAAGCCGCGGCCGAACATCGCCCGCTCGGCGGCAAATGCGCCGCCAAGCATTCGCACGGGATATTGCGCGAATAGCGATGTGTTCTGCTTCAGCATCTCACGCCCAGCCGGTCTCGATCGAGCCGTAGAAGTTCGTGTTGGCGGCCGTGGCGGCGCCGGAGAAGTACAGCCACGTCAGGCACGCGCCATCGATGACGCGCGGAAGGCTGGGCAGCTGGTTGACGAGGTCGCGCTCCGCCGCAACGGATACGGTCGTGAGCGGAAGCGTCAGGAGCGGCTTTGCCAGGCACAGCGCCATGGTGCCGGCGCCGGAGGCGGCGCTGATCGTCACGGTAGCAACGTTCTGGACGCCGGTGTCTCCGCTGGCGAGCGGCAGGAACGGCCCGTAGTTGTTGGCGGCCGTGCCCGAGTGCGTGATGTGCGGCACGATTGCCGAAGCGGTGCACGCGACCGTCACGGGAAGCGTGTTGCCGGTGTTGCCGTCCTGGTCGGTGTAGCTGCAGGCGATGTTGTGCGCCGTGGCGCCAGCAGTCGCCGTGACGACGCCATAGAGACGGCATCCGGCGCCGTTGGCGTAGCGCAGCGTCGGCGTGCCGGTGAGAGTCTGCGCCGTTCCAGAGTTCAGCGAGATGCCGGGCCAATACCCTTGCAGGTCCACCAACATCAGCACGCCGGGAACGCCCGTTGCGACGCCGGTGACGGCCGCGACGTTCAAGATGTGCTTGGTCAGGGCGGACACGTCACCGCCATGTCTCATGCCGAATATCTGCGTTCCGTTGCCGGTCGACTCGTCGCATGTTCTCCATGCCAGCGCCGTTCCCGCCCACGCATTGGCAATCGGCGTGCCGCCGAGCGGCGAGAAGTCGTACCAACGGCCCGCCGTATACGCGGCGGCGCCGGTGATCTTGTTCCAGTCGATGCGGTTGAAGTTTCCGCTCGTGATCTTGTTGATCAGATCGTCTTGCGATGAAAATGGCATTGATCAGCCCCATACAAATTGAAGATGCCCGCGCAGCGTCACGGCCGTGCCGCTCTGCCCTGGCGAGTAGATGAAGTTCAGGTAGGCGCCGGCATCGATCTTCGGCATCGCGCCGCGTTGCGGAATCGTCTGGATCTCAGCGGCGACGCCAGTCTGGCGCAGCACGATCGGAGCAAGCGGGCTAACGAGCACCAGCGCAAAGAACCCGCCGCCGCTGCCGAGATTGGTGACGGACTCGATTGATCGGATGCCTGTATCGCCGTCAGCAAGAGGGATGAATGGCGAGGCCGAGCCCGCGGCGGCGCTCGTGTTTGATGACGACATGATCGTTCCGACAACGGATGTGGTCAGCAACGTGAACTGCGAGAGTCGGTTCGACACGCCCTCGCTGTTTGTGTAGCGGATCTGCACGGTCGCGTTGGCCGTGGTCGGCGTCGTGCAGACCGCGAAGCACATCACGCCATTGCCGCTCGCCGTGCGCGGCAGCGTCAGCGTGTTGTCCATGTCCTGCTGGCCGGTGTCGTCGCCGTCAACCAGCGGGTAGTGCATCAGGTAGTCGCACAGGACGAAATACGCTGGAGCAAGCGTCGCGCTCGAGGAATGCAGCGATATCTCGTGCAAGAACTTGTCCATGCCGGCCGGCGGCGTCGGGCCGATGTAGATGCCGTCGTTGCCGGCGCCGATGAGCGGCGTCGCGGTGTTCTGCGATCCGACATAGGCGTTGTACTTGGGCGTGCCAGCGCCCATCGACATGTCGCCCCATCGGCCGGCGCCAAACGACGCGGGGCCGCCCGTCTTGTGGACAAAGCTTGTCCACTCCCGGCCCGACTCAACCATGGCGTCGGCAAAGTCTCGGACGTTCAGAAACGACATCAGGCGCCCTCTTCAGGGTCTGGCTCTGTCCACTTCGTCCTCTCGACGCCGCCATGTGGATGGTCCGGGCACGGGAGCGGCTCATCATCGGCGTCGGGGTTCAGTTTTCGCAGGCAGTGAGCGCAGCGATACTCGGTCGTCACGATCAGTCCTCCGTGACGACGAGATCGCCGGCCGGGAACTGCGGCTGAATGCCGGCGCTGACCGCGAGCGTCGCGGTAAGCGCGCCCTTGTACAGAACCTTGCCGGTGCTGCTGGACGCCGTTCCAACCGAGAAATGCGTGATCGAGTTCGTGCCGGACGAGCATTGCCCGAACTGAACGAGCGCGGCGTTTTCTACCGAGTTGCCAGTTACCGTCCAGCCGGACCCAGATCGCGCGACGGCAACGCGCGCGTATCCGGTATAGGTCGCCTCGCTGGTCGTCTGATTGCCGGCCTCGCCAGGGTCCGCGGTGTGCAGCGCCACGTACAGGCTCGTGAGCGGCGACGACGCTGCGTTGTCGGCGATGTTTGCGATAGCCGTGGCGTTGAAGACCAGCAGCAGCAGGTCGTTTTCAAACGTGTTGCCCTTGCTCATGTCTAGGCTCCTAGAGTGCGAATGGGTTAGGCGCGGTCAGTGGGATCGATCGCCTTGGATCGGCGTGATGATCAGGCCCGTCATCGTGTCGTTGTGGTCACGGACGATTTTGACGGCCAGAGACGGCGGCCGGTTTGGCTTGATGGTCACGGACACCGGAAGTGGGTTTGCTTGGCGATGCGTCGCCTCTGCGATCTTGATCAGCATCGCGCCCTGCACCGATATCGCCCGATCCATGCGATCGATCGTTGCGCCCAACGCTTCCGTGAGCGCGTCGACCGGATCGCGGCGACGGTCAGGACTCTCTTCTGGCGTCTTGGGTGGCGGATTGATATCCGCGCCGGCCACATTGCGCAGGGTTCCGCTCAAGCGCTGGGCCAAGCGGCGAGCATCTTCTACCGTCTTGACCTTCAGCGGCGGAGGCATGTGAGGAGCGCCTTGTAGCGG
Source organism: uncultured Planctomycetaceae bacterium (assembly GCA_964652155.1). Lineage (GTDB taxonomy): Bacteria > Planctomycetota > Planctomycetia > Pirellulales > PNKZ01 > CAZZBK01. The sequence goes on along the minus strand of CAZZBK010000251.1, from coordinate 113 downwards.
TTGACATCTGCCTCGGCGGCGTCGAGCGCCTCCTTGGCGTTTCTCTCGATTGTCAGCGTCTCGCCTGTGCTCTCGACGACAACGCGCTGCGTCACCGTCATGCGCGAAAGCGC
>CAZZBK010000250.1:0-4534 GCA_964652155.1 uncultured Planctomycetaceae bacterium | reverse complement strand
ACCGTCGGGAGGCGCGGTGCTCGTCAACACGGCGCTCGCCATCGACTCGCGGATTGCCGTGAACCTGAACTACACGGTCACGGTCGACGTGATGAACCTGTGTATCCAGCACGCCGGCATCCGGCACGTGCTCACCTCGCGGCTCGTGATGCGCAAGCTGAACATGCCCAAGCTCGATGCCGAGATTGTGTACATCGAGGATTTTCGCGACAAGGTCTCGAAACTCGACAAGGCGATCGCTGCCGCGATGGCCTATGCCACGCCCGTCTGGGCGCTCGAACGACTGCTGGGGCTCACGAAGCTCAAGCCCGACGACGTGCTGACGATCATCTTTACGTCAGGTTCGACCGGCGAGCCCAAGGGGGTCATGCTCACGCACAGCAACGTCGGATCGAACGTCGACGCGATCGATCAGATCGTGCAGTTGCGGCATGACGATGTACTGTTGGGCATCCTGCCGCTGTTCCACTCGTTGGGCTACACCGCCACGATGTGGACGGTATTGATGCTCGACATCAAAGGGGCGTACCATGTCAGCCCACTCGAGGCGCAGCAGGTCGCCACGTTGTGTCGCGAGAATCGGGGCACGATCATCATCGCCACCCCCACCTTTCTGCGATCGTATCTGCGCCGCTGCGAGGCCGAGGACTTCAAAACGCTCGAGGTCGTGGTGGCCGGCGCGGAGAAGTTGCCCGTCGATCTGTCGGATGCCTTCGAGAAGAAGTTTGGCGTGCGGCCGGTCGAAGGCTATGGCACGACCGAGTGCTCGCCGCTGGTGAGCGTGAACATCCCCAAGAATCGCGCGCCGGACACCAACGGGCATGTGGTCGCCAAGGAGGGGACCGTCGGCCGACCCATCCCGGGCACCGCCGCCAAGATCGTCGACCCCGAATCGTTCGTCGAGCTGGGGATCGATCAGCCGGGTATGCTGCTCATCAAGGGGCTCAACGTGATGCTCGGCTACCTCGACTTACCCGAGAAGACCGCCAAGGTGATTCGCGATGGCTGGTACGTGACGGGCGACATCGCCAAGATCGACTCCGACGGGTTCATCACGATCACCGGCCGCGAGAGCCGCTTCTCGAAGATCGGCGGCGAGATGGTGCCGCACATCAAGATCGAAGAGACGATTCAGAAAGTGATCGGCTCGGGAGAAGAGGAGATGCTCGCGGTCGTGACAGCCGTACCCGACGCGCGCAAGGGCGAACGGCTCGTCGTGCTGCATTTGCCGCTGCAAATTTCTCCCGACGAGATCATCAAGCGGCTCGCGGCCGAGGGGCTGCCGAACCTTTGGATCCCCGCCCGGGATAGCTTTGTGCAGGTCGAGGCGATTCCGGTCCTGGGGACCGGCAAGCTCGACTTGAAGGGGATGAAGCAAGCGGCACTCGACAAGTTTCCGCAGCAGGGGTGAGGGGTGAGATGATTTTCGTTAGCCGCGACGCAAAGCGGAGCGCGTGACGGTCACGAAACGACTAAATGAGCAGCCCGGCGACACAGGCGGTCATAAAGCAGGCGAGCGTGCCAGCGACCATCGCGCGCAGCCCCAGCCGCGCCAGGTCCCCTTGTCGATTGGGCGCGAGCGCCCCGATGCCGCCGATCTGGATGCCGATCGAGCTAAAGTTGGCAAAGCCACACAAGGCATACGTCGTTAACACGGCCGAGCGCTGGCTAATCGTGTCAGGCTGCTTGAGCATCGCGCCCAAATCTTCGTAGGCGATCAGTTCGTTGAGCACCGTGCGTGTGCCGAGTAACTGGCCGACCTCGAAGCAGTCGTTGCGCTCGATCCCCATCAACCATGCGAAGGGGTAAAACGCGTAGCCAAGCAGCGTTTGCATGGTCAACTTTTCGTAGCCGAAGAAGGTCATGGCACTCCAGCCGAGCAGCGCATTGACCAACGCCACCATCGCCGTGAAGGCAATCAGCATCGCGGTCACGTTGATCGCCAGGTACATGCCATCCTTCGCGCCGATGGCCAGCGCCTCGAACACGTTCGTAGCCCCCTGCTCGGTCGACATCTCGACCGAACCGAGCGTGACGGGCGTATCGACCTCGGGCTGCATGACCTTGGCGATCAACAGCGCGGCTGGGGCGCTAATTACGCTGGCCGTCAGCAGGTGCGTGGCGTCGATACCCGCGCTGATGTACACGGCCATCACGCCCCCGGCGACCGTTGCGAAGCCGCCGGTCATCACGGCCATCAACTCCGATTGCGTCATTGTGCCCACGAATGGGCGAATCACCAGCGGCGCCTCGGTCTGGCCGACGAAGATGTTCGACGCGGCCGACAGGCTCTCGGCCCCCGAGGTCCCCAGCGTGCGAGCCATGATCCAGGCCATTACCTTGACCACGCGCGGCATGATGCCGATGTAGTACAGCACGCTCATCAGGGCCGAGAAGAAGATGATCGTCGGCAACACGCCAAAGGCCAGCGTGCTAAGCAAGGCGTTGGGGGCGGTGCCGCCGAGTTGCTCGGGCGAGCCGTTCATGTTGAAGACAAATCGTGTGCCATCTTTAACAAACTCCATCAGGGCATTGATCCCCTTGCCAGCCTGATCGAACGCCCACAGGCCCGGTATGGTCTTGAGCGTGAGTGTCGCGAAGACCAACTGCAAGCACAGTCCGCCGACGATGACCCGCAAGCTGACTCGATTGCGCCGCGCGCTCAGTAGCCAGGCGAGCAAGATCATCACGAACAGGCCGAGCAGGCTAATAAGTCGTTCCATAATACGTCCGCAAGGAGATGGTTGCGTCGAATGGATAGATCATACGTCATGCATGATCGAATCGAAATGGTGGCGGCACGATTTAAGTGTTGAGCTTAATCAACTCGCCGCGGTCGGCGGCGTCGCGGGCACGCAACACGATCTCGGTCATGCTCAAGCATTCGGCAGCGTTCATCGGCGATGCCGCTTTGCCGTCCAGCGACCGTACAAAGCTCGTGAAGAAGTTAGGGCCTGGTTCGGCTTTCAGTTCGCGCGGCGGCTCGTCGGCCGTGGCCAACAGCACGTCGTGCAAATCATTGCGCACCTCGATGATCCCGCGGCTGCCGGCGATCCGCAGTCGATCGTCGCCATGGGTGGACATGGTGGCCGGCCGTAGGTAATCGATCCGCGCCGTGACCGATGCCCCATTGCTCAGCTTGAGCAACAGCGAGGCGTGGTCTTCGCTCTCGCCAAACGCCGGCGTCCCCAGGTTGCCGTGGAAAGCGGCCACGTGCGTGAAGTCGAGCCCCGTGGTCCAGCGAATCAGGTCCAGGCTATGAATGCCGACGTACGCGATCACGCCCCCCAACCGCGCGCGAGACTTTTGCCACTCGGGCCGCATGCCGAGCCGATACGACTTTTGTGCCGTCACCTGGCAGACCGTGCCGATCTTCCCCTCCGCGACCAGCTCGCGCATCAATCGGTACTTGCCCTCGCTGCGCATCGTGAGCAGCATGGTCAGCTTGCTTCGCGAGTGCGTCATGGCCTGTCGGACACGCTGCAAATCGTCGAGCGTGGTGGTGAGCGGCTTCTCGGTCACGATGTGAATGTGCTTGTCGAGCAGCGCGAGCAATTGCTCGGCGCGGACGCCGCTCTCGTCGCAGACCACGCACACATCGAGCATGGCGTGCTCAAGCAGGTGCCGCCAGTTCTGATAGGCGTCGGCTCCCCGGGCCAATGGTTCGTGGGCAATGAATTGCTCCACGGCCGCGAGATCCTCGTCGGCCACGGCCACAATCCGGCAGTTGCCCAGTTCGCGAGCGCCGGCCAGTACGACCGACTGATGCCCTTTGAGGCCGATAATACCGATCCGCATGATGATTCGCGTGCCGTCGTGGATTTGAAGGTGTCAACGTGTACCGAGGGACCGTAGCCCCGCAGGTATTTTACTCACCCCACACCCCGCGCCCCTATCCCCCCTGCCTCGCATCTTGAGCCCGGCCCGTTCTCGGCTTACGATACAGGCCTGAATTCCGGCCCTCATCTCATCTGCGGAGTTTGCCTGTCATGGTGCGCTCAGTCTGGCGTGGAGTGTGTCTTGCGATCGTCTTGTGCTTGCCCGCGGTCGTCGAGGCGCAGAATGCGTCCGAGGACCTGCTCAGCCGAGGCATTCATACCTTCCATCGCGGTCGCTACAGCGCGGCCCATGAATTGCTCACCGCGGCGATCAGCGCCGGCAGCGAAGACCCGCAAGCGTTTTACTATCGGGGGCTGAGCAGCCTGCGGTTGGGACAAACCGACGAAGCGACCCAGGACTTTCAGGCGGGCGCTCAGCTTGAGCTCCGCACCGGCAGCAGCGCCTTTGTCGCCGGTCGGTCGCTTGAACGCATTCAGGGCCGCGATCGGCTGCTGTTGCAGCGTATCCGCACGCAAGCCCGGGTGATGAACACGCCGCAGCGCGAGCAGCAGCAGTTGGCCAACTCGAATGTCCCGGCCAGTGCCCCCGCGACCGAGAGCGTGCCGAGCGAGAGCGTCACGCGCACCCCTCCGCCGCCGATGCCCCCGGCCGAGAGCGACCCGTTCGCGCCCAAGACCCCGGCCCCTGCGACGCC
>CAZZBK010000249.1:0-4549 GCA_964652155.1 uncultured Planctomycetaceae bacterium | reverse complement strand
AAAGGGGAGACACGCTCACGCGGCCGCGTTCCTTTTTCATCCCTCATCCCTCATCCCTCATCCCTCACCCCTCATCCCTCATCCCTTGATTGAGCAGCTTGAGCAAGACGGTGGGCAGAATGCCGCCGTTGCGGTAGTAGTCACGCTCGACGGGCGAGTCGATCCGCACGGTGGCTTGAAACTCTTTCGTCTTGCCGTCCGGACCCGTCGCGCGAACCGTGATCTTGCTGCGCGGCTGCAACGAGTCATCGAGGCCGACAAGATCAAAAACTTCCTCGCCGGATAGGCCGAGCGATTGAGCGTTTTGACCATGCAAGAATTCCAGCGGCAACACGCCCATGCCAACGAGGTTGCTGCGGTGGATGCGCTCGTAACTCACGGCGATGACGGCGCGCACGCCGAGGAGTTGCGTCCCCTTGGCGGCCCAATCGCGGCTCGATCCGGTGCCGTACTCCGCGCCGGCGAGCACGATCAGCGGGGTCTTCTCGCTCTGGTACTTCATCGCGGCATCGTAGATCGACATCGCCGCGCCGTCGGGCAGGTGTCGGGTCACGCCCCCTTCGGTCCCCGGGGCAAGCAGGTTGCGAATGCGAATGTTGGCGAACGTGCCTCGCGTCATCACCCGATCGTTGCCGCGGCGGGCACCGTAGCTGTTGAAGTCGACGGGCTGCACGCCGTGGGCGATCAGGAACTGACCGGCGGGGCTCTTCTGGCTAATCGAGCCGGCGGGCGAAATGTGATCGGTGGTCACCGAGTCGCCGAGCACGGCGAGCACGCGGGCCTTTTGAATCGGCTGGATCGTCTTCTGCTCGGTGGTCAAGTTGGCCAGGAACGGTGGCTCTTGGATGTACGTGCTCTTGGCGTCCCAGCTATACAGTTCACCGCCCGTGACCGGAATTTTGTTCCAACGCTCGTTCGACTCGAACACGCCGTTGTAGCGGGCACGGAACATCTCGGGGAGCACGGCTGCCATTTCGACTTGCGCGATCTCCTCGTGGGTGGGCCAAATGTCCTTGAGGTACACGTGCTTGCCGTCCTTGCCGACTCCGATCGGCTCGTTGACCAGGTCGATATCGGTGGTGCCGGCCAAGGCATAGGCCACGACCAAGGGTGGGCTGGCCAGGTAGTTGGCCTTCACGAGCGGGTTGACGCGGCCTTCGAAATTTCGGTTGCCGCTGAGCACGGCCGACACCACAAGGTCGCCGTCGGTCACGGCCTTGGCGACCTCATCGGGGAGCGGGCCGCTGTTACCGATGCAGGTCGTGCAGCCGTAGCCGACGGTGTGGAAACCGATTTGCCGCATGAAGCTGCTCAGGCCGGCTTTGTCCAGGTAGTCGGTGACGACACGCGAGCCCGGGGCGAGACTGGTCTTGACCCAACTCTTCACCGTCAGGCCTTTCTCGACCGCCTTCTTGGCGAGCAGCGCCGCGCCGAGCATGACCGAGGGGTTGCTCGTGTTGGTGCAACTGGTGATCGCGGCGATGGTGACCGCGCCGTGGGTGATGTCGGTCGAATGACCGTTTTTGACAACCTTGCCGGTCCGCTTCAGGGCGGCCTCGTCGAGGGCAAAACCACGGCTGGCAATCGGTGCTCGCAGGGCGTCGTTGAACGTCTTCTTCATGTCGCGCAGCGGCACGCGATCTTGCGGACGCTTGGGTCCGGCGAGGCTCGGCTCGACCGCACTCAGATCGAGTTTGAGCACCTTGGTAAAGGTCGGCACGGGGGCGTCGTCGCTGCGGAAGAGTTGATTCTCGCGCGTGTAACGCTCGACGAGCAGGACATCGTCGTCCGAGCGGCCCGTCTTGCGGAGGAAGTTCAGCGTCTCGGCGTCGATCGGGAAGAAGCCCATCGTCGCGCCGTATTCGGGGGCCATGTTGGCAATGGTCGCACGGTCGGCGAGCGGCATCGTCGAGACGCCCGAGCCGAAGAACTCGACAAACTTATTGACCACCCCTTCCTTGCGAAGGATCTGCGTGACGGTCAGCACCAGATCGGTGGCCGTTGCGCCGGGAGGCAACTTGCCGGTGATTTCAAAGCCGACGACCTCGGGCATCAGCATCGCCAAGCTCTGGCCGAGCATGACCGCCTCGGCCTCGATGCCGCCGACGCCCCAGCCGAGCACCCCCAGGCCGTTGATCATGGTCGTGTGACTGTCGGTGCCAACGAGCGAGTCGGGAATGGCCACCTCGCCGAGGCGATCTTTGCGGACGAACACGCCCTTGGCCAGGAACTCGAGGTTCACCTGATGCACGATGCCGACGGCGGGCGGGACCACGCGGAAGTTGTCGAACGCCTTTTGACCCCAACGCAGGAACTCGTAACGCTCCTTGTTGCGGCTAAACTCCAAGTCGACGTTCTCGTCGAGCGCCGAGTCTTGGGCGAAGGCGTCGACCTGCACGCTGTGATCGATCACCAAGTCGACCGGGATCAATGGGTTGATCTGGCTTGCCTTGCCGCCGAGACGCTGCATGGCGTTGCGCATGGCGGCCAGGTCGACGACGCACGGCACGCCCGTGAAGTCTTGCAACACGACGCGGGCCGGCTTGAGGGGGACTTCGACCTCGGGGAGCGGGCCGGTCTTCCAGGCGGCGAGCGCCTTCACATCGTCTTCGGTCACCTCGTAGCCGTCGCAGGTGCGGAGCACCGCTTCGAGCAGAATGCGAATCGAGTAGGGGAGCGTCGCGATCTTGCACAACCCAAGCTGCTCGAGTTTCGCCAGCCGATACAGGCCCAGCCGCCGACCGTTTCCGGCATCAAACGTGTCACGGGCAGCGAAGGGATCGTGGCGAAGGGGGGCACTCATGGGGCAGCATCCTACGAAGTCAGCAGACGTGAAATAGAAATCAGGACCGATCAGTATAAAAATTCCCCGTCGCCTCGACTAGGCTGGAGATTCGTGACGGGTGACGCTTTTTGGGATTGAAGGCGATTGGGTGGTTAAAAGCGGCAAGCCGAGAGCGGAAAGTCGAGGGGGTACGATCAAACCTCGCCCCACTTTCGGCTTTCGGCTGTCCGCTTTTGATCGCGACATCACCCCGCTCCGCCAACGAATAGACGCCCGGCGAAGGCAACGATACGATAGGCCGATTGTCACGATCCACGTTTCAAACGTCTCCATCACCCCACTGCCGCCCCCTATGTCTGCCTCCTTGCGCCACCGGATTTTCGAGCAACTCGACGCCCTGACGATCGTCGACCCCCACACACACATCAACCCGCTCGCGGCCCCCTCGAAAACACTGGCCGACATCCTCGGCTACCACTACTACACCGAGCTGTGCCACTCGGCCGGCATGCCCAAGAGCCGGATCGAAGAACCGGGCCTCGATCCAAAAGAAAAGGTCCGCCGGCTCGTTGAGTACCTGCCGACGATCGACAACACGATCCAGTACAGTTGGCTCGTCGAGTTGAGCCAGGTATTTTTCGGCATGACCGCCGATCGGCTCACGAGCGACAACTGGGAGCAAGTCTACGACGCCGCGCTCCACAAGATGCGGCAGGCCGACTGGGAACGACAAGTGCTCGAGCGGAGCCGATTGTCGGGAGTCTTCCTGACGAACGATTTCGACGATCCGCTCGCGGGCTTCGACACGTCATTCTATGTGCCGTGCCTGCGAACCGATGACTTGGTGTTCCATCTGGCCAAGAGCGAAGTCCGCGCGCGGCTCGACAAGGCCAGCGGACTAAGCGTCAAGGATCCGGCCAGCTTGCGCAGCGCGATCGGCAAGCTGTTCGCGCATTTCCAAAGTAAGGGCGTGCGCGCGTGCGCGATCTCGCTGCCGCCGGACTTTGCTCCCAGCAAGGTCAACGATCCCACGGCCGCCTTCAACGAAGTCTACACCAAGGGTCTCGACGCCTGTGCCGACCGACGCCGCGAGTTGAGCCAATTTGTCTTCTGGACCTTGGCCGAGTATTGCGTCGAGTTCAAGTTGCCGTTCGATCTGATGATTGGCGTCAACCGCGCGGTGTACGCGGCAGGCGTGCATCAGGGGCAAGACTTGTACGACAGCCGGGTGTCACTCATAGAGTACCGCGAGTTGTTCAACGCCTTCCCGAGCGTGACGTTCCCGCTGTCGGTGTTGGCTAGCGTGACGAGCCAGGAGTTGGCCAGCTACGCCTGGATATTCCCGAACGTGGTGACCAACGGTCACTGGTGGTACTCAAACACACCGACGTTCATCGAGCACGACCTGGCCGCACGGCTGGAGGCAGTCCCCAAGACCAAGCAGATTGCCTACTACAGCGACATGTACAAGCTGGAGTTTGCCTTGCCGAAGTTCGCCATGTTCAAGCGGATTTTGGCCAAGGTGCTCGCCGAGCAGTACGTCCTCGACCGCGGCTGGAGCGAAGAGCGCGCCGTCGCGCTGGGGACGCAGGTCTTACGAGACAACACCGAGCGAGTCTTCGGCGCGAAGTAGGGCAGGGGGGCCGCAAACTTAAGTGGAGGGGTGGAGGAGTGGAGGGGTGGCGCTGACGCGAGAGCGCTGCTCCTCTGCTCCTCTGCTCCTCTGCTCCTCTGCTCCTCCGCTCCTCCGCTCCTCCGCTCCTC
>CAZZBK010000248.1:0-4741 GCA_964652155.1 uncultured Planctomycetaceae bacterium | reverse complement strand
TGCCCATGTGCCTTTGCAGTGTGGGCATTCTGGCGCGCTCATTCTACCGGCTCCTCAGTTTTGTGTCGGCGTTTCGGCTTCGATGCCCCCGGCGGGCACGAGCCAGCTATTGATCTCGAGAGCCATCTTCTCCACGTCGTACACGTCGTGTGGGATCAGATGTTCGTAACCCTTGCGGCGACATGCGTTCAGCAACGTCATCAGGTTGCCAGGCGAGATCGGGCCGCCAAAGCGCTCGACGTCTTCATCATCGTCCTTGATCTCGCGTGACGGCGTGCCGTCTGTGTAGAACACCTGTTGAGACATCTCCGTCGCTCCTATTCAAGCAGTTGCAGTTTCGGTCACGACTGACCGGGCGATCCCGATCAGAACGTCCCGGAACGCGACGGGCGTCGCGTTTCTGATCTTCGTCTTGTCTTTGCCGCCGACCATCGCCGTCATGCCGATGCGGCGGGCTTTCTCGTAGCCGTAGCGGGCGAGAGCGGTCGGATGCAGGCGTTGCTCGCCCTTGGACCAATCGAGGTTTGGCAGTTTGTCCCTCGGCACGCTTGCATAGAGCCACGTCGGCTTGCGGCTCATGTGCCCGTAATGACCTTGCTCGACGTAGCAGGTCCAGCCGTAGGCGTCGCCGCGCACCCAGCCCGCGTGCCTCCTGGGCTTGGTGATGCCGTGCGCGGGCCACGCCTTGCTGTCGCACGGATGCTCGATGACACCGCCCCACCGCTGGACCGCGAATAGCGCGGCAGCAAAACACCCGTCGTCGTCTCCCGGCGTCTTCGTCCGTGGTGCGCTCGGACCGCCGTGATCCATGCGTCCCCATCGCTGGCAGGGCGGATGCGCCACGACTGGCCACGGTCCGGCATACAGCCGAGCGTCTCGCGCCTGGTCCCACGGGTCCACGCCGTCGAGCCCGAAATAGCAGCCGTCAGTCTCAACAAATAGCGCAGCGATCATGGCGTCCAGTCGGCTCCTCAGCTTGCAGTCTTCGATACGGCGTCGATAACGCGGTTCAATCGCTGACACGCCTTGAACTCTGGCGACTTGTCGTCGTCCAGGTCGCTGTCGCCCATCAGCGTATCAAGCGCGCTCGCAGCGGCCTTGCCGGCCAGGAGCAGCTTGCGCTTGTCGGCCTTCAGCGCGGCCACCTTCGCCTCAAGCGCGGCAACCTGCTCATCAATGCGCGCGTCGGAATGATGTCGCGTGGTGACGTAGGTGATGCCAAGGCGGACCAACTGTGATCGCACATCAACGCTGCGCTTGTCGTCGCCGGACGGGATCGACCGGCGTACCTCGTCCAGCACGCCAAGCAGCGTCTTCGGCGCATTCGTCCAGTTCACGTCATGATTGAATTCAAGTAGCGTTCGATTGCTCATGCGTCCGCGCTCCTCGGGTTCCAATCATGATTTCGGCGGCAATGGCAGCCACCCGACAAAACAGTCCTCGCCAAACTGGGCCTCGCCCGCCTGTGCGCGCCACACGGACTGACCACCGAGAAACCACTTCTTCGGCTCAAACCAAATCTCGCGCCACTCCAAGACTTCATCGGACGTGCCTTCAATGCCGATGCGCTCCAGCGCAAGAAAATGCGTTCCGTCAGTCGGCGCCTCGCTCATTAGTCTCATCATCCGTACCCGCCTCCTATTCCTTGCTGATCAGTTTCGGCTCTAGCCCGTACTGCACTAGCATGTTGAGACCGCGCGCGATCAACTCCGCGTCTTGCTTGGCCGATGGGTTGGCGCCTGCATCGTCATCGGTCGCGCAGACATACCGATAGCTGTCCGGGCGCTCGTCGAAAATCTCGTATCGGATCGCGCCATCGTCGCCATCCTCGCGCTGCACGACATATGGCGCGTCGGGCTGATAGGTCTTGCGCAGTGGCCGTGGCTTGCGCCTGATGCTCGTAACGGTCCCCATCGTCGTCGCTCCATCTATTCGGTTGGTCGTTTTGGCATCACCTTCTCGCGGAGACGAAAAATAGTGCGCGTCGCGATTCGTCTCAGCCTACGTTTCGACCTCATGCCGCGCTTCGAGTACCGCTTGTCGGCGACCGTTTCGAAATTTGACGCCGCATCATCCACAGCGCCCATCCGTGGCACATGCCACCGCACCATGCGGGCCATGACGTAGTTCGGGCCAAAGCGCTGTATGTGGACCCGTTTCACGATCGCTCCTCTGCAGTCAGTTGGCTTTTCCGTACTGATTGTCGAGTTCGATGCAAACCATGGCCAGCTTGGCGCCGTCCTCTGTCAGTTCGTTGATCTGGCAACCGGCATACGGGCCGTCATTGAATTTGCGGTCGCGGCGCGCGAGGCCCTTGTTGATCAGCTCCGTGCGGCCAGCCTTGTCGATCAGATCACCGTCCCACACACCGCCCTGCTTCAATTGCTTGAGCACCGCCCAAGCTCCGTTGCTCATCATGTGCCCCTCCTCAGAATTGCTTCAGCATTTCCGCTTTGACGCGCTCGGTGACGCGACCGGCGCCGCAGCACCAGTCGCAATGCACCATGTCGTCATCGCTGTACCACGAGCGACGTGGCTCGCTGTCTCGGCAGCCGCATGGAACCATCATCGCAGCGCAGGGCCCTCGCGTGTGCTCGCTGCCCTCGGTGCCGTTCATAATCGCGAACGCGCGCCACTCCTGCTCGACCAACTGCATCAGTCGTCCGAAGCCAATAGAATTGCCAAGATCCCGGACTGGTCGCGCTTCGGCCTCGGAGAGGCGGTCCCAGCGGCACCCTTCAGCATGATTTGCCCATGTGCCTTTGCAGTGTGGGCATTCTGGCGCGCTCATTCTACCGGCTCCTTCCTATCGATCACGAATTTCGGCGCGGACTTCGGCGGCAGTGCGCGCGATATAGTCCGACACCCGCGCGCGGCGCTCCAGTTCGTCGGTGCCACTTTGCACGATCTCGTATCCAACCAGAGTGCGTCCGTCCTCGCGCTCGTGGTAGTGCTCGTCAGCCTTGTTGAGGTGGCTGATCTTGAGAAAAGGCTTGGGGTCGCCGCCGCCGAGCATGACCGTCTCGCGAGCCTGCTTATACATATAGTGGCGCTTGCGCCGAGCGCCCGTGAAGTGGAACACCTTGAGCACGTCGCCGTGCATGATTTGCCGGCCTCCTTCATCGTATAGATTGGCCATCGGCGGCTCGCTCCCTTGCTCTCAATCGATTTGCCAGCCGTGGGCTCGGGCGCCGGCCTTGTGCCACGCTCGACGATTCGCGTCCGTCGCTGATAACAGGTCGCAGATACGATTGACGATCTCGACGGACCCGAGGCGGCGGCCCGCCTCCAGATCGCAGACGTATTGCGGTGAGCACTCCAGGCGCTCGGCCCATTGTTTCTGAGATAGGCCGAGCCCGTTGCGCGCATCGATCATCTTCGTTCGCAACGGGATGGCTCGATCATGCTCGGCTTGCGTTCGCATCTTCCCCCGCCGCTCCTATTTCTTGGGTCCGAGTTCCCGCCCGGACTTGCCCAACACCTTGTAAACCTGACTAGCCGAGACGCGCACGCCGTCCGCCACCATCGCGGCCACAGCATCCTTATTCGTCGCGTGCTCGCGGCTAAACCAGTGCAGCCGCATCACGGCCAGTTCGTCTTTTCCCCATACGCGCACCGGCCTGCCCGTCTTGGAGTAGCGCCGCACTCGGCCCAACTCGTCCTCGGCCGCGCGGATCATTGTGTCGCGGTCTCGCGGCGTGGCCGTGGTCAATCCCGTGTCCAGCTCCAGCACCACGGCGCCGGCATCTTCCAACAAGTCGAGATGCGCCCGAAACGATGCCCGCATCCCGCCGAGCTTTCGCCGGTCCTTTGGGTCGGCCAGCACCATGGCCCGATGCACTGCCACCACGTCGCCGCGCCCCTGCCGACGCTGGCGAATGCACAAGCTCAGGTCTTCATAGACGCGGCTGATTTTCGCGCGATGCATGGCCGCGCGTTGAACGTCCAGCGTGCGCCGGTCGTTCTTGCGGATGAAGCCAACGATGTTCGTGTTATCCACCATTTCCGCAACATACACTCAATAAGCGTTGCCTTCAAGGCATGAGTTTGCTATCTTCCACACCAGATGCAGTTCAACCGAAGGAACCGCCCGAGCATGAGCGACGAGGACTGCAAGCACTGCGATCAAATGCTTGCTGAGCGCGACGACGCTCAGGAATGGGCGGACGAATTGGCATCTCGGCTTGCTGCCATTGTCGGCGCCGACATCGGGGATCACAGCAACCTGAACAACCCGTGGGAGGAAGCGTGCGGCTACGCCGATGCCGTCATCAACGCCCGCACCGGCTGCGGCGTGTGGAACCCAATTGACACCGCACCGCATGAGGTGCGCGTTCTGATGTGGTCACCAGACGGTACGATGGAGGTCGGTTTTGCATCCTTCGGTCAACGCACGCAGCTATCAAACGGCGACATCGTATCAAACATGAGTTGCCACGGATACGCGACGCACTGGATGCCGCTTCCGACCCCGCCAGCCGATAAGAAATGAGGCCCCCGCCATGAGCTTGATCGCGACAGGCTGGACGAAAGTCAGCGACGACGAATGGTGTCACGCTGACGGCCTGCGCATCGACCGCATTCCGTATTTGCAGCGCCCTTGGCGCGCTTGGGTCGATGGCTGCAACGTGGCAGCAAAGAACGGCGCGGCAATCTACTATAAAAGCGCAGAGTCGGCGGCTCGCGCCGCTCAGATTCGGCACTCGTTCAACGTCCACAAGTCACTCAAAGGATAGGCCCG
>CAZZBK010000247.1:2699-4766 GCA_964652155.1 uncultured Planctomycetaceae bacterium | reverse complement strand
AAATGGCCTATTTCGAGTGCATGCACGAATTGAAGCTGATCGTCGACCTGTTCTATCAGGGTGGCCTGAACTACATGCGCTACAGCGTGTCGAACACGGCCGAGTACGGCGATTACACCCGCGGCCCGCGGATCGTCACCGAGCAGACCAAGGCCGAGATGAAGAAGATTCTCTACGAGATCCAGTCGGGCCAATTTGCCCGTGACTGGCTGCTCGAGAACAAGGCCAACGCCCCGTCGTTCAAGGCGATCCGTCGCCGCGAGCGGAACCATCCCCTCGAGATCGTCGGCAAGCAATTGCGCCGCCTGATGACCTGGATCAACGCCAAGGAAGTGTAAATCGCGGGGTGCGTACCCTAAGTCTGTCGCGATACACGTTTTAAGAGCGTCTAACAAAATGGCTGGGGACTGTTCCAATTTTTCGAGGGCCGCCGAGAAAAATGGGACTGTCCCCCTCTCTGCTGCCATTTTGTTAGACGCCCTAAGTTGAAAATAGACTGTAACCACGGATGGCCACTGATGAAGAGAGGATGGGTGGAGGAGTATCGCTAACTTGTTAGCGAACACTCCGCTACTTCTCCTCCGTTCTGTGTTTATCCGTGTTCATCTGTGGTTACATTCCCAGTCACGCATCGTAACTACCCTTGCCTCGTCGTGGTCGAAACGCGACAATACTCGGCATGAACAACACGACGCTCACCAACCATTACGACGTCACGACCCGCGCGCAGGTCAACAACCTGCAGAGCGGCGATCGCATCGAGGTTGTCCACGAAGTGAAAGTCGGCCAGCAGCGTTGGAACTCGACCACCCGCGGCACGGTCGACCGTATCGAGCGTCGTCGCCACGGCCTGCACTTTCGCCGCAATGCCGACGACAAAGTATTTAGCGACCTGATCGTGCTCAAGCTCGACGATGGCTCGCTCACGACGATCTCGGTCGATGAATTCACCGAACTGCACAAGCTCTAATTGGCGCAGCTCAACGTTCACGCGCGTGGCTCCGATCATGTCGACGCCTGACTCCGCGCTGTTCACTCATCACGAACGCTCGTTCGAGAACAATCGCTTCGTCTACCCGGTCGTGTCGCGGCGCAGCGCGGGCATTTCGATCGGCGTGAATCTCAACCCCGACAAAATCTGCAACTTCGATTGCATCTACTGCCAAGTCAATCGCGTCGAGCACTCCGAAACCACCTTCGTCGACAGCGCGCAACTGCTCGACGAACTCGACCACATGCTCATGCTGGTCACCTCGGGCAAACTCTTCGAGCACCCCAAGTTCCAAGCCACGCCGCCGGCGCTGCGGCGGCTCAACGACATTGCCTTAAGCGGCGATGGCGAGCCGACCACCTACAAAAACTTCGACGAGCTGATCGCCCAATGTGCCGAGGTGAAGCGTCGCCACAGTCTCGACCACCTCAAGCTCGTGCTGATCACCAACGCCAGCATGCTCCATCGACCGGTGGTCGAACGGGGACTAAAAATCCTCGACGCGAACCACGGCGAGATTTGGGCCAAGCTCGAGGCGGGCACCGATGCCTATTACCACCTCGTCGAGCGGACCTCGATTCCGTTCCGGCAGGTGCTCGACAACATCACCGCCGCCGCCAAGCTCCGCCCGTTGGTCATTCAATCGCTGTTCATGCGCATCCACGGCGAGCCGCCGAGCGAAGCCGAGTTGCTGGCGTACTGCGATCGCCTCAACGAAATCACCGCCGCCGGTGGGCAACTCAAGCTCATTCAAGTCTACACGGTCGCGCGTCAGCCGGCCGAGAGTTTCGTCGCCCCGCTCACCAACGCCGAAGTCGATCGCATTGTGGCGCTCGTTCAACAGCGAACCGGTCTGGTTGCTCAGGCGTATTACGGTGTGGCGAATGAGGAAGGCGGAGAGGAAACCACAGATGAACACGGATGGGAAAAGGGTGAGGGATGAGGGATGAGGGATGAGGGATGAGGGATGAGGGATGAATAAAATTCGTCCGTTAGCCGCGACGCGAAGCGGAGCGCGTAAACGTGAGCGATACGGTCCACTCGCTGCGAAGGTCACGCGCTCCGCTCCGCG
This sequence comes from uncultured Planctomycetaceae bacterium, assembly GCA_964652155.1. Classification (GTDB taxonomy): domain Bacteria; phylum Planctomycetota; class Planctomycetia; order Pirellulales; family PNKZ01; genus CAZZBK01. The sequence goes on along the minus strand of CAZZBK010000247.1, from coordinate 2,703 downwards.
TCGC
>CAZZBK010000247.1:0-2599 GCA_964652155.1 uncultured Planctomycetaceae bacterium | reverse complement strand
TCGTTTCGACGGAGCCCCAAAGCATCGCTCGTTGGGTGCTCGACGAGCCGAACGCGCTCGTGCGCCAAAGCTGTGGTGACTGCCACGGCGAGCGACACGACGACGGTTGGGGCGTTGGCTCGTACGAACACGGCCAGCCGCGCGTCGTCCGCAGCGTGCAGGCCGTCGAACACGATGCGGCATTTCGCGGTGCGGTCGAGCAGGTGCGGTCCCGCATCGCCTTTGCGCATGTGCGTCAAGCGTCGGTCGGAGCGAGCGACGTGCATAACAGCCATCCATTCACCTGGGGCCCGTGGATGTTCATGCACAACGGCACCGTCGAGCGCTGGGACGGTGTGGTGGCGCGGCTCGAGGCCGACGCCGCCGCGTGGCTGAAACATCGCGAAGGAACGACCGACAGCCAGTTGGCCCTGCTCATGCTGCTCGCGCGACTCGAGCGCGCCGGGGTCAACGTGGCCCAAGGGGCCGACGACTCGGCCCAGGTCGCGGCGGTGCTCGCCGGTCTCGTTCGCGACTTGGCCGACTGGTCGGCCGAGGCCCCGGGCTCCGACAGCGAACGGGGCGCGACGAAGCTCAACTTCATCGTGAGCGATGGCCGGCACCTGTGGGCCACCCGTTGGCAATATGAGCTGCACTCGTGTGCCTTGGACGCTCACTCCCTGCTCATCGCCAGCGAGCCGATCGGAGCAGGGCATTGGCAAGAGCTAGCCGAGCCGAGTATGCTGACCGTTTCGCCCACAGGGCGTGTCGATTGGCTGCCGCTGTAGGCGCTTCTCTGTTCGTGTTTCTCGTCGCTCAATTTATGCGCAACCCGCTAATAGCTCCTGACTTGCGAGAGCTGGTCGCCGAAGGCGATCAGGACGCGCTGCGCGACTTTTTCTTCGGTCATCACCCGGCCGAGAGCGCCGAATTGCTCGACGACCTGGAGCCCGCCGAGGTGAGTTTCGTGATCGGTCTGCTCGAAGGGCGCGAGGCGGCCGAGGTGTTCACCTATCTCGATGCCCCCTTGCAGGACGGCGTGGCCGAGACGATCGACAAGACCCTGTTCGCGCGGCTGCTCACCGACATGTCGCACGACGAGCGGGCCGACCTCATCAATCGCCTCACGCAAGAGCGCGTCGAGCAAATCATGCCGCTGCTCGCCTGGGCCGAGCGCGAAGACATCCGCCAACTCGCGGCCTACCGCGACGGCACGGCCGCCGGCGCCGTCATGACCAGCGACTACGCGACCTTGCGCCCCGACGAAAGCGTCGCCGAGGCGCTCGAGCATCTGCGTCGCGAAGCGCCCAACAAAGAGACCATCTACGTCTGCTTCGTCGTCGACGAGAATCGACACCTGATCGGCTGCGTGTCGCTCAAGGATCTGATCCTGGCGTATCCCTCGCGGCGCGTGGCCGACATCATGCAGGACGAGGTCGTCTCGGCCCATATCGACGACGATCGCGAAGTGGTCGCCCAGAAGCTGATGGAGTACGACTTGCTCGCGTTGCCGATCGTCGATCAGGAGCATCGGCTCGTCGGCATTGTGACGCACGACGACGTGATCGACGTGATTGTCGACGAAGCGACCGAAGACGTGCAGCGCCTCGGCGGCGTCGAACCACTCGAAGAGAGCTACCTGCGCACGCCGTTTCTGACCCTCGTGGGCAAACGGGGCATGTGGCTGGCCATCTTGTTTGTCGGCGGCTTCTTGACGACCGAGGCGATGGAATTTTTCCAGGCCGAGATGCAAGCCCTGCCGGTGCTCATGTTCTTCGTGCCGCTCATCATCTCGGCCGGCGGCAATTGCGGCTCGCAGTCGGCGACCCTCATCACCCGCTCGCTCGCGCTGGGCGAGTTGACCCCCGGCGAGTGGTTCCGCGTGTTGCTGCACGAGGTGGGCATGGGCATCTCGCTGGGGCTGGGCTTGGGTCTGCTCGGCGTCGTGCGGGCCTGGCTCATTCCCAGCTCAAAAATGGGCTCGGCCGAATCGGTGCCCCTGATGCTGGCCGTCGGCTCGGCCGTGTCAGCGATCGTGCTCTGGGGAAATCTGGTGGGGGCCTTGTTGCCGCTCGCGCTCAAGCGCGCCGGCTTCGATCCCGCCTTGATGAGCAACCCGGTGATCGCCAGTCTCGTCGACGTCACCGGAATTGTTCTATACTTTGCGATCGCCAAAACATTTCTGTTGTAAAAAGTGATAAGTGCGAAGTGATAAGTGATGAATGAAGACAGTAGACCACTGCCGTTCCCTTCCTCTCGCTATCCACATAAGCGCTTAGCACCCAGCGTCCGTTCCCCATTTATCACTTAGCACTCAGCACTTAGCACTTCCCATCATGGACATGGACAAACTCGTTTCGCTCTGCAAACGCCGCGGCATTCTGTTTCAGTCGAGCGAAATCTACGGCGGGCTCAACGGCTTTTGGGACTATGGTCCGCTCGGGGTCGAGCTCAAGCGGAACATCAAGGAGGCTTGGTGGCGCGACATGGTCACGGGTCACGACGAGCTGACGGTCCAGAGCGGCGCGCCCAGCACCTACGAAATGACCGGCATCGACTGCACGATCATCATGCACCCGCAGGTCTGGAAGTGCTCGGGCCATTACGATCTGTTCCACGA
>CAZZBK010000246.1:0-4793 GCA_964652155.1 uncultured Planctomycetaceae bacterium | reverse complement strand
GGTACGGTGTGCCCTTCTGCGTGACGGAATGCACTCGAGCGAACAGTGGTTCGGGGGGTCCGCCCCCGATCGGGTTGCCCATGATCGCTCGCCCGGACTTCGAGAGGAACGTCGACGAGTAGCCATAGGCTTGCGGGTTGGCGATCACGTCCCTTGCTCGCACGCCCCCAACCCCCGATGCCGTGACGATCTTGCCCCTCACCCCAGGAAGCGGGAAACACAGCGTCGGCTTGCCCGTGATCGTCCCACCGAACTCTCGGATTCTGGCATAGACCAGCGGCTTGTCTGGAGTCACGATCCCGACGCGCAAAGAACGAGAATCCTCGACAACGTGCTGGATACTGCGCCGCAGTTGCCCCGACTTGACCGGAGCTCGCTTGATGGCGTTGCGCGCCATGATCGCACCGTGGCGATTGAGCACTTTGCCAAGCCCCTGCTCGAACCTCCCCCGTGCCCCACGGAAAAGGCGCTCGATCTCCTGGGCTCCCGTCACATCCAGGCGAATCACCAGAGCACCGGCGAATAGTTTTGGAGGGTGCGCTTGACGTCTGCCAAGAGGTCGCGCTCGAGCTCCATCGACACCGAGGCCCCCTCTGTAGACATCGACACTACACCCAGCTGCTTCTTGCGCTGGAACTCGAAAGCCACCTGCTTGGCGGCGGCTTGGCGCAGGTCGGCAGGGACAGCGAACACGTCGCGCGCAAGGCCCCCGGTGTAGACGACCTGCACGGCGCCGGGGCCTTCGGTGAATGTCAGGCTTCGGAGCCTCACGATCCCGCGAGAGGAATCCAGGAAGTAGTTCGTACTTGCCATGGCCGTCGCAGTCGAAAAGTCGCCGTTGGTGGATTCTTTGATCGATGTGATCGAATCGACGGGAAACCGACTCAGGCGAATCTGCGACTGCCCGCTGCGTGTCGTGAAATACTCCGTCACCGTCGCTTTTCGCCACGCCCGATGGCTCTCGTTCTCGGCTCGTTTTGTGAACGCATCGATCAGCCGCTCGACAAACAGCTGGTTGGAATCCGCAATGTCCTTCGCCCAGAGCTTCACGTCGTCGAACACGCACAGTGCCGTGTGCGTCGTACGCTGACATCGAAGCACGTGCACGTGCTTCTGTTTCTTGCCCGAAGCCCACGTCAACTCAAACTCCGCCGTGTGCTCTTCGACGCTTTCGCTCGATACCTCGAGCGTCGTGTCGGCCGGCTGGATTTCCCACAGGAGAGCGCCGGTTGTCGCGTGTACGGTGACGTTGTTGGCGTTCAGTACGTTCTGGGCAGACCGGGAGTTGATGACGGTCCCGGTCGTCGCGTTTTTGAGCGTGAGCGTCAGCGCCGAGATGGACGCGAGGGAGATGGCAACGTCGTCTTCATCCTTCAACGTGGCGCTGAAATCGCCCGTAGCTCCCTCGTCGTAGCGCGCTTGGGTAACGAGCATCTCAGCCTCCGATGATCTCGTGAATCAACCGCGCCGCCCGCCGCGCGACTACTCTGCGCACAGCTCCGCTCGGGTGCCGCGCCCAGTGGGCCATGTCGGACACGTCGACAAGATGCAGGCCATCGACCGCCTCCGCCGCGTACTCGAAGGCGCGACGTAGCCCGAGCTCGTCGGCGGAGTAGGGCGCAGGCCCACCCCACAGGTGCACCGCAATGAACGGCAGATCATGAACCCCGAACGCCTCGCGCCACTCCGCGATCAGGCCCGTCAAGCGCTGGGCGTACAGGTGGTACTCGTCGAGATCGGACTCTCCCTGCCACCAGAAAACGGCTTTCGGCCTGACGCCCGCAGCCGCGGCCTTCGCCACCTTGCGCTTGAACTGCGGCCCACTCGCTCGCCACTTCGCGATCGAAGTGCCCGACGTGGCGAGCAGCACGTAGTCGACCTGGGCCTTGAGTCGTAGGCCAAGCTCGTCCGCGCACGTGAACGCGGTGACCGACGTCGGTCGCTCGCTGAACGTCTCGGGTGTCGAGTCGGGTTTCCACTCGCGCGCGAGGGCGTTTGCAGTCTCCGACAACGGGGGGACTGTCGAAACCATGTTCGACTGGCCGGCGCAGAGGATAACGCAGGGTGACCACTCGACGGTCATGGGACTGTCCACGTGATCACGCATCCGCCGTCAGCCGATGCCGTACCGGAGCCCGTGTTGTCGGCCTTGATTCCGATTTTATCGTTTGCGGCAAGCGAGATGCTCAATGCACCAGTGTCGCAGGATAAGGCCGTCGTGCCGCTTACTTGGCAACTCGCAACGCTTGTCGTTCCGTTCTTGTATGCGTTGAACGTTCGGGACTTGGCCGAACCGGGAGCGGCAGAGATTGTGCATTGCATGAATTTAAGCGTTGACGCACTCGGAAACTGCATGCGGTGTGCGTCGCCATCGCTGCCCGCACACGTCGTCGTCGTCACACCCGACAGCCCGATGTATTTTGTCGTCGTCGAAAGCGTCTGACAACCCATCGTTGCGGAATTGTAGATGACGCTCGTTGCCGTGAGCGGTGTGGGCTTGAGCAGACACAGCTTGCTCGTCGTCGTGCTACTCGTTTCCAGCGCGATCGCCACTCCGATCTGCGATGACGTGGCCTTGGTCAGCGTCCCGGCGGTGTCCGAAGTGCCCAATATGTCGCCCGGCGCGATCGTGCCCTTGACCTTGCACGCGGGGACGACGCCAGTCACCTGAATGCGAATTGGCGACGCAGACCCGACAGACTCAAGGGCCACCCCGAACGCCGTATCTGCACCAGCGGGAGTCTGCTTGACGCGGTTGTCGGTCGCTGTGTCGATCGAAACCAGATCGCCTACCGCCCCGCTGTAGCCGCTGATCGTGGTGAGCACTACGATGTCGGGCTGCGCAGGGAACGTGCCCGTCAGGCACCGCACCGACGACGCGCCCGACACCGTCTCCAGGGCGATCGCATAGGCGTTGTCGGTGAGCGCAGCGAGGGCATACTTGCCATTCGTCCCCGTCGACACCTTCAGCCGATCGCCGCGCGTGAGCGATGTCGAGCTCGGGAGCGAGCAGGTTGTGACGCTGCCAGGCCCGGCGATCTTCGTTGCGGCATCCACGCCCACGGCGTCGATGTTCGGCCCGATCGTGCCCTCGATGTTGACTGAGGATCGCTGGGTCGAGTTGTTCGCCGTGGTTCCGACGAGCATCGCCTCGCCCTGTACGGGCGTCGTCGACTTGTTCGTCAGATGGATGAAGGACGCAATCGAATCCTCGCCGATAGGCGAGCGCTGTGCCTGGCCCTTGTATCCCCACTTGTGTGACCAGTTCTGCGCAAACGTCGTACCCGAGCACACGTTACCGTCAAATACTACGGTATCTGCCGTGATCTTCGACGAGTCGGAAGGAAACCGGAAGCAGGTTGCGTAGTTGTTGAACTCGTTGTTGGCGATGTTCACACCACCCATGGTCGACCCGCCCGGCAAGAGCATGTCGACGCCGACGATCCCATCGCTGCCGACGAATCCATAGTTACCCTGGACCTGGGTGTCGGTGTGCGCTAGCGCCGTCGAGCACGTCTGCCCGGAGATGCAGTCGTTATCGGCCGTGCATCGACATCCTAGACCGCGCAGATTGCTCCCTGCCGCCTGATGGCAGCCGCCAAGCGTGGCGGGCGACCCCGTACACGTACGATCGGCAAGTTCGACGCCGCTGCCGCCAGCTCGCGCCAGGACGTTGTTCTGCACCATGTTGTGAGTCGAACTCGTCCGGGTGAAGGTATCAAAGCCGGCGTATTTGCCGTCCTCACCGAGCACCACTACCGCACTCGATTCGCAGGTGGCCTTAGATGCCGTCGAATCGCATGTGCCGCCGCCATTCAGGCCGGTCGCAGCACACGGATATGTGAGCGCCGGCACGGTGGCGCACACGTTGGACGCGCAGTCACCGTTGACCGCGCAGTTCTTGTTGGCATCGCTGCCACCGGAGCACTGCTTCGTGGTACACGAGCACTGTGACAGGTAGTTTGTCGCGTTCGACTGCGAGCACCAGCCGGGAGTCGAGCCCGTATTGTGGTTCGCGTAGTTGCCCTGAACGATCCACCCCGCCCCAGTCGAGATCACGAACGGTCCGGTAGGGGTGCCCTGCACCACGATGAGCCGGTTACCAGCGATGGTGACATTGTAGCCGTTCACGCCGGCAATGCCGCGGACGCCGACGAAGCCGCCACTAAATATATTGTTGATGATTCGATTCTGGTCTTGGCGAATCGCGATCGCTGTCGACGGCGATGCGCCGTTCTTAACAGCGAGGTTGAAGGTCGACTCAGAGACAACGTTCTGGCTACCGAGAGAGATGCCGTACTTGGATAACGAACTGCCGCCGGTGCCAACGGAAACGCCAAGGATCGTATTCCCGCCGCCTGCGTAGATCGCGGTATCATCGGCCCACCATGAACCATTGGTGAGCCTGGTCGAGCTGCCGATGTCGATCGCCTTGGTAAGCGCCGGAATTCGACCAATCCCGAGCTGGGCAAGCGCCAGTGTATCCGACGCCATGTAGTGCCGGGTGTTCGGGTTCGTCAGCGTGGAGTCCGAGACAAGCGACGATGTAACCGCGACTACCGGATCGGCGGCCTTGAAGTGCTCAAATTTGACGCCGACGATGCGAGTGTCCGTCGCGGTGGAGAAATCAATGGCCTTGCTCTTCCCCGACCCGGCGGGGTTGTTGCTCGCTGACGTACAGGCGCCGTCACCACCCGAGCAGTCGCCCGCGTTCGTGCACGTGCCCACGCCGCCGCCGTTCTGGCAGAACGAATCCGTCACGCAGCCGCGGTTGCGACGGTCAACATGGGAAT
>CAZZBK010000245.1:0-4807 GCA_964652155.1 uncultured Planctomycetaceae bacterium | reverse complement strand
CGCAGGTGCTTTCGCACCTGCGGTTTCAGGGACCGAATCACCGAAAATACCGGCAAAATCCGATCATAACTGATCTTCACAAATGTTCACTCAAGCTTCGCTGGCATAGCACACGACGAGGGCGCAAAAAACCACCCTGACGCCTCGCTGGTTAATAGCGGTGCGTCAGGGTGGAACAAAAAGCTCCCGAAGTAGGACTCGAACCTACGACCCAGCGGTTAACAGCCGCTTGCTCTACCAACTGAGCTATTCGGGATCAGGGTAGACCTATCAAACTAGTCTAAAATCGACGTTTCGACAAGAGGATTTTAGCCCACCCGCGGCACCAGGCAAGGTCCCTAAAGCAAGCTCCACTCGTCCGTTACGTCGTGCTCGGCGCGCCACGCAAGTAAATAAAGCTCTTGCCCAACCGGCCACCGTAGTTACCGGCCGATATTTTCAGCAATCCGCTCGTCTGGCGCGATGCGGCAATCGCGGCCTGGGTCGCCTGGCTGATCGTCTCCAGGTCGCGCCCGTTGATAATGATCTCCATCACCGAACCGACCCCGGCGGGCAATCGCGACTTGTCTCCAAGTTGCTCGCGTAGCGTGGGGCAGTAGTCCTGATAGGTGCTGGCGATCGAGAACGAGTAGCGGCTGCCGGCCTTGGAGCCGCTGCCGGCGACGCCGCCCGGGAAAGGCATGATGACGCCGGGGACTTGCGCCACGGCGCGCACACCGGCCTCGGCCGCGGCCAGGGCCGAGTCGACATCGCGACCGAAGTACCAGAGGTTGCCCCCCATGAGCCCGTCGCGGTAGCCGAAGCGGCGATCGAGCACAAACTCGCCACCGAGGATCGGAACGACCCACACACGTCGGCCGTGGCGCACATCGCGGAACTGAAAGCCGTCGCCGAAGAACGCGATCTTGCGACCGAGTTTGTAGTACGCCTCGGTATCGAGCAGGTTGAAGCAGCAAGCCGTGGGGCAGGTGAGTACGTTCTGGCTGATGCGCATCAGCAGCGAACGCTCGAGCGCCGCGACACGGTCCTTGCGAAAGCGCGGCACATGGAACTGCACCACCGCACCCGGGCGACCATCGGGCGTGGGGTAGCTCTCATCGCCGCCGGGGCCTACGTAGCGGTCCAGCCCCGCCTCGCAGTCGCACATGATCGTGCTCGAGGCGTTGCCCGTGGCGGCCGCGATGGCATGGTCCAACCACGTGCGATCGCGCGCGGTGATGAGCACTTCGGCGTACAGGCTCTTGAACGCCTCGGCGTAGGTGTCGTCGATCTCTGCTTCGCTCACGATCCGAGATGCTCGCGTCCAAGTCCGGTGTAGACAGCCGACTCCGTGATGATCTTGTCCATGAAAATATCATGGGCCTGCGTGGGAATCTCGGGGAAGAGTTGGCACTCAAAGGCCAGGGCGATCAGCGGGGCGTCGGGCCGCGCGTGCTCGAGTAGCTTGTCGTAGTAGCCGAAGCCGTGCCCCATCCGCGCCCCGCGTCGATCAAACGCCACGCCCGGCACCATGACCAAGTCGAGATCGATTACGCTCACGCGCTTCTCGCTCACCTCACGCAGTTCGGCTTTGGGTTCCAGAATTTTGTACATGCCCAGCGCCAGCTCATCCATGTTCTGCAAGTGGAACAGTTCCAACTCGCCATCGACACAGTAGGGCACCACGATCCGCTTGCCATGCCCGAGCGCGGTCGACAAGTAGTGCCGCGTGCGTACCTCGCTGCGGGCGTCGACGTAGAACATGACGGTCTGGGCCCGAGCGTATTCGCCGAGCGCGACAAACTTGTCCAAGATGACTTGGCTCAGAGCGTCTTTGTCGGCCAAGGCATTACGGGCCGCGTGCGACTGCTGGCGGATCGCTTGCTTGCGTTGCTGCTGATCGACGAGCTGTTCGGTCATAGACCGCTCCTTCGGTGATGATCTTGGGGGCAGGGCAGGGGGGCGCATCATGCATGATGAAGAGCGTCGAACAAAATCGCGGCGGCGAGGGGGCCCCGGCCATTTTGTTTGACGGTCCAAGCTAGCACGAGAGCGTATCGTACCGATCTGGCTCGATCCTGCAACCCATCGCCTCGGCTCGATTCGATTCGACATTGACCCAGTGCTCGGCAACTGATATTTCATCCATCCCAAAATGCTGATCCCTTGGACTCTTGCGTCTCGAAACCATGCCAGCGGGCCCCCTCAATTTGCGACGGACAGCGCTCACGTGGGCGATCGTTTGGCTCTCGCTGCTCGTTGAGCTTGTGCCTGCGACGGCCCAGCGGGTGATTTTTCCTTCGGCGGCACCCGACCCCAGCGGACTGTATTACTCGACACCGGCTTCCAGCTACGGCGCGGCACCCTCCTACGGCGTCGCGCAGGCCCCATCGATCTACTCGACCCCGTACAATCCGACCGCCCCGGGTGGGTATTTGCCCCCGGCGGGGTCGGTCCCCGGCGTGTCGGCCTGGGATCCGTATGCCGACCCCGGCTCGCTCGCCGCCCCGTCGCTCACCGCGCCTCCGGCGTACCCCACGGTCCCGTACGGAGCCAATCCCTACGCGCCAAATCCCTACGGGGCGAACCCGTACTACGGCAACCCGTATGCCCAGCCGAGCCCGTTTGGCGCGGTCGAGGGTTACTATCGCGAGGCGATTCGATTGATGCAGAATGTCCGCGCGCAGCACACCTGGATTGCCGGCGACGGTGGCAACGACTTCGATGTCAACGTGCTCGAGTTGAGCGCGACGTTCGGCATTCCGGCCGGGCAGATTCAACAGCCGATCCTGATCACGCCCCATTTCAACTTCAACTGGTGGCAAGGTCCCGACTCGATTCCGGCACCCACGCCGCCGCGCGATTTGCCGTCGCGCGTATATGACGCGTACCTCGAGACCGCCTGGCGACCGCAGTTCACGCCGATCTTTGGTGCCGATCTCTCGGTGAGTGTCGGCGTCTACAGCGACTTTCAGTACACCGACAGCAACAGCCTGCGTGTCACCGGTCGTGGCGTGGGGCTCGTTACACTCACCCCCAACGCGGTCTTTGCAATGGGCGTGTGGTACCTGAACCGCGACCGCGTGAAGCTCTTGCCCGCCGGCGGCTTCATCTGGAACCCCAATGGCGACACCCGCTACGAGATCCTCTTTCCCAACCCGAAGCTGGCGCATCGCCTGTTCACGCGCGGCGTGTCGAACTACTGGGGCTACATCTCCGGCGAGTACGGGGGGGGCCAGTGGACGATCAAGCACGACGACGGCAGCACCGACGTCGTCAACTACAACGATATGCGACTGTACCTGGGCATTGAGAATATCTCGGCCACCCGATTGCGTGGCGATATGAGTGTCGGCTACGTCTTTAACCGCGAGATCCTGTATCGCAACGGCACGCCCAATGTGAACCCGGGCGATAGTGTGCTGCTGCGATTCGGTCTCCAGTATTAGCGATGCGTCGCTTCATCGTCGATGCCCTCGCGCTGGGTTGGATTCTGTTCGTTGGTCACAGCCCTGCGCCTCTCGGCGCCGCCGAACCGCTCCCCGCTCCGCAGCGGCTTGCGCCCGCGCTCGCGTTTGATGAGCCGCGGCAACCCGAGGTGGTGTTCTGGAACGACGATCTGCCGCACCGCGACGACTGGCAGTTTCCGGCCTACAAGCCGACCTGGGTGCAGCAGTTGCGGTACCTTGAAACCGACATCATGGGGCGCACCGGCTCGCAGATGGGCGAGAACGATCCGACGCTCGAAGGGACGCTTGCCGTGCCGTGGACCGTGCTCGGCTCGCCGTGGCTGATTACGCCGCACTTTGGCGCGCGGCTGCTCTATGGGCCCGAGACAACCGACATGCCCGGGCATTTGTTCCACGCCTTTGTCGAGTTTGGTCGGCTGTATCAACTGTTGCCCCATTGGCAGCTGGAGACGGCGTATGCCCCGAGCGTGTTTAGCGATTTTGACAATAGCCGCAGCGACGCGTTTCGCGTGACGGGGCGCGTGGTCAGCTATTACTCGTCGACCCCGACGACGCAGGTTGTCATCGGGGCCACCTATCTCGGCCGCCGCGATTATCCGGTGCTGCCCGTGGTGGGGATGATCTGGGAGCCGAGCGAGAGGACGCGAGTCGAGGCGGTCTTTCCACGTCCGAAGTTCATGCAACGCCTCGCGCTCCCTCAGGCCGCGCGTGACTTTGTCGAGTCGCCGCTCGGCGGCACGCTGGGCTTGAGACACGAGGACGAATACTGGTGGTACTTGCGCGGCGACCTGGGGGGCAACAGCTATGCGATCCGCCGCGCCAGCGGAGCCGACGACTTCGTGACCACGCGCGACTTCCGCTTCACGATCGGCTATGAGCGTCGCGGCGTGCAGGGGCTCACCAACCGCAGCGAGATCGGCATCGCCTTTGGCCGCGACCTTTGGTACGCGAGCACCGGCGAGAATGTGCCCTTGACCGACGCGCTGATGTTCCGCACCGAATACGCGTATTAGAAGTGCTAAGTGATGAGTGCTAAGTGCTAAATGTCGGAACGCTGTCGCGTTGAAAGGCCTCCGATTGCTTTGTGTTTCCGGCAGAGAATGCCACCGGGCGTGGCGTATCGATCGACATCGCTTCCATTATTTAGCCCCCGGCGATAGCGACGCATCGTCGCGTACGCCGGGGGTTGTTCGGCATCGCGGCGCGTGTACTTTCGCGCCCCAGTCATCCTTCACGTCCCGTCCGTCAGGTCGGGGACAAAGTTGCCCCGGTATAGGCATCCGTTCCCATCCGCCATGTTACGTTGAGACGTGATCGACGGCTTTTTGCGCTCGAAACGCGCGCTCTATTGACGAAGC
>CAZZBK010000244.1:0-4835 GCA_964652155.1 uncultured Planctomycetaceae bacterium | reverse complement strand
GAAGGGACGCCGCTGCTCGTCACGGCAGGGCAAACCGATCGTCGCTTGGCCTTCGAGGAGCCGATCCTTTGGAGCGACATGGTCCGCGTCGCCGAGCCTTGGACCAAATGGGCGGTCGAGGTGCAGCGCGTGCAAGACTTGCCGGCCGCCCTGCGCCGCGCCATGCAAACCGCGCTCACGCCCCCGACGGGTCCGGTGTTTATGTCGCTGCCGATGGATTTGCAAGCCGAGTTGGCCGAGTTGGATCTGACGTTGGCCAAGCCATTGGACGTGCGCGTGCGGCCGCCTGTCGAGGCCTTGCGTCAAGCGGCTCACGTGTTGGCCAACGCTCGCAACCCGGGCATTTTGGTCGGCAGTCGCGTGGTCGAGCAGGATGGCGTCGCGCCGCTGGTGCGCGTGGCCGAGTTGCTCGGCGCGCCGGTGATGAGCGAGTCGGGCACGACGCACGGGCGCTTGGGCTTTCCGGCCGATCACCCGCTTTACAGTCAAGGTTTGCCCCTGTGGGCTCCTGAAGTCCGCGAGCGGCTCAAGGAGTTCGACGTACTGTTTGTGGTGGGCATGGATTTATTGCGGCTCTATGTATATTTCGAGCCCTCGCGTGCGGTGCCCGAGCACATCAAGATCGTGCATCTCGACGAGGACCCTTGGCAGATCGGCAAGAACTATCCGGTCGAGGTGGGACTGTGGGGACACACGCAGGCTGGGCTCAGCGAGTTGGCCGACGAACTCTCGCGGACCCTGACGGCCGAGCAGCGCGTGTCGGTCTCGCGCCGTTGTAGCGCGCGAACGGCGCAGCATCAGGCCGCGCGGCACTCGTTGCTCAAGCAAATCGACGAGCAGCGCGAAATTCGTCCCCTGACGCCGCTGGGGTTGATGTCCTCGCTGGCCCGGATTCTGCCCGACAACGTGGCCGTGATCGAAGAGGCCGTGACGACCACGAACACCACGTTCGAGCGGTTGGGCGCGTTGAAAAACACGACGGGTTACTTTGGTCACCGGGGCTGGTCGTTGGGCTGGGGGTTGGGTTGCGCGCTGGGCGTGAAGCTGGCCTGGCCCGAGCGTCCCGTGCTGGCGCTGCTCGGCGAGGGGGCCACGATGTACGGCGTGCAAGGGCTCTGGTCGGCGGCCAAGTACAACATTCCCGTCACGTTCGTCGTCTGCAACAACGCCCAGTATCAGATTCTGAAAATCGGCGCGCAGCAATTGCAATTGCCGTCGGCCAAGCGAGGGCAGTACCTGGGGCTCGACCTGGTGGGTCCCGAGGTTGATCTGGTGAGCTTGGCGCGTTCGTTGGGGGTCGAAGCGCAGCGCGTTACCGAGCCCGATGAACTGGCCGAGCGCGTGAGCGCCTCGTTGCGCGGCGATCGGCCGATGCTGTTCGACGTGCCCATTCAACGCGCGGCACCCACGCGCTTGCAATACGGATAACGCATGGAACTCGACGACGAAGTCTGCCTGTGCTTTCATGTGACCAAGCGAAAAGTCTTGAACTTTTTGCGGGTCGAGCAGCCGCGGCATGCCAGTCAGTTGAGCGAGTGTTTTGGCGCGGGGACGGGCTGCGGCTGGTGTCGAGCGTATCTGCAACGGAAGTTCGAGCAGGTTTGTCGCGGCGCCACGGCCGTGGACGAGAGCGAGCCCGATCGATCCGAATACGCGCATCACCGCGCCGGCTACATTCGTCGCGGCGGAGGGACGCCCCCGAGCGGCGCGACGCCCATCGATGAGGATGTGTAGTTCGGTTCAGCATGGGCGGATCAAGTGAACATGACGAGGGCTGTGATGAATCAAAAAGCGGCTTGGTACCTGGCTGGGGTGGCCGCCTTCGAAGGCGAGCGACTGGCCGATGCGCGTGAGCATTTCAGGCAGGGGACCGAGTTCGACCCCGGCAGCGCGCTCGCCTGGAATGCCCTGGGGGTGGTTGCGCTGCGGCTCGACGACCTGCACGCGGCGCAGGATGCGCTTGCGCGGGCGATCGAGTTGGACGGCGACAGCGTCGACTATTTGATCAACGCGGCGCAACTCGCGCGGCGATTGCGGCAATACGACCGCGCGCGGCAGTTGCTGTTGCGAGCCGAGTCGCGGCAGAGCGACCATGCCCCGCTCAGCGTGACGCGCGCCATGATCCATGCCGATACTGGTGCGACCGACGCGGCCAAATCGGAGTTGCTCAACGCCCTGCGATGGATGCCCACGCTCCGCGACGCCTATGTGCAATTCGGCCAACTCATGCGTCCGTTGTCGGTCGATGACAAGCGAAGCTGGTTGATCGACTTGGCCATGATCAAGGGGCTGACCAACGACGGCCTGCTGTTGGTCGTCGAGGCCTGGCTGCTGGATCGTCATCCGGACGAGGCCGAGGTGCGCTTGGCGCGGCATATCATCAGTTCGTTGCTGCCCAATGGCCTGTCGGCCGACTTGGCCCATGCGGCGGTGTACTGGATGTCGCGACTTAGCGCTCAGGTCGCCGACTACGACGCCGCCGAGCAGTTTGCCCGGCTGGCCATTCCTCAGCGGATGCATGGCTACCTGTTGCTGAGCGAGGCGCTGTTCGAGAAAAACTGCCGTGCCGAAGTATCGATTTTCCGGTTCGATACGCTGGATCTGCCGGACTCTGAACTGCCCGCGTTTCGCAACCGCGCTGTGACCGACGGGCTGGAGAGAGTCGCGGTCGATGGTCCTCCCGTGGTGCTGTGCTGCGCCGACGCCAAGTATTTTCATCGCTACAGCGTGGCGCAAATCCTCAGCCTGCACGAGACCTCGCCCGGGCTCGACATTCACATTCACGTGGTCGACCCCGTCGAGGATACGCTGAGCGATTGCGAGCGATTACGGGCGATTTGTTCGTCGCGCAAGGTGACATTCAGTTTTGAGCATGGCGACGCCCGGAGGCGGATGTTGCAGCGTGTTTACTATGCGTGCGTTCGCTACTGCGTGGCGGCCGAGTTGCGTCGCCGGACGAATCGCCCGATCATCGTGACCGACGCCGACCTGCTGGTGCGCAAGGACCTGAACGTGTTGTTAAGCGCGTGCGCGTCGAGTGACGTGGCCTTGGTGTCGTTTCCATTCAACATGTTTGCCAATCGTTTCTCGGCCGCCTTGGTGGCCCTGCAAAGCACGAGCGCCGCTGACCGGTTCGCCGCGCATGTCGAGGCGATGACCGTGCAAAACCTGTTTGGCCCCACCCCCACCTGGCTGCTCGATCAGGCGGCACTTTACTGTTCGGCTCTGACCCTGGAGCGTCGCGGGCAATTGAACTTGCACCGCTGGCCGAGCACGACGTTTACCAATCACTGGCAGGAAGACATTCCGGTCTGGGTCGAGACCATCACACATAAGAGCGGCAACAATGCCTTCACGCACGCGCGGCACGCGCTGCTGAACCAATACGGCTTCGAGATTCCGCGATTGGAGCGGTTTGCGCTCGAAATCTAAGGTTGGGGCTGACCGTTGCCGTCCAAGTGCGAGCGAAGATAGTCCTCGAAGCGGATCGTCGGTTGGCCGGGTGCATGGGCAAACAACAGGTTAATGAACTGCTGGAACTTGTCCGGCAGAATTCGATAGTAGTTGTGCTTGCCATCCCGGCGCGGGGCAATGAGTGTCGCGTTGCGCAGCAAGGCCAGATGATGGCTCACCGCCGGCTGGCTTTGCGAGAGCAGCCCACACAACGCCCGAACGTGCAACTCCTGGCGTTGCATCAGGTAGAACAAAATGCGCAGCCGGGTCTCGTCGCTGAGCAACTTGAGCACCGTGACCATGTCATGGATTGCGTCGTTGGGCAAATGCAGTTGCGGATCGGAGGGGTTAGCCACGGGGTCCTCTTGAGCATCGAGCACGGCTGCTTGTGTGCGGATCATGGTCGTTCTCCGGCTGGAGTCCCGCGAGGATGACAGTGATGTCGTCGTTCGTGGTTGGGCAAGCACGATGACACGAATAGCGACAACCGCGCGGGCCATGCGACCATGCAATGGTCGACATGTCGCGGGAATCGTTCCCGTACACGGTTGGTGTGCGCACCATGACGCCTAACAAGAATTTGCGAATAGATAAGATCGTCGAGGGCTGGTCTTCGCAGGAATGCAGAACACATTCCTTAGCTATGAACTTGCGAAGAGCCGCCCCCCTTTTGGCAACGATAAGTGTCTAGATAATACCGCGAGGGGGAGGCGGGTTAAAGAGGCTAGCTGAGAAAAACACGGATTTTTCGCATTTGCTAGCACCCATTCCCTGTCAGGCCGCGGGTGAGTGCGCTCGAATCGTTCGATCGCTGGTCGACTTTTGAGCCCGGCGGTGACCACGGATCAGCATCGCCACAAAATAGTAGACAAAGCTGCCGATCGCGGCGCTCACGAGCAGCACGGCGCGAAAGTGATCGCGAAAAATCAACAACAGGGGCGGCTCGTTGACCTTCACGGTCCGTCGCTCGACCGGGCCGGGTCGCTCGGACAGCTCCTCGGTCCGGGTCTTCCATTGCTGCCAGGCCTCGACGGCGGCCGGGGCGTTGAACGCTACGATCACACGGCCGCGAACCGCGTAGAGCGGACCCCAGACCAAGGCGATGGCGACCACGTGCCCCGCGAGCAGCCACGCCCAACCGCGTCGACTCATGGCTGGACTTTCAGCAGATCCAGCGTGGCCGAAATCATCGTGAGCAGCCCGGTGCGGAGCGTCTGCTCGGCGTCGGGATAGTACACCGGCGAGTGCAACGAGGGGGGCATCTGTCCCACGCGGCGATAGCCGGCCAGGCGCTGCGGCTCGACCGTTCCGACCCAATACATGAAGATCGGCACGCCGGCCAGTCCGTACTCGCTAAAGTCCTCGCCTCCCATCGACGGCTC
>CAZZBK010000243.1:0-5018 GCA_964652155.1 uncultured Planctomycetaceae bacterium | reverse complement strand
TCCGAGACGGACCGGCTCTAAACACGGTTGATAACTCCGAACTCACGCTCCGGCGGCTCTGCCGCCGATCGTGGCGCATCGCCCAACATCGCCTCCATCATTTAGCCCCCGGCGATAGCTGCAACGCAGCGTACGCCGGGGGTTCTGTACGTTCGCCTCATCCATCACCCTCGCGCCATCCCACGCCCCACTCCCAGCGCGTGAGCGGAGAAGTAAATAGTTCATCCCCGTTTCATCCCTTCACTATCGCCGGGGGCTCATGTTGGAGGTGACGACGACCGATGCGCCACGATGGGCGAGGAAGTGATTAGGCCAGCAGCTTCGTGGCGACCTTGCCGGCAACGTCGGTCAGGCGATAGTTGCGGCCTTGGAACTTGAACGTCAACTGCTCGTGGTCGAGGCCCAGCAGATGCAGGATCGTGGCGTGGAGGTCGTTGACGTGCATCGGATCACGAACGGCATTGAATCCGAACTCGTCGGTCTCGCCGTAGGTGGTGCCCCCTTTGACGCCGCCGCCAGCGAGCAGCACGCAGAAGGCGTCTTTGTGATGATCGCGGCCCGGTTGGGCGTTGGGTTTGTCGTCGTTCGATTTGCCTTGTGCCATGGGCGTGCGGCCGAACTCGCCTCCCCAGACGACGAGCGTGTCGTCCAACATGCCGCGTTGCCGCAGGTCGGCGATCAAGGCCGCCATCGGCTGGTCGACGTCTTTCACTTTGCGTGAGATGTTCGTGGCGACGCTGCCATGATGGTCCCAATCGGCATCGTATAACTGCACGAAGCGAACGCCCCGCTCGACCAACCGCCGCGCGAGCAGGCAGTTATTGGCGAACGACGCCTTGCCGGGCGTGGTGCCGTAGAGTTCTTGAATGGGCTTGGGCTCGTCGCTGAAGTCCATTAGTTCGGGCACGGAGGTCTGCATGCGGAAGGCCAGCTCGTACTGCGCGATCCGCGTGGCGATTTCCGGGTCGCCCACGTCGGCCAACTGTACGCGGTTTAGCTTGGCCAGCGCGTCGATTGTTCGGGACCGGTCGTCGCCGGTGATGCCCGCGGGGTTCGAGAGGAACAGCACCGGGTCGCCGCTAGTGCGGAACTCGATCCCTTGATAGACGGTGGGCAAGAAGCCCGAGCCCCACAGGCTCGCGCCGGCACCGGCGACCTTGCCGGTGATCATCACGACGAAACCCGGCAGGTTGGCGTTTTCGGTTCCCAGTCCATAGGTGGCCCAGGAGCCGACGCTGGGACGGCCGAAGCGTCCGAAGCCGGTTTGCATGAACAACTGTGCCGGGCCGTGATTGAATTCATCGGTGTGCAAGGTCTTCACGATGCACAGTTCGTCGGCGACCTTGGGGAGATGCTGCCAGATTTCGGAGAGCGGGAGCCCCGACTTGCCGGCCGGTTTGAATTGGAAGCGATTACCCATCAGCTTCAACTCACCCTGAATGAACGCGAAGCGTTTTCCTTCGATGAAACTTTTCGGGATCGGTTCGCCGTCTCGGGCGGTGAGTTGTGGCTTGGGCTCGAAGAGTTCCAGTTGCGAGGGCGCGCCGACCATGTGCAGGTAGATGACGTTTTTGGCCCGGGGGGCGAAGTGGGTCGCCTTGGGAGCGAGCGGCCCAGTGGGCAGAGGCGTGTTCGACGGGGCCGAATTTTGCTCGGCGCGGGCGTCACCGGAGAGCAGCGCGGCCAGCGCCGCGGCGCCGATGCCGCTCGTGGCGCGTTGAAACAGTTCGCGGCGCGTGATGGCCTGGCGGAGTTCTTCGATCGGATGCATGGGTCATCAGCCTTTCGTGATCGCCTCGTCCAAATTCAGCAGCAGGTTCGCCACGTGGAACAACGCGGCTAGCGCGGCGGCGTCGCGATCCTTCGCCTCGAGCTTCGCCGCAGTCAGCACTTTGCGGACCTTGGCGGGGTCGGCCTGATAGGTCTTGAGTTCGGCGTGATAGACCTCGACGAGCAGTTGTTGTTCGACGTCCTTCGGTGCCCGCGAGAGCAGTAGTCGGAAGCCGAGCGCGAGCTGGTCAGCGACGTCGGCCGACTTTGCCTCAGTTGCCATGCGTCGAGCCAGCGCCCCGGCGGCCTCGACAAAAACCGGATCGTTGAGCAAGGTCAACGCCTGCAAGGGGGTGTTCGTGCGCGCTCGCGCCACGACACACGACGATCGATCGGGCGCATCGAACGCGACGAAACTGGGATACGGCCCGCTGCGGCGCCAGATCGTGTACAGCCCGCGCCGATAACGGTCTTCGCCGCTGGACGTGTAGTAATTGTTGTCCACCTCGCCCGTGACGCGCCAAATGCCGTCGGGCTGCGGTGGATAAACGGGCGGACCGCCCTGTTTCAAACTCAACAAACCGGCGACAGCCAGGGCGTTGTCGCGAATCGTCTCGGCCGGGAGCCGGAATCGCGGGCCGCGCGCGTAGAGCAGGTTGTACGGGTCGCGCTGGAGCAACGTTTCGTTGAGCTTCGACGATTGCCGATAGACGCCGCTGAGCACGATCGTTTTGAGCAGGTGCTTCATCGACCCATCGTGGTCGGCAAGTTCCAGCGCCAGCCAATCGAGCAGCTCGGGATGTGTGGGCGGTTCGCATTGGGCCCCAAAGTCTTCTTGCGAGGCGACGATGCCTCGACCGAACAGCTCGGCCCACCAGCGATTCACGGCGACGCGCGCGAGCAGCGGATTATTCTCGTCAGCGAGCCAGTTGGCGAGCCCCAGTCGCGTGGGCGGCGCGTGCTTTGGCAAGGGATGCAGCGCGGCGGGGGTGCCTGGCTGCACCTGGGGGCCCAGATCGAGAAAGTTCCCGCGTTTCATGACCGACGTCATCCGCGGCTGGGGGAGTTCGATCATCACCAACGTGGTCGGCGGCTTGATGGCGTCGAGTTCTTGTTTGGTTTTCGAGATCGAATCGCGCAGCTGTTGCACCTCGCCATCGAGGCTTAGGGCGTACTCGTGCAGCGTCTTGGCTTCGTCCTTCGATCGTTTTGGGGCGGGTTTCGCCAGGGCGTTGAGCACCTCGGCGGGCAGGGACGAGTCGCCGCTCTGGCCGGTCAGGGCCGACAAGCGGACGCGGCCAATGGTCCGCGCGCCACCGTAGTTCTGATGCAATTGGAAGGTCAGGAGCGTGCCATCTTCAAAGTCGATCGGCTGCTGCGCGCGGAAGGTCGCCCAGTGGGGCTGATGAAACTTGGGATTGATTGCCCAGCCGCCGGAGTCGGTTTTGCCGTCGATGGCTTGGGCCGCATCAAAGCCTTTCTGCGAAAAGTCGGCGGCGGCGTCGACGAGCCGGACATCGACGGCGTCGGCGGGCTTGTCGGCGGGAGCGGCGCGCACGGTGAACTCGTTTAGCACGAAGTTCGGCCGCTGGGCATCGCCGCGGCCCGGCCCTGTGCCCGGCAGGGCCTCGTCGGTCAGCGCTTCGAGTTTGAAGCCGGTGATGTTGCGCAGCTTGGTGCGGACGGTGATCGTGTACAGGTCTTTTTCGGGCCGATCTTCGGTGAGCAACACGGAGCCGTCGCCCAGGGTGACGGGCGTGGCCCCGCCGCGCGATTCAAAATTCGTCAATTCGAGCAGGTGCGGCTCGGGTGTTCCGCTGGGCTTCGCGCGGACCCGCGCGGCGAGTGTTGTTTCGTTGTCGCGGGCCTGGGCGGTCCGCTCGGCCAGCCGCGCTTCGAGCACGGCGAGCTGCGTTTGGAGTTCTGTCTTTTTCGCCGCCGCGTCGCTAGCCATCGGCAGTGGCAGCGATGGGCCGGTGAATTGCCGCGCCGAACCGTTGGGGGTGATCTCGACTTCGGTGTTATTGAAATAGGCCAGCAGCTTGTAGTACTCGAGTTGCGTGAACGGGTCGTACTTGTGGTTGTGGCACTGGGCGCACCCGATCGTCGAGCCGAGGAAGACCGTGCCCATCGTGTTCACGCGATCGGTCACCGAGAGCACGCGATTCTCTTCCGGGTCGGTGCCTGCCTCGACGTTGACCGTCGTGCAGCGATTGAAGCCGGTGGCGATTTTGTGGTCGAGCGTTGCATTGGGGAGCAGATCGCCGGCGATTTGTTGCCGCACGAACTCGGTGTAGGGCAAGTCGCGATTGAAGGCGTTCACGACCCAATCGCGGTAGGCCCACATCGTGCGAAAGCCATCGCGCTGAAACCCATTCGAGTCGGCATAGCGGGCCAGGTCGAGCCAGTGCCGCGCCCAACGCTCGCCGAACTGCGGCGCGGCAAGCAGCTTGTCGACGAGTTTTTCGTAAGCCTGCTCGCGATCCCGCGCGTGGATGAATGCTGCGACCTCGCTGGGCGTTGGCGGGAGACCGATCAGGTCGAGGTACACGCGGCGGCAAAGGACCGCGGGGTCGGCCTCGGGTGACGCGGGCAGCTTGGCTTGCTCAAGACGCGCCAGCACGAAACGATCGATCGGGTTCTTGACGAACGATTCGTTGTGCACCGTGGGCAGGGGCGGGCGCCGCGGCGCGACATAGGCCCAATGCGTTTGCTCCTCGACCTCGGCGGGCCACGCCGCTCCCGATGCGATCCAACGCCGCAAGGCGGCCACTTGTGTCGAGGTCAGCGGGTCGCCTTCGGGAGGCATCCGATCGGTTTCGTCTTCGCTCGTCACCCGCGCGAGCAACGCGCCGTCGTCGGGCTTGCCGGGCACGAGCGCGGGGGTGCCAGAGTCGGTCGGCCCGAAGGCAAACTGTTTACGGTCGAGTCGCAAACCCCCTTGGCTTTTTTCTTTGCCGTGACACTTCGTGCAGCGGGCATTAAAGATTGGCCGGATGTCGCGATCGAAGTCGATCGGCTCGGCGGCCGCAGGCGTGGCGGTGGAACCGCACAGCAGTGCGACGAAACCAACGATCAGCGCGGTCGAACGAGACATGGCGTGGCACCGAAAACGGAGGTGGGAGGGTCGCGAACAGGGGACGATGAACCCGAATATTTGCAGCGGGCCTCCACTTGAAAACGCCCCAGCGGCAATCACATTCTATGATAACAAAGTGGCTTGCGCCCTTCCAGTTGTTACACTGTTG
>CAZZBK010000242.1:0-5029 GCA_964652155.1 uncultured Planctomycetaceae bacterium | reverse complement strand
CAACTCATCGGCACGCCATCGGGTTGTACGACCAAGGCGAACAGGCAACGGCAATCGCCCAGCAGAGTGCAAAGACCACACATGCCGTTCACTTACGCTTAATAACAACGAAACATCTTGAGCATCGATTAAGAATGGAGAGTGACTCATTGAGCACTCCCTAGCTTCACGTCAGCCGTTTGCTTGGCTAGGTTGGCCAGGGGAGAGTCTTTGCGTGGTCGACCTACTTGGGGCGGGTTCGCAAAGTAGCGACGAAGTTGCTCAACGTGAGACGGTTCGTAATTGAACCGCAAGCCGCCGTCGAGTGAGGGCCGGGCAACATACCCGGCCGAAATAGCTCGCCGAATCCGATCGGCCGAAACTCCCTTAAAACCCTCGGTTTTCAGTAGTGCCAGAACATCCTGGAGGCACATGGCAAAATCTCCGTAGCGAGGAACTCACGCCTTCCGCTACGGTTGACGAATTGCCCAAACGATGGGACAATCGCACCCCGTTGGTAAGGCGCGCAACGCCGGACCACACCCGACTCGTTCACGCACTAGGTCGCCAAACCGTCGTGAACGAGTTTTTTATGCGCTCGTGGCGTTGTGAATAATTTCAGCGGCGGGATTATATCGGTGACGTGCTCGCTTGACGAGCGGCACAAGCAGATTCAGTCGGCTCACCGATTGTTCGCATATCATTGCATGTAAACGACTTGCGTTCCCGCGTCCCCATGACCACAAATAATTCCCGAAAAAGATTAGCTGACGCACGCTTTAGCTGATCGTTAAGACCAACTCGCGTCGAATCGTGTACAATGAACGCATGAGCCCACGTAAGCCGGCTCGCCGCCGGCCTCGATTCGCGTCTCGTTCGATAGGTCCCTTGAATCTCCCGGGGGAGCGGGGGCCGCTTTGTCCTACGCGCCGGAGCGATTGGCGATTGCTGCTCACCGCCATTAACCAGGGCTGGGACGTGCCGGCCGACGTGCGCGAACAAGTCTGCGCCCAGGTCGACGAAGTGCTCAGCAACCGCCACAACGTACCGACCCGGCTGCTGCTCACCGTCGCCCAGGTCGTGCTCGCGATGGATCGGGCCAACATCAAGCTAGAGGCCGCCGCGCGTGGCATACGCTTGGACTGGTAGCGACCGGGGGTGTGGTCGAATCTCTACCGCTCTTGGTCCGAACGACTCGTGGCCAGCGTCACGCACTTTTTGACGGGTTTTCGATGTTCGATCGTGGGTCCTTCTCGGCGACGTGTGAGCCGACACTATGGGGAACTCAGATCTCTTCGGAGATCTGCCCCATGGTGGCAAGGGAGAGATACAATTCGTCGCACATGATCTATTCCGCCTAGTGACGCTCACGGTCATCGGCGGGAGGTCGCATCTGCTACGGCGCCGATCGCCCAGGCCGAGCCGCGATTGAAAATAAGTGGGGTCTGGGCTTGCGGCATGCAGACGGACGCGGACGTCCGCGGGTCCCAGGTGTTGCGGCTAACGCTTGGCGGCGATGACTCGGACGGAGTCGTACTTGGCCGGGGGGCTTGCAAACGCCGTGGCGGTTAGCAGATTTGCCGTGTTGCAAATCTGTTTGCAACGGCCCAGGGCGCGACCGTTTAGTCGCCGGGCGATTTCGGCTTCTTCGGCGATCCATTCGGGACGGAACTGACGGGTGTAGCCCGTGAACTCGACGGCGACGATGCGTAGGCCCGCGTCGGTGCAAACCTTTTGCAAGCTGTCGGGAGTAAAGAAGTTGAGATGCCGCGGCACATCGAGCCACCGCCACGCAGCTCCCGCGCGACGAGCCCCCAGGCAGGCATTGTTCGGCGTCTCGACGAAGAACAGCCCGTCGTCGTCGAGCAGTTCGGCCAAGTTGCCGACGGCCGCGGTCGGGTCAAAGCAATGCTCGAGGACGTGCGTCATCGTGATCGCGCGGAAGCGAAAGTCGGCGAGCTCCGCGGGCAACGTTTCGCCCGACCCGGCATGCACGCGCAGTCCGGCGGCCGCGGCCGTGCGTCGCGCATCGGCGTCGGGCTCGATGCCGACCACGTCGTATCCGGCCGACTGCAAGCGGCGCAAGAGTCCGCCGTTGCCGCAGCCCACGTCGCAAACGGTCGCGCCGGTCGGTACGCCGTGGCGCGCGAGCGAGGCCGCGTTGATCTCCGCTTCGACGCCGTAATCGAAGGCCCAGGCTAAACGTATTCGCAGTCGATCGAGCAGACGAACCGTCGACCCCACGGCCTGCGGCGCGTCGTGCGTGTAGTATTCGTCGAGGTCGTAGGCCTCGGCCGAGTCCGTGGTCGACGGGCGCGGCAACAACTGACCGAAGTCGCAGGCATCGCATCGCGCGAGGAGGTAGCTCTTCGCGCGGCCGCTGCCTTTCATGCGTCGCCAATCGCCGGCGACGATGAGTTGCGATTGCATCGGACCGCCGCACAGCAGGCAGGCGGAATCACAGGTGTGCCGGGCCGCATCGGCGGCGGGAAGACTCAGAATCTCGGTTTCAATCGACACGACGGTAAACTCGCCGAGGGTGGTGGAGAGAGGCTATGAAAACTATAGCTCACGGTCGTTCGACTATTCGTCCGGCAAATAACTCGCAGCAGCCGTTAATTTTTCAGGTATCGGTCCAAGACGCACCGCATCGCCTCTTCATACGATTCATTGACGTCGGCCGTATTAACCATCCGCAGGAGGTAACGATCGGCCACGCCGCCTTGGGGAAATATCGACGTTTGTTGTGATCGAAACAATTGTTGCTGCCGAGCATTCTCGTCGTGGGGAATTGAGCAGCTTTGATAGAGCTTCGGCATCGGTGATCTCCTTGTCCATTGAGGGAACTGAAAACTACGGCTCTTGTTTCGAGAGTAATCGCCGAGCGAGCGTCACCAAGCCGATTCACCTTAAAAACGGCTAAAAAACCCACAGGCGTGACGGTGGTATCGATTGTTCTAAATGTGCAATACTTCTTTCTTCGCAATGAGACGGTGTCAAACCATTGATGCAAGAAAATGGCTGCCGCCGTGGCCCCCATCGCCGCCGCTGGTGCTCGAATATCCGCCCCCGGGGAATTTATCTCGGATTCACCCGGTGACTCGTGAATCGGCACATTGAACGGGGGTTTAGCACCCCATTTCATGTTGAACGCAACAAAGCGGTTACGACAAAACACCCTGCGCCATATGGTCGCCATCCCCAATGGGGGAAAATCCGTGGTTGATTGGCAAGCCGCAAGACAGCTCGCTCGCCCGTGTCCAATTATTCCGGCCGTATCGATCAATTCACACTGAACTCGCCCCGTACCCTCTCGGGGGTAGCATCTCTCGTTCTCGGTCAGATATTTTGACCTACTCTTTTGGGGGTGCTTGCCCCAATGAGTTCAGTGCCCAATCCATGCGTACACTCGTTTGATTAGGAATTAACGATGAGCAACGCAATCGCCAGCAACCAAGAGCAATTTCAACTCACGCAAGATGAGATAGACACGCTTATCTTCAAACCCGACGAGCGGCGGTCGCACACACGATTCGCTGACCATATCGAAGTGCGAATTGCCCCTCTGGTTGACGACAAGTTACCCCTGGAGTCGTTTCAGAAGGTGGTTGGACGTGACATTTCTAAAGGCGGTGTTTCGTTCTTCATGAAGAATCCGACGTACTTTACGGAACTCGATATTGAACTGGTGCGCGGAGGCAATCGGATTTGCTTGCGAGCCGAGGCCCTTAGCAGCGTTCGTATGGTCGGCCTTGAACCCTACAGCTTGGTGAGTTGCCGCTTTACGGGTCGTGCCTCTCGATAGCAACGCCGCTTGACCAGTCGAGCGGCTTGAAACACGTCATCGCAGGTATCTGCCCCGTTCAGATTCGACGATTGAATCATGACTCACACGTTGCGAATATCTTCGGCCACAATCGGTCAAGTTGCTCAATCACTCGCCCAGCGGGAAGATGAGGAATTCATCTTGATCTATCACGACAAGGTGGCCGATGAGTGGGTGATCGAGTTGAACTCAAATATGGATGGGCTGTTGGTTGCCAGTCTGCTGAATGTATTTCAAGGCCAGATGCTCGAACTGATGATGCAGCAGCATTTAGATCAGAAGACCGATTCCGAGGCGGGCCCTGAGACTGACCTCAAGCGTGAGTCGGCCTAATCTGCACGCGCTGTTGCAGTGATGGACATTCCTGCCCACCGCTGACACACTTAGTGACGAGAACGGTTTCCCGCCCTACCCCTTGGCCGCGTTGACCATCGCCACAATGCCGGCCTTGAGTGCATCGGGGAGCGTGTCCCAAGCCTCGACGATGGTCGCCAAGTCGGGCCGTTCGCGTTGCAGAAACGCCAAGCAATCCGCCAAGCAGAGTTGAGCCGGTTCGCTAACCTCTTGGCTTGTATGTGGGTTACGCAAATCGGTCAGCGGTCTTGAAAACCGCTTATGGCGTGAGTCATACGTGGGTTCGAATCCCTCCCCATCCGCCTCGAAAGCCTCAGGAAACGCCGTGTTTTCTGGGGTTTTTTCTTGCGCCGCGAGTTGCTCGCCGCAGAGTGTGTCGAGGGGCACCCCTGGATTCCCGCCTGCGCGGGAATGACGACGCATTGCAAGGGAAGGACTTGTGGTTGAGAGGGCAATGACGCCGACGCCTGTCATGCCCGCGTAGGCGGGCATCCAGTGTAGGCGGGCATCCAGTGTACGTGGTCGCAGCGACTACAGGATGGAAGCATAGAGATCATCCCAGTTAGGGTTCTTCGCTTCAATCAAACGTAGTTTCCACGCGCGGTTCCATTTCTTAGGCTGCTTTTCTCGAATAATCGCGTGCTCCATGTCCGCGTGTTGCTCGAAGTAGACGAGCAAATGCACGCCATGTCTCTTGGTGAATCCTTCGAAGACGTCGTTTTGGTGCTGCCAGACACGCTGCACGAGATCGCTGGTGACGCCGATGTATAGCGTGCCATTGCGTTGGCTGGCAAGGATGTAAACAACGGGTTGTTTCATGGGTTGACTGGATTCCCGCCTGCGCGGGAATGACAACACATTGCAAGGGAA
>CAZZBK010000241.1:0-5171 GCA_964652155.1 uncultured Planctomycetaceae bacterium | reverse complement strand
AGCACCGCAAGAGGGTCGTCTTGCCGCAGCCCGAAGGGCCGATCAGGGCGGTGATCTTGTTCGCACAAAAGGGGAGCGAGACCGCCTTGAGCGCCTGATGCGTGCCGTACCAGAAGCTAAGGTTGCGGGCCTCGGCCTTGTAGGGTCCGACGACGCGCGGGGCGACCTTGGGCTTGGACTCGCTGGCGGCGAGCGCCGCGCCCCCCAGGGGGTGATCGTTGACTGGCTGAGGATCGCTCATGATGGGGGCCGATTCTACCATTTGATTCGCTTCCGCATACGGTAGCGGACAATGATCGCGGCGGCATTGAGCGACAGGGTCATGACGACCAGCACCAGCCCGGCGGCCGCGGCGTTGGCTTGAAAATCAACGCCCGGTCGCGAGACCCAATTGAACATCTGGGTGGGGAGCACCGTGAACTCGTCGTACAGCCAGGAGAACGTGTGTCGGGGAAAGTTTTCCAGCGGCGAGGCGGGCAAGAAGGCGATGAAGGTGAGCGCGCCGATCGTGATCAGCGGGGCCGACTCGCCAATGGCCCGGCTGGTGGCGATGATGACGCCGGTGGCGATGCCGCCGGCCGAGTACGGGAGCAGATGGTGGCTAATGACCTGCCACTTGCTGGCTCCCATGGCGTAGGCCGCCTCGCGAATGTTCGTGGGGATGGTGCGGAGCGCCTCGCGCGTGGCCACGATTACGACGGGCAACACGAGGCAGGCCAGCGTGAGTCCGCCGGTGAAGATCGTTCGTCCAAAGGGCAAATTCGAGAGCAGATACCCCAGCGGCGGCAGCCAATCGTTCATGCGCGTCGCGGCAACGAAGTGCTTGAGTGAGTCGGGGAGCACGTAGACGAACAACCCCAGTGCCATCAGGCCATACACGATCGACGGCACGCCGGCCAGATTCGAGATATTGATCTCGATGATCGCGGTGAGCCGATTCTTGGGCGCGTACTCTTCGAGGTAAACTCCGGCGGCGACTCCCAACGGGACCGCCGTGGCGACGGTCACCAGCATGATTAGCAGCGAGCCGACCCAGGCCGACAATATGCCCGCGTTGACGGCGCGGCGCGACGGAAACGACGTGAGAAAATCCCAGCTGATGCGCGCGTAGCCGTTGTACAGCAAATCGCCCAACAGGGCCACCAGCACGAGCAGCCCGATCAGCACGCAGGAGATGCCGACGAACGCGAACAAGCGGTCGACGAGCTTGCGTCGGGCGACGATCCGTTTCATGTCGTCCATCACGTTAGTACGTCTCCCGAAAACGCTTGCGGAGCCAGTAACCCAACACGTTGATGGCCAGCGTCATGACAAACAGCGTGAGCCCCGCGGCAAAAATCGACTGGTACCCGATCGAGCCGTGGGGCAGATCGCCGAGGCTCACCTGGACGATGTAGGCGGTGATGGTTGAGGCGGGCTCGGTAGGGTTGAGCGTCAGGTTGGGTTGCATGCCGGCCGCAATGGCCACGATCATCGTTTCGCCGATGGCGCGGGAGATGCCCAGGATATAGGCCGAGGCGACCCCCGAGAGCGCCGACGGATAGACGACCTTGATCGCGGTGATGAAGCGATTGGCACCCAGCGCGTAAGCCCCTTCGCGCAGCAGCATGGGGACGGAGCGGAGGGCGTCTTCGCTCAGCGAACTGACGTACGGAATGATCATCACGCCCATCACAATGCCGGCGCTGAGCATATTAAACGTCGAGATGCCGGGAATGAGCTTTTGCAGCAGCGGCGCGACCAGCAGCAAGGCAAAATAGCCGTACACAACGGTCGGCACGGCGCTGAGCAGTTCAAGCACGGGCTTGACGATCTCGCGAAAGCGCGGGGGGGCAAACTCGCTGAGGTAGATGGCGATGGTGGTCCCCAGCGGCAAGGCAATCAGCAACGCCACGCCGGTCGTGACGAGCGTGCCGGTCACCAGGGGCAAGATACCGAAGTGCGGATTCTCGAACAGCGGAGTCCACCGCGACTCGGTAAAAAACTCGACCAGCGAGACATGCGAAAAGAAGCTGATCGATTCGACGATCAACGTCCCGGCAATCCCCAGCGTGATGGCCACGCTGGAGATGCCGGCGACGAACATGATCCACTCGACGAGCCGGTCGGTCCACGGCGGTTTGCCCGTCGAGGCCAGCGAACGTCGCGCCGGCACGCGGGCCGGCACACTTGTCGTTTCAGCGGTACTCATCAACCTAGGACTCCAAGTCGTGTGACCGGCTCGAGATCGAGCGCGTCTTACGACTTCAACTCGCGTTTGAGCAGTTCCTCGACGGTCACGCCGACCTCGGGCTTGCCGCCAAACGCCGTCCCCGTGCCGCGCTTCAAAAAGCGGTCGCCGGCAGCCTGATACGCGGCATCTTGCAGCGGCAGGTAGTGGACCTCTTGGGCCAGGTCCTTGACGTGCTTGAGCATGAATTCCACGAACTGCTTCACGCCGGGCTTGTCGGCCGAGGCCTTATTCACGTACACGAACAGCGGCCGCGACAGCGGGTTATACTTGCCGTTGAGCACGTTTTCGAGCGACGGCTTGACCGGCCCCTGGCCGTTGTCAATCTCGAGCGCCTTGAGCTTGTTCTGATTCGGCAGATAGTAGGCAAACGGCAGATAGCCCAACGCATGTTGGTCCCCCCCCACGCCTTGCACGAGCACGTTGTCGTCTTCGCTGGCCGTGTAGTCGCCGCGGCTGCTCTTGGCCTTGCCCACAATCGCCTCGGTAAAGTAGTCGAACGTGCCCGAGTCGCTGCCGGCACCGAACAACTTGAGCGCCGCATCGGGCCACGCCGGATTAACCTGACTCCACTTGGTCAGCTTGCCTTCGGCGCCCGGCTCCCAAATCGTCTTCAACTCGGCAATCGAAATGCTGTTGAGCGCATTGGACGGATGCACGACAAGCGTCAGGGCGTCGAAGCAAATGGGCAGCTCGATGTAGTCGATGTTGTTCTTGCGGGCCTCTTCCATCTCGGCCGCCAAAATCGGACGCGAGGCGTTCGAGATATCGGTCTCGCCGCGGACAAACTTTTTGAAGCCGCCGCCTGTGCCCGAGATGCCCACGGTCACCTTGATCTTGGTGGCCTTCTGGAACTCTTCGGCGACCGCTTCCATGACCGGAAACACCGTGCTGCTGCCATCGATCTTGATGGTCTCGACACTCGCCGCATTCGCCTCGACGCTCTTGGCCTCGGTGGTCCCCTTGGCTTGAGGTGCGCCAGGCTTCTGGCTCGAACCGCCGCAGCCGGCCATCGTCAGCGCCAAGACCACCAAGCCAATCCACCCCAGTTTGTCATTCATGTTCATCCTCATCCGAAACCTCGCTTAACCATTGGAAACAATACGATGACGTCCACAGTTTGAGCGAATGTTAAGCGGTGGCTGTTAGCGAATGATGAGCCTTGCCCCGAGAATGGTCAACCCGCGCGGCGCGAATTTCCCCTGGCCCCCAGGCAGCATCCGACAAGCGTCCGCCTCAGGGCCCCGACTGGCCTCGCGCGACTCGTCGCAAATCGTGATCTGGGCAGAGTTAACGAAACACCCAGCGCTGCGACCTTCCTAAAAAAAGACCGAGGCCGCCGTGGAATAGCTCCGGCGGCCTCGGTCGCTGAATTGACACAAGTCTAACGCTGAGTTTAGTACTCGCGGCGGGTCTTGATCCCCGGCTCGGGGACCGGGTACTTGCCGCTCGCATCGGAGAGAACCGGGGCCGGACTCTCCATCGTCAACTCGGACACCCCCGGCGCAAACTCATGCTCGCTGTTGAGAATCTCGTCGTACTTGATCGTTCGGCCGGTGTGCGCGGCCATCCGACCCATCGACGTGACCAGGCTCGCCTCGGCACCGCGACGCGCCTCGTTGTACGGCTTGTCCTGGCGAATCGCCTCGACCAGATGATCCCACTCAAGCTGGTACGGGTTGGGCTCCTTCGGGCCATACGCCCAGGCGATGTTGTCGTTGTTCATCCGCTGATCCTTGTAGATCCGGCACTTGGCGGGCGAATGGCCCGAGGCACTGATCACGGCCGCGGCCTTCGACCCGTGAGCATAGCTGGCGAACTCATTATCGCAGCCGGCGATATTACGGCCGTCGAGATACAGCTTCGTGCCGTCGGCAAACGTGTATTCGACCGAGTAGACGTCGAAGTTCTGGTCGACGTTGTTGCCGCGATAGTGACGACCGCCCAGCGCCTTGGCCTCGACCGGCCAAGCGTCCTTCATCCAGCAGCACTCGTCAATGTTGTGGATGTTGAAATCGCTGAACGCGCCGCCGCTGGCCCACAAGAAACCGTGGAAGTGCTTGATCTGGTAGAGCAACTCGCTCTTCTCGCTGTCGCTTCGAGGCGGCGCGGCGGCCGAACCGGTCGGCCCCACCACGCGGTAGGCCCGCATGAACAACAAGTCGCCAATCTCACCGTCTTTGATCCGATCGTGTAGCTCCTGTCGAGCGGCACAGTGGCGGCACATCAGGCCCACGCCCACCTTGAGATTCTTCTTGACCGATAGGTCGGCCAACTCGAAGAGCTTGCGCGTCGAGGGGCCGTCGACCGTGACCGGCTTCTCCATGAAGACGTTAATGCCCTTCTCGATCGCGTACTTGAAATGCACCCAGCGGAAGGCCGGCGGCGTCGCGAAAATGGCCACGTCGTTCGGACGCAAACAGTCGAGCGCCTTCTTGTAGCCGTCGAAGCCAATGAACTTGCGATCGTCGCTCACGTCCACTTGCTCGGGCGAGCGGTTGTAGAGCGCCTTGTAGCTGCTCTCCAACTTGTGCGGAAACACGTCGGCCATGGCCACCAACTTGATCGGCCCATTCTTGACCGCCAAGGCATTGGCCGCCGCGCCGCTCCCACGACCGCCGCAGCCCACCAAGGCAACGCGAATCGTGTTGTCTTCGGCCGCATGCACGTGCGGCACCGCGACCCCCGCCAAGGCCGACACGGCAGCCACTTGGCCTGTCTTCTTCAATAACGCTCGACGCGACAAATCGGTTTGCGGCTCGGGATGATTCACGACGCACGGCTCCTAACCAAGGGGTTGAGATCGCTCACAGGGCTGCGAGACATTCTATCGAAAGAGACGCTCCAGTCTCTCTGTTGCCAACAGGCGTGTCAACCAATTTGAAGAGACGATGACCGGAGGTCTGCATTGCCGTCTGCACCTCTCCCTTGACGGGAGAGG
>CAZZBK010000240.1:0-5193 GCA_964652155.1 uncultured Planctomycetaceae bacterium | reverse complement strand
AGACAGCACGTGCGTCGAGCGCTGCGATTGCCGATTTGGGCGCTACCAAACGACAGATTTTTCGATTCAGGTCGTCCCCGTCCGGAAATGGCGCGGGCGGCGATCGTCGCAACCGGCGGAACACCGGGCCTATTCCAGAGCCGCCTGATGCGCGAGGAACAGTCCCATTTCTTGCGGAGTACCGCGGGAATTGCGACATTCCCCGACGATTCTGGTATGGGCCCTTGATATTCCAACGCGCGAGACGGCACACACTTGCCTCCAGCCACGGAATTGTGACCAGGTCATGCATCGCTGTGGCGTTCACGCCATCAACCACGGCGACGCGCCGACCAAAATCGACCGAAGAGCGTTTCTCGGAGGGTAAGCGAATGGCTAGCGGCGACACTGGAAATGTCGTGCCGGGAAACCGGTTGCGGGTTCGACTCCCGTGCCCTCCGCTTGAAGTTCCTATCTGCCTGTTCAAGGTCTTTGCTCGGAAATCGATTGTCCTTGACGACCGAGCTGAACTTGCGCCCTTCGGGAAACGCTGGTAATCTTCGCGTTATTCGAAGCGCCACATCCTTCGGCCGGACCGGCGGCAGAGCCGCCGGCTTGGGTGCGGATCCAAAACACCCAACACCCAACACCCAACACCCAACCCGCTCCTCAACCGAGAACGGAGAACCGAGAACTTCCCTCCCAGTTTTCCTCTTAAAACTAGGCCAGCCCTTTTCGCACCATCACCCCACGCGACTCGGCCAGAGATGCGAAGAGGCTTGTGAATACTCGACGACGCAGGGCACTAACGAGCGGGCCATCCAGACGGCTTGAGGTCCGCTGCGCGATGTCCCTCTGGGTTGTTCTTGTCCTCTCGTCGAGTTCATCGTGTCTCGCCTGCTCGAAGCACAATGGCGACCGCTGACCGCTCGCCGGACGCTGCGAACAACGTGTGTTCTAGACACGCGACGTGTTCGTGACGGACAGTTGTGTCGTGCGATGTTTCGTCGAGGCATCTCGAAATGAAGTAAAGCCGTCGAGCCAAGCCGCCTGTCGCGCGTCAGCAACAGGGGGGGTAATCGATCATCCGCGGCAATGTGCCACGACACGCGAAGCTTTTTCATGCGCCACGCGAAGCGAGCATGGTGAGGTTCGCTGCTGCGCAGAATGCTATGTGCAGAATGCAAAATGGAAGAGCGCTCACGCGATAGCGTTCCGATATTTCGCACTTAGCACGTTGCATTTAGCACTTTTCTCGGGTTGAGCTCAAGTGACTGATTCCACTACAATCCCGCCCCTGCTCGAAACCATGTTCACGCTAGCACTCACAGACGCGCATGCGACGGTCGCTTGTTTTCAATCTTCGTGACGGGCTCGGCTCCTGGGGAGTTTTGCTTGGCTGCGCCGTGCTGCTAGCAGGCTGTGGCACGACGCGCATGAGCGACACGATGCGGACCGGCACCGAACAACTCCTGCTCTCGACCGCGATTGATCGGGCGATTAGCTCGATGGATTTTTCTCCGCTCGCTGGTCGTGATGTCTACTTCGATCCACAATACCTGCGCGGCGCGAGCGACGAAGGGTACATCATTAGCAGCATCCGCCAGCGACTGCTCGCCAGTGGCGTCTTTCTCAAAGCGAGTCGCGAAGAGGCAACGTATGTCGTCGAAGCGCGGGCCGGCGCGATCGGCACCAATCGCCAAGATGTCTTGCTCGGCGTGCCGCAAATGTCCCTGCCCACGATGAGCGGAGTGACCGGAATCCCCTCGGGCATTCCAGAAATTCCGCTCGCCAAGAGCACGTATCAGAAAGGGGTCGCGAAGCTCGCCGTGTTTGCCTACAACCAAGTCTCGGGACAGCCGGTCTGGCAATCCGGGAGCGTGCCCATCGCGGCCGACTCGAGGGACTCGTGGTTCTTGGGGACCGGTCCCTTTCAGCGCGGCACGATCTATGATGGCACCAGCTTCGCCGGCCAGCGGGTTATGCTCCCGTTCGGAAAATCCAAGCCCGAGCCGGCGTTTGTCACCACCGGCATTCCGGTCACCTCGCAAGCAACGTTCAACGAACAGCCGGGCATCGTGCCGCCAGGGCCGCCGACCGAGTTCACGCAGCGCATGCTCGCCCAGCGCGGTTCGGGCAGCGTGTTCGCACCGGGTGTGCCGCCCAGTCAAACGCAAGCGCCGCGAATGGCTCAACCCAATGCCACGACGCCAGCCGCCGCTGCGCCGCAAGTGTTCTCGGGCCTACCCGCCGCGTCGACCGGCTTCAGCGGCGCAAGCTCCAACAACCCCGCCTCGAATAGCCCCAGCAGCAATTCGGCCTC
Source organism: uncultured Planctomycetaceae bacterium (assembly GCA_964652155.1). Taxonomy (GTDB): domain Bacteria; phylum Planctomycetota; class Planctomycetia; order Pirellulales; family PNKZ01; genus CAZZBK01. The sequence goes on along the minus strand of CAZZBK010000240.1, from coordinate 2,891 downwards.
GGGGGGCAATGCCGCGGCCGGGCTGTTGCTGTTCGGCAACGAACCACGCAGCCGATAGATTTGGCTTGCTCAACTATTGCATCGCCTGCGGTATGGACTAGGCTCAGACACGATTGAAGCGTGTCTCAAAACGCCCTGCGGAGGTTGAGTGCCATGCGTCGTATTGTCGCCACCGTGCTGGTTACACTGCTCGCCCTTGTCGTTGTTCCCAATGCATGGGCGCAACAGAAGTTCCCGCCGGTCGAGCAATTGAAGTCGCACCCCGGCTTGCCCGACCCGTTGGTGTTTTTCGCCAGCGGCGAGCGCGTCGCCACACCAGAGCAATGGACTCAGCGCCGCGTCGAGCTGAAGGAACTCTTCCAGCATTACATGTATGGGTACTTGCCCGCGGTGCCCAAGATCACGGCCCGCGTGGTGCGTCGCGACGATGCGTACTTCGGCGGTCAGGCGATCAAGAAAGAGGTCACGATTCAGTTTGGCCCCGCGACGGCGCCGCCGATCAACTTGCTGCTCGTGATTCCCAAGCAACGCAAGGGGCCCGCGCCGGTGTTTGTGGGGATGAACTTCTGCGGCAATCATACGCTGGTCGACGATCCGAGCGTGGCGTTGCCGACCGTCTGGATGCCTGACCGCTGTCCGAGTTGCCAGGGGAACGTCGCGCACGAAGAAGGCCGAGGCAAGCAGAAAGACATCTGGAATCTCGAGTACGTCATCAGCCGCGGCTATGCGGTGGCGACGTTCTACAGTGGCGACATCGATCCTGATAAACCCGACTGGAGCGATGGCGTGCATCCGCATTTTGTCTCAGCCGGACAGTCGACGCCGAGCGCAACATCGTGGGGAACGGTGGCCGCCTGGGCCTGGGGCATTCATCGTGCGGTCGATTATCTCGTGACTGACGCGGATCTCGATCCCAAGAAAATTGCCGTGGTCGGACACTCGAGGCTCGGCAAAACCGCGCTGCTCGCCGGAGCGTTTGACGAGCGGATCGCGCTGGCTATTCCGCATCAGGCGGGTTGCGGCGGCACCGCGCCGAGTCGTTCACAAGTCGGCGAGTCAGTCAAAGCCATCAACGATCGCTTCCCACATTGGTTCGACGATGTCTTTCCGCAATTTAACGATCAGGTCGAGCGCCTCCCCTTCGATCAGCATTGTCTGGCGGCCCTGATGGCCCCGCGGCCGCTGCTGTACAGCAACGCGACCGAAGACACCTGGGCCAACCCGGACGGACAGTTCGAGATGCTGCGAGGAGCCGAGGCGGTTTACAAACTCCTCGGCGCAGAGGGGCTTGCCTCGCCACAGATACCCGAGATCGGAAAGCTCAGCGCCGGTCGGCTGGGCTATTTCATCCGTGCGGGCAAGCACTCGATGAACCGCGAGGACTGGCAGGCGTTTATCGACTTTGCCGACACGCACCTGGGCAAGCCGAAGTAACGGGCCCATCGACGGTAACGCCAGGGTGGCCAAAACCGACTCTTGGCGCGGCGCGTTCGATCGGTTCAATTCTGGGCTATGGATCGATCGTTGATTTGCACCCTAGGTTTTCACTCATGCACTCGATCTCCGCATCGCTGATGATGACATTTGCCCTCGCCGCGCCAGGCCCCACGCCGTCTCCTGAACAGGTCGCCCTGTACGAAGACCGCGTGATCCGATACACCGGTGGCGACTACCAGGACGAGGCCTTTCACTATCGGCTGCTCAAGCCCTCCGAGGTCGTGCCCGGCAAAAAGTATCCGCTCGTGATTTCATTGCACGGTGCGGGAGAGCGTGGCGACGACAACATCGCGCAGCTCAAGTACCTGCCCAAGTGGCTGGCCGACCCTGACTATCGGACGAAATTTCCGTGCTTCGTATTTGCTCCCCAGTGCCGAACCAATAAACGTTGGGTCGAAGTTCCGTGGTCGGAAGCGCAATCGACGCCGACCAAAGAGATCGGCGATCAAATGGCGGTCGTCGTCGCCGTGCTCGATCAACTGGAGAAAGAACTCCCCATCGACTCTGCGCGACTCTATCTGACCGGCCTGTCGATGGGAGGCTACGGGTCGTGGGACTTGGCGATCCGGTTCCCACAGCGCTTCGCGGCGGTTGTGCCGATTTGTGGTGGCGGCGATGAGCGGCAAGCTGCCCGGCTCAGCAAAGTGCCCCTCTGGGCGTATCACGGTTCGGCCGACAAAGCGGTGCCGGTCGAACGCAGCCGGTCGATGATCAACGCCATCCGCGCGGCCGGTGGAAATCCCAAATACACCGAGCTTGAAGGGGTTGGTCACGATAGCTGGACAGCAGCCTACACCGATAGCGAAGGGGTCGTCCCCTGGATGTTCGCGCAGGTCAAGAAATAGCTCGCTGGATCAAGCCGCCGCCGAGCTGGAGCGATGCCCCGACAGATCGCTCACGTGCCATTGCACGGGGGCGGCCAGTTAAGTTGGAGTAGATGCGTTGCGATTGCCGATTGTTGTGAAAATGTCGATTGACCACGTTCTGGGGTGCCGATAACATCTTGGGCTCGGCGAGTGGGTCAGTTGCCGAGCGAGCGGTTAATGTTGGTTTCTAAGGCGCTGTAGCCAAGTGGCTAAGGCAGCGGATTGCAAATCCGCCACCGTCGGTTCGACTCCGACCAGCGCCTCTTTTCTTTCCGTCGCATCATTCTTGTAAACGACGGTCGAAGGGGCATTCGGAGTCATCGGATGGCGCAAGCTGTCCCGAAGGCGACGAAGAGGTATTTGACGCAAGTCATTATCCAGCATGACCATCTGGCTCGTGTCGACAAAAAAAGACGCCACCCGTCAAAGGTGGCGTCTTATGGAGGCGGCGGGAATCGAACCCGCGTCCCGAAACATTTCAGTGGGGGCTTCTACACGCGTAGACGATTGATTTAACCCTTCGCCCGA
>CAZZBK010000239.1:3061-5264 GCA_964652155.1 uncultured Planctomycetaceae bacterium | reverse complement strand
CGGAAAAATCCTGCTCGCGACCGTCAAGGGGGACGTGCACGACATCGGCAAGAACATCGTCGGCGTCGTGCTGGGGTGCAACAACTACCAGGTCATCGACATGGGGGTGATGGTCCCCTGCGAGTTGATCCTTGAGCGCGCCAAGAAAGAAGGGGTCGACATCATCGGCCTCTCGGGGCTCATCACACCCAGCCTCGACGAAATGGTGCATGTGGCCAAGGAACTCGAACGCTCGCAGGTCGAGGTGCCGCTATTGATCGGCGGCGCGACGACCAGCGCCAAGCATACGGCGGTCAAGATCGCGCCCCATTACGGGCACTCGACCGTCCACGTGATGGACGCCTCGCGCTGCGTGAACGTGGTCGAGGCGCTGCTCAATCCCAAGAGCCGCACGGAGTACGATCGAAAAAATCGCGCGCAGCAACAACAGTTGCTGGCGAGTTTCCAGCAGCGGTCAAACGCCTCGCTCGTGCCCCTCTCACAAGCTCGGGCTAAAAAGTTGGCGACCGATTGGGCCACCGTCGATATCCCTACGCCCGAGTTCACCGGTCGCCGCGTGGTCGAGGTGCCGCTCGCGACATTGCGCGAGTACATCGATTGGTCACCGTTCTTCATGGCCTGGGAGCTCAAGGGCAAATACCCGGCGATCCTCAAAGACCCCACGGTGGGCGCTGAGGCGAGCCGACTGTTCAACGACGCGCAAACGTTGCTCGACGAGATCGTCAACCGGCAGTTGCTCGTCGCTCGCGGCGTGTACGGTTTCTGGCCCGCCAACAGCATCGGCGACGACATCGCGGTCTACACCGACGACACGCGGCAACACGAGTTGTGTCGCTTCCACACGCTCCGGCAGCAATGGCAACGACCGGGCCAGGATGTGTTCTACGCCCTGAGCGACTTCATCGCCCCGATCGAGAGCCACCGCCGCGATTACCTCGGCGCGTTCGCCGTGACCACCGGCCTGGGCTGCGATGAGTTGGTCAAGCGATTCGAGCGGCAACACGACGATTACCAGGCGATCTTGGTCAAGGCGCTGGCCGACCGGCTGGCGGAAGCGTTCGCCGAACACCTGCACCAGCGGGCAAGACAGGAGTGGGGCTACGGACACAACGAGCGGCTGAGCAACGAGCAACTCATCGACGAAGCCTACCGCGGCATTCGCCCTGCCCCCGGCTACCCGGCCTGTCCCGACCATACCGAGAAGCGGACGCTTTTTGATCTGCTGCAAGCCGATAAGAACGCCGAGATTCGCTTGACCGAGTCGTTCGCCATGCTGCCCGCCGCCAGCGTGAGCGGCTGGTATTTTGCTCATCCCGAGTCGAGGTACTTTGCCGTCGATCGGCTGTTGAAAGATCAGGTCGAGGACTATGCTCATCGCAAGCAACTGAGCGTCGCCGAGGTCGAGCGCTGGTTGTCACCGAATTTGGGTTATGATGGGTAAGGGGTCATTATCGGTACGTTAGCCGCGACGCAGGGCGGAGCGCGTAACGATCGAATAGGAGAAACGCATCACATGAGTGACTCAAGTTCGATTCAGTATCGTGGCGTGGTGCACGGTGACGTGATCAAGCTCGATCAACCGCTCAACGTGCCCGACGGTCAAGCCGTCGTGGTGACCGTGGCCGTGTCGAATTCAGAGGCACAAACCGAGCCCGAACTGATTGCCCAGTTGCCACCTGGGCTGCGCGAGGCATGTGGCTCATGGAGTGACGACGAAGGGTTAGATGAGTATCTAGAGTACGTTCGGCAAAACCGTAAAGTCGGACGAAGTTTCAAGCTTGATCTCGATTGAGGTGCAGAGGCTTTACCAATGTCCGACGAAATCATCGCCACACCGATCTGTCCGGCCTGCTCGGCTGAATTACCTGCGGGTGTCGAGAAGTGCCCGCAGTGCGGGCACGAACAGGGGGCGTTCGCGTCGCCGCGCTCGGCCGGTGGAGCGATCAAGCAAAGCGGCTTGTCGGGGCTCGCCCGCTTCGGCATCGTCGTACTCGGCATCGCGGTCTCGGCCGGACTCGTGGCCTTGCTCGCGATCGGTGACAAGAGGGGAGATACCGCCATTCCGTTCGCCCTGCTGTTGCCGGGCGTGTGTGGCGTCGGCAGCGCGGTGGTCTTTCGCGGCTTGGGGATCGGCTGGGCCATCCTGATCGGCTTCGGCGTCGCGTGCAGTTCGTTCGTCTGTTGTTTCATCTCGTGCGTGTCG
>CAZZBK010000239.1:0-2961 GCA_964652155.1 uncultured Planctomycetaceae bacterium | reverse complement strand
GTGACGATGTACGACCGCATGGAGTTCAGCCTGCCCGGCAAGCTGCCGCCACAATTGGGCATCGAACCCGACAAAGGCTGCCCGTTCGATTGCGGCCTGTGTACCGAACACGAGCAACACACCTGCATCGCGCTCGTCGAGCTGACCGATCATTGCAACCTGACCTGTCCGATGTGCTTTGCCAGCAGTGCCCCGGGAGGCAAGCATCGCACACTGGACGAGTGCCGCGCGATGATCGACCGCGTGGTGCAGACCGAAGGGCGCCCCGAGGTTGTGCAGTTGTCGGGCGGCGAGCCCACACTGCATCCGCAGTTCGCCGAGATATTGGCCTACGCGGTCTCGCAGCCGATCGACATCGTGATGATTAACACCAATGGCATTCGGTTGGCCCGAGATGCGGGGCTGGTCGAGACAATCGCGTCCTACGGCCCACGGGTCGAGGTGTACTTTCAGTTCGACGGCTTCCGCGAGAGCACGTCACTCGCCTTGCGGGGCGAGTCGCTCGTCGACATCAAGCTGCGGGCCATCGAAGCGCTGGGCAAACGAAACATCAAAACGACGCTCGTCGTCACGGTGCAAGGGGGCGTGAACGACGATGAACTCGGCGCGATCGTCCGCTTTGCCCTGGAGCGTCCTTGGATCACGGGGGTGAGTTTGCAGCCCGCCACATACTCGGGCCGACACGTGTTGCCCGAGCAACTCGAGCGCCGCGCGACGTTCCCCGACGTGATCAAGGGGCTCGCCGCGCAGACCGACGGGCAATTTCAGATCGACGACTTTATGCCGCTACCGTGTGCGCATCCGAACTGTCACAGTTTGTGCTATGTGTATCGCGCCGGCGGACGCGTGGTGCCGCTGAATCGGTTCATCGACGCGCGTAACCATCTCGATCTGCTCGCCAACGGCATCGTGTTCAATCGCGTGCAGGCCCGGTCGCTGATCGAGACGTTTTTAGGGCGGCAGGGTTGCTGTAGTGGCGGGAGTTGTGCCTCGGCCGACACGTCCGGCGTGGACCTGACGAGCTTGCCGGTGCTGACGACGGAAGACAACGTCGCGAGCGCGGCCGAGGATTTTTTCACCCGCGCACTTAACGAGACGCTTACGCCGGCCGACGTGTTGCGGATCACGATCACGTCGTTCCTCGACGCGTACAACTTCGATGTGCGGCGACTGATGAAATGCTGCACGCATCACGTGCTCCCTAGCGGGCATATCATTCCGTTCTGTGCGTATAACGTGCTGTATCGCGAAGGGCACGTCGCGCTGCCTGAGCTGACGGAGAAGACTGGAGACCGGAGACTGGAGACGGGAGTGGGGGAGGCGGGCTCGTGATGGCTGGCAGCGCGTATCAAGGCGAGACGATGCGGCAAATTGCGTGCTAGCGGGGCAATGCTCGGGAGGGTGGTTGGTCGATGGTGAACGATACGGCTTCCTTTTCGAGCGACGCTCTCTCGGCACGACACGCATGTATCTGACTCCATCGCAACGCAAAGCCTGGTCGCGACGTTATGTCGCTAGCGTCCCCACCGACGCAACACGGCTCGGAGGTTGGGAGACCGTCGGGGTCGTGGCCGACGGGGCGCTGTGCCGGGTCTACCGCGCTAAGCCGGCCGCGTCGTCGGTACGCGAGTCGGCCCGTTATGCGATCAAGGTATTGCACCCCCGTTGGGAAAATGTCCCCACGGCAATCGATACCCTGCGGCGCGAAGCCGAGGTGCTTGGCTCCTTGCAGACCGAGCACTTGCCCTGCGTGCTCGACAGCCATCTCGGCGAGCCACCGTACTTTGTCGTGTTTCCGTGGCTCTCGGGAGAAACGCTCGCCGAGCAATTGCAGCGCGGTCGAGTCGACGTGCCCACGGTCGCGTGGCTGGGGCGACAAGTGGCCGAGGCGCTCGATGTGCTGTTCCTCGCCGGTTGGCAGCATGGAGACGTAAAGCCCGCGAACATTCATGTCGGCACGAGCGGACACGTGACGCTGCTCGATCTGGGCTTTGCTCGACGAGCCGACGAGGAGACGCGCAGCGAGCAGGAGTGCGTGGTCGGTTCGCTGGCGTACTCGGCCCCCGAGACCTTCAGCTCGCGGCTGCGGCGTGACGTGCGGAGCGATCTGTACAGCCTTGGGGTGACCCTCTACGAGTCGCTCAGTGGGCGGCTGCCGTTTCGCTCCGATGACTTGGCCAAGTTAGTCGAAGAACATCGCTCCGCGATTCCAACGCCGCTGCGGATCTTAACGCCCAGCGTGCCCAAGGAGTTGGCGGAATTGGTTCATCAACTGCTGGCCAAAACGCCCGAGCGTCGGCCCGGCTCGCCCGCCGAAGTGATCCGTCGGCTGATCGACATCGAGCTGCTCACGATGAGCTGGGGGCTCGACTAGCGGTGCCCCATTGGAGAGCGTACGGGGGCACTCGCCGTGCACGACCGGTCCGAGACGGACCGGCTATGCATGCCGGAAACGCTCCCTGAGCCGGTTCCTTTGGGACCGGATGGGTCGACCTCCGAAGCGTCAGGCCAGGTCGAGCCGTGCACGACCGGTCCGAGACGGACCGGCGATGGGAGCGAGCCACCTGTGCTTGGGGTGGGGAAAAATCGACGATTTGCTCAAATCTCGCCAGAAAAACGAAACCATTTTCGACATTCGGCGTTTTATGTAGCAGAGACCCACGGCTCGCTGAGCGATGATGGGTCTACGAAATCGAACATCCCCACTCCCCGCTGTTGAGGAATTAGCCATGTTATTTTGTCGTTCGTTGAGCTTGGCCTTGTCGCTATCGCTTGGGCTCATTGCCGCCATGCCGCTCGTTTCGGTGGCCCAAACGCCGCGTGAAGATGCCCTTAAGAAGTTCGACAAGAACGGCGATGGCAAGCTCGACGACACCGAACGAGCCGCCGCGAAAGCCGAGTTCGGCAAAGGCGCTGGCCCCGGCGCAGATGGCAAAGGCCGCGAAGCGATGATGAAAAAGT
>CAZZBK010000238.1:0-5335 GCA_964652155.1 uncultured Planctomycetaceae bacterium | reverse complement strand
ATGTTGGCCGTGGGGCCACCGATGTCGCTAATCACGCCCGAGAATTTCGGATCGGCGGTCATCTGTCGCACTTCGGACAAAATATTTTCCGGACTACGGCTTTGAATGATGCGACCTTCGTGGGCCGTGATCGAGCAGAACGTGCAGCCACCGAAGCAGCCGCGCATGATCTGCACCGAGTCTTTGATCACGTCGTAGGCGGGTATGCGGTCGCGGCCGTAACTCGGATGCGGCTTGCGTGTGAAGGGCAATGCGTAGACCCGGTCCATCTCGGGCATCGAGAGCGGGAGCTGCGGCGGGTTGACGACGACCCACTCGCGGCCGTGGGCTTGGATGAGCCGCCGCGCGTTGTGAGGGTTGGTCTCGTTGTGAGCCACTTTGGTCATCTGAGCGAACGCGATGTTGTCGGTCGAGGCCAACTCGTAACTCGGCAGTTCGAGCGTCTCGTCGCGCGGCGGCGACTCGCTCGCGCCAAGCCGGTAGGCCACGCCCCGCATGTCGCGCAGGTCGCGAAGTGTTTCGCCGTCGTCGAGTCGGCGGGCGATTTCGAGCACGGCCCGCTCGCCCATGCCAAACACCAATAAATCGGCCTTGGCGTCGAGCAGAATCGAGCGGCGAACTTTGTCGCTCCAGTAATCGTAATGGGCGATGCGTCGCAGGCTGGCCTCGACCCCGCCGCAGATGACCGGCACGCCGTTAAAGGCCTCGCGGGAGCGTTGGCAGTAGGCGAGCGTCGCGCGATCGGGGCGACGACCGATCTTGCCGCCAGGACTATAGGCGTCGTCGTTGCGTACCTTGCGGTTGGCCGTGTAGTGGTTGATCATTGAGTCCATGTTCCCCGCACTGACAGCGAAGAACAGACGCGGCCGGCCGAAGGTCTTCCAGGCGTCGCACGTGTGCCAGTCGGGCTGGCTCAAAATGGCGACGCGATAGCCCTCACTTTCGAGCAACCGTCCCAGCAGCGCGTTGGCGAAGCTCGGATGATCGACATACGCGTCCCCGCTGACGAACACGATATCGACGCTGTCCCAGCCGCGTGCGTCCATCTCGGCGCGCGACATGACCAGTGGCGCCGTGGGGGGCTGCCGGACGGGCGTGAGCGCGGCAGCATCAACGATGGGGAGCGAGGCGGTGAACAAGCGGGTTCTCGGTTCTCAGTTAGCCGCGACGCGCAGCGGAGCGCGTACACTCATCGCTACGAGTAGGCTCTCTGCGATCATCACGCGCTCCGCTGCGCGTCGCGGCTAACGGGTTAATTTATGACGATAGCGAACTACCAGCGATCGGTGCGGAACGTGATCGCGGGCAGGCCATCTTGATTGAAGAAGTTGGCCCAGGTGCGATTGTTCCCCCAGCCGTACCGGACGGCGACGGGCTTGGCGACCTTGGGTGACGAGAGCACGACGGACGAACCGTCGATCTGGGCGTCGGCCCAGTGGAACTGCTTGTCCTCGCCGGCGATGGCGAACCCTTGCAGCTTGTCGCCGTGCCGCTGGGTGAGCCCCTGGCCGACATGCGTGAACGAGACGCGGACCTTGTCGCCGTCGACCGTGTGCTTGTCGTAGAGCGGGCCGTAATACTCAAGGGGCTTCTTGTACACCATGCCCAGCGCGACCGTCGCGGCGCGGTGACCGTAGCCCGACTTGTTCGTCGGATGCACGCCGGGCCCTAAGTCGCTGCTGATCGCCATTGCGGTCTGGGGGTACTGCATGATCCGCACATGGGTCTCGACGTAGAGACCTTCGTTGGTGCCAGGCACCGCGGAGGGCAGGGCCGTGAAGGGCTGGCCTTGCGCGGTCACGGGGTTCGCGGGGTCGAACGCGCAACCTTGACCGCTGGTCTTTTGGATGTAGATGAAGGGAAAGTCCCCTTGGGCCCATTCCTGCCGCCAGCCGCGGATCAGCGCGCCCATGAGCGTGTACTGATCGACGCCGTTGATCTGCGTGCCGCTCTCTCCTTGATCCCAGAGCACGCCGCGGATCGTGTAGGGCTGCATGCCACGAATGAAGGCTTCGTACAAATGACCGGCCGGACGATCGTTGAGCGTACCTGGCTTGCTGGGCGGAGGCAGCTTGCGCGGGACAGGCTTGCCGGCGGCGACCGCTGCCTTGGCCAGTTTTTCAAACGCCGGCAGATCGATCTCTTCGTACTTCTTGAGCAACGCCGGATAGGTCTCGGCGTATTTCTTGATCAGCTCTTGACAGGCGGGGTCGGCCGCGAGCGCTGCTTCGCTCAGCCACGCGCCCGACGGCGTGCCGCCGACCGCGCCGAGCATCAGTCCGACCGGCACGTCGAGGTCTTTCTGCAATTTGGCTCCGAAGGCGAACAGCAGCGCCGAGAAGCCGCGCACGTTTGGCTCGGTCGCCTCGCGCCACGGTCCTTTGTTCGTCAGACGGATCTTGCCGTAGGGAGATGCCGCCGCGAGGCTCTCGAGCACCGCGTCTCCCTTGGCGTAGCCGCCCACGTTGCCGGCCATGTTCGATTGGCCCGACCCGACCCAGACCTCGCCCACCAGCACGTCGCTGAGCTTGATCGTGTTCGTGCCGGTGACGGTCAACTCGAACGGACCACCGGCGGTGAGCGGGTCGAGCTTGACGCTCCAGCGACCGTCGTTATCGGCGGTCGCTTGCTTTTCTTGCTTCTCGAAGCGGACGCTGACACGCTCTCCGGCCGCGGCCGTGCCCCAGATGTTCACAGGCGTTTCGCGCTGCAAGACCATGTGGTCGCTCAAGATCGGCGGCAGCTTGACGTCGGCCCAGGCCGGTGCGGCGGTGAACAGCAAAGCGAGCAGAGTCAGATGACGCATCATGGTCGGGGTACCTCGGCGGCACAGGAGATGTTGGAAGTGGGAAGCGACCCATTCTAGCATAAATCGATGCGGTAAAAGCGTGGGGAAATCAGGTGATTTGAGGGTTTTTGGCTCATTGTTCTCGGTTAGACATTCGATCGCTTAGCCGCGACGCGCCAGCGGAGCGCGTAATGATCGCTGCGAGGTTACTCTAAGTGGATCGATTACGCGCTCCGCTGGCGCGTCGCGGCTAACGTGTTGCGGATGCAGAACGAACCGTTCTCACGGTACGTTGCCATGCATCAGCGAGAACGGTAGTCTAAAAGCAATCGAACTATTCAGTGCTTCAATGATTGCGAGTGCCGACCATGTCTGTCGTGGATGCCGTGTTGCCGCTGTACGACTTCTTTCGCATCCGCACGCTCGGGCTGCTCGAATCGATCGAAAAGGAACCCAACCCCACGGCCGTGTTGGGCTGGCGGCCTGGCCCCGCGCGGGCTCATATCGCCTGGCAGCTCATGCACATCGGCATCACCGAGGAGCTGTTCGCCACCGAGCGGCTTGCGCCACCCCTGCAGCCCGGGTTTGTTGAGTTGCTGCCCCGCTTTCGCGGCGGGAGCACGCCCGACGACGTGATCCCCTCGCCCGACGAGATTCGCGCGGTGCTCAAGACAGCGCGCGAGCATTTGGTGGCCACGCTGCGGACGTTTGGTGACGACCGCTTGGGCGAGATCCCCGCGGCGCTTGCCGCGCGCAAGCTCACGATTCGCGACGTGCTCTCGATTCTCGCCTGGCACGAAGCCCATCATCAGGGGCAGGCCCATATCACGCTCAACTTGTACCGCGCGGCCCAGAGCAAGTGAGGCTTAATCCTCGCCCCACACACCACGCACCTCACCCCTCTCCTCACCCCTTCGCCTGTCGGCTGTGCAGATAGCCGACCAGCGCGCGATCGAATTGCATGCTCGTGTCGAGCCCCACGTAGTCGATGCCGCACTGCTGAAACTCGCGTCGATACTCCTCGCAAAACTTGCGGACCTCGTCGAGGTACGCCGACTTATACCCGTCGGCGTCGACCAGCAGCTTCTCGTTGGTCTCGGGCTCCTCAAGCTCCACCAAACCGTCGAAGGGGAATTTGACCTCGGCCTCGTCGAGTACATGAAACACGATCACGTCGTGACCGCTGTGTCGTAAGCGGCGCAAGGCCTTGAGAATCGGTTCCGGCTCGCCGAGCAAATCGGAGAACACCATCACGAGCGTGCGATGTCGCAGCATCGCGGCGATCTGTTCGAGGCTCTTGCCCACGTCGGTCGTGCCTTGCGGCTTCAGGCGGCTAAGCAGTGCGAGCACGTTGCCTAACTGCGTTCGCTTGGAGCGTGGCGGCAGGCTGTTGCGAATCCGCTCGTCGAACGTGACCAGCCCGACGGGATCCTGCTGGTGGATCATCAGGTAGCACAGTGCCGCGGCGAGGCAGATGGAGTAATCGAACTTGGTGAGCTGTTGGCGATAGGTGTAGCCCATCGAGCGGCTCAGATCCATCGCGAGCAGCCCGGTGATGTTCGTCTCGGACTCGAATTTCTTGATGTAGTACTTGTCGGTCTTGGCGTACACGAGCCAATCGATGTCTTGCGGGTTGTCGCCGCTCGTGTACTTGCGATGCTCACTGAATTCGACCGAGAAGCCGTGGAACGGGCTGGCGTGCAGGCCGTGCATGAAGCCTTTGACAATGAATTGCGCTCGCAGATCGAGTCGCGCGATCTGGCGAATGACCTCGGGTTTGAGATATTGCTCGGCGGGCATGGAAGAAGTGCTAAGTGCTAAATGCTAAGTGATAAATGAAGACAACCGGGTCAGCGTTCTGGAATTTATCACTTAGCACTTCGCACTTATCACTCATATTTGGGTATTTCCGGAGTCGGCAGCTCTTTGAGCAGCCGGCGTATGATGTCTTCGTTGCTCATGCCCTCGGCCTGGGCCTGAAAGTTCGTGCTCACGCGATGACGCAGCACGGGGACGGCACACTTCTTGATGTCGTCGATCGCCACCGAGTAGCGGGCATCCATCGCGGCCAGCGCCTTGCCGCCGAGTATCAAGAACTGACCGGCACGCGGCCCGGCGCCCCAGTCGACCAGCTCGCGAACAAATGGCGGCGCCGCGTCGTCTTTTGGCCGGGTCGAGCGGACCAGCCGTGACACATATTTAATGACGTACTCGCTGACCGCCACCGAGTTGACCAGCTTTTGCAAATTGAGGATCGCTCGACCGGAGAGCACTTTGCGCACCTCGGGTTTCTCGCCGCGCGTCGTCGAGGCCAGGATCCGTTCTTCTTCGTCGGCGCTCGGGTAGCCCACCTTGATATTGAACATGAACCGGTCGAGCTGAGCTTCGGGCAGCGGATAGGTCCCTTCTTGCTCGATGGGGTTCTGCGTCGCGATGGTGAAGAACGGCTCGGGGAGCACGTAGGTCGTTTGCCCCACGGTCACCTCGCGTTCCTGCATCGCCTGCAAGAGCGCGGCTTGGGTTTTGGGGGGCGTGCGGTTGATCTCG
>CAZZBK010000237.1:0-5376 GCA_964652155.1 uncultured Planctomycetaceae bacterium | reverse complement strand
TGCCGAGATGCTTGGCCCAGGCTTCTTGATGGGCCTTGGCTTGAGCGGCGTCGAACGGAGCAACGGCCAGCGGCGGCGGGGCTGAGATGATCGGCGTCAGCGTCAGCTTATGGACGGTAAGAGACCCACAGGTGACGAAGAACGAATTCGGGGCGTTGTTCGTGAAATAGGAGTTGGCAGTAAGTCGTGCCGCCGTGCCGTGCCAGTCGATGATCGGCCGATTGTCAAACATCACGCGCACCCCGTCGCGTCGCACGCTCAACTTAATGCGTACGCGCTCGCCCACGGGCCACGGAGTGTTCTCGACGCGCGTGGGATTATTCAGTTTCGAGTTGGACAGGCCATCGACATCAGAGATCACCCATACCGAATCGATGTCCATCACTAAAGTGGGCTGCTGACCGTTGGTCAAAAAGCCCAACCCGATTCCTTTTTGATGCCGCTTCAACAACTCCAGTTCCGCGTCGAGGTCGTACTCTTCGGGAACCGTTTGCGGGGTGAATAACTTGAGCACTCCACCGCCGACGATCGAGGTTCCTGTTTTCGTCCAGGTACCTTTGACAGCATCGCGGGCCGGATCGAATTTGGCAATCAGATCGATCGGTGATCCCGAGGCACTCGGTGGCGGGGACGAGGTGAGCGACTGCGCAGCAGGTGGCGTCATGGACGGCGCTGGAGGCGTCGACTTGACGGGCGCGGTCGTCGGCGTAGATGGCGGATGAGGGAGCGTGGCGTTAGGGGATGTCGTCGAGATTTTCGGACCGCCCTGACCCGGCCCTCGGCCAACCTCTCTGGGCGGGAGAGGCGTTGAGGTGACTGTCGCCGTGCCCCCTTCGGGAACTTTCACGCGAGCCACTTCCTGACCGTCTTTATCACGGATAATGACCCACACGCCCAATAACATGAGTAAGAAACCGCCGGCGGCCACGGCCAGCAGTTTGATCGGCGGCGATTTACGACCTGAACCGCGAGCAGCGGTCGCGGCTTGATGGATGTTGATCTCGCTTTTAGGATCGGTCTGAATCTCGGGATGAACTCCGCTAAACGTCAGGTCGATCCCTTTTTGTTTCTGACGACCAAGTTGCTCGGTTGCGCTGTCGCCGGCCAATGTGCCCCCCGAAGGGCGCTCGGTCTTCGTGCTGCTCCCCACGGCCAAGCTGGTCAGCGATGTCGACGAGTTGGCTAATGACGATACGGTACCGGGCGAGCGCCACGCTTCCAACTCGGCGACCAATTGCGATGTCTGCTGATAACGATCATTCGGCTGCTTGGCGACCAGCTTTTGATAGATGCGATCGATCTCGTCGGGCACGTCGGAGCGTCTAGCACGGAGCGGTGGGACCGGCGCGTTCATGTGCTGCATGATCTTCTCGACCGCCGTCTCGCCGCCGTACATGCTCTCGCCTATCAACAGCCGATACAACGAACAACCCAGGCTGTACATGTCGCTGCGGGCGTCGGCCAGTCGGGTGTTCATGGCCTGCTCGGGCGCCATGTAGTCGACTGTGCCCATCACCGTGCCCGTGTTGGTAAGCTGATGATCGGCAGGGCCTGAGCTTTCGATGCGGGCCAAGCCCATGTCGAGAATCTTGACGACTCCCTTATTGTCGAGCAGCAAATTGGCCGGCTTGATATCGCGATGCACGACCCCTTCGCTGTGCGCGAAGGCCAAGCCCCGCGCGGCTTGCAAGATGCAATCGACCGCATCGGCCACGCTCATCGGTCCGCGCTGCTTGACGATCGCGGAGAGGTCTTGTCCGTCGACGTGCTCCATGACCAAGTACCAGACGCCGCGCTGCACGCCGGCATCGAACGTCTGCACGATGTTGGGGTGACTGAGTTTGGCGGCCGCTTCGACCTCGCGCTCGAAGCGTTTCACGGCCGCCTCGTCCTTGGTGAGGGCGGCCGGCAGTAGCTTGATCGCCGCCAGACGTTTCATGCGGCGATGATGGGCCTTGAACACTTGGCCCATGCCTCCGGCGCCGATCTTGCCGAGCAGCACATAGTCGCCGAGCACGAGGGGCGTGCCCGAGCCCGAGAGCAGCTCGTGCGATTGAAACTCGGTGAGCTTGCCTTGCTGGACGAGCAGATTTGCGAACGTCTCGCCATCCTTGGGGCGATCGGCGGCAGAGAGTTGCGTCCAGATGGACTTCAACTCGTCGGCCGTCAGAATGCCTGACGCGACAGCCGCCTTGCCCAACTGCTCAACCGAGATCGCCATGCCGACACCGTTTCGAGACGCGAGGACCGCTCCCCATCATAATCGGGGGTGAGCAATCGGTAAACCGGCATCGCGGGTTTCCAACATCAAGCCGAGGCTTTCTTCTTGGCTGGCTTCTTCGCACCTTTGGTCTTGGGCGTGTTCGTCACCTCCGGATGCGGCTTAGGCTCGGGAAGACTGGCGAGGATGTTTGCGAACCGTGCCCGCGCGGCTTGCACCTCGGGATCGGTCGAGTGGGTCACGTCTTTGTACTCAGAACCATCACGACACGTGCCGCAGTCGAAAAACTTCTCGCCGCGAGGGCCCATCGCCAGCTCGAGCAGCCAGCGTTCGTCACGCAGCACGCGGCCGCCGTCCAAGTGACTGTAAATCCAATCGCGATGCTTGGTCTGTTCGCCACGTATCACCGGCAACAAACTCTTGCCGTCGAACGGTCGATCGCTGGGCAATGTCGCGCCGGAGATGTCGGCCAACGTTGGCATGATGTCGGTCAGGTCGGCGACCGCCTTCGACACCAATCCACGCTTGACTCCCGGCCCCCACACAATACTCGGCACGCGGGCTCCGCGCTCGGTGACGGTCCCTTTGCCCGAGTTGCCTGTGCCGTTGTCGCCAATAAAAATGACATACGTGTTGTCGGCGAGGCCCTGCTCTTTGAGTCCCGCGAACAACGTGCCCATCAAATGGTCGAGGTATTCGAGATTCGATTTGAAGCTGGCGGGCCAGTGTTTCCCGGGTTGAGTGGGATCGGGCGTATGGGTGTGCGGATTGTGCGTGAGCACCGACGTGTAATACACGAAGAACGGCTCTTGTGTGTGCCGCTTGGTAAAGTCGAGCACGAACTCATGAAACAAGTCGGGGCCATACTGATCGGCGGTCGTGGGGAGCAACTTGCTATTTTGGACGATGCTCGGGTGCCAGAAGCGCGGATGGGATCCTTCGTATTTGTCGTTGGCGGTGTGCTTTGAGCCCTGCGGCACATTGTGCGCGTAGGCCCACATGCGGTACTCGTCGAAGCCGCATTCGTGAATGAGCGTGGGGTGCTCGCCTGACAATTGCCACTTGCCCGCCTGCGCGGTTGCGTAGCCGCGAGACTTCATCAGCTTGGCATGGGTAAAGTGATTGGCAATGTTTCTCTGCGGCGAGCTTGGCAGCGGCGTGAAGGCTTTGTTTTGCATGCCCAAGAAACCGTTGTGGAAACCGTACTGGCCGGTCATCAGCGCCACGCGCGTGGGGGTGCAAAGCGGCATTGCGTAGAACGTGTCGAAGCGCACCCCTTCGGCGGCCATGCGATCGAGGTTGGGGGTCTTGTGTTGCGTGCTGCCGTAGCAGCCAAGCTCTTTGGCGCCGAGGTCGTCGGCCAAAATCAGAATGACATTCGGCGGCTGGGCCGCATGCGTTGCTTGCTCAAGAATGATACCGAGCAACGCAACACTCACGATCAACAAGGCTCGCCCCACGATCCTTCTCCTGCCGGGAGAAGGTGGCCGACAGGCCGGATGAGGGCTGCTCGCCCCGTCGATCACCGTGCTCATCATCTCGTTTCGCATTTCACTCACCCGCCTTTGCTTGGTTCTTCTTGTTGGCTTTTCCCTTGCCGCCCCCTGCACTCCCAGCGCCCCACAGCGGCTTGGCGAGCGTGGCGTTCCAGGCGTCCCAATGACGTTGCAACTCGGCGAGTTTGTCGCTCTGTGACGAGGCCAAGTCGGTGGTCTCGCCGAGGTCTTTCGCCAGGTTGTACAGTCGCGCGGCCGAGACCGGTTGCCCCCCCTGCCCCGTGAGTGTGTCGGCGTTGCTGTCGTACCGCACGAGTTTATAGTCGCCGACGCGAATGGCCATCTGCTGACCCATCCTCCAGAAGAGAGCATCGTGAGGCGCGCCGCTCTTGTGGCCCGACAGATACGGCAGCAGGTCGACGCCATCGAGCTTCCACTGGGCTTGAACCTGCACGCCACACGCGGCCAGGGCGGTGGAGTGTACGTCGAGCTGAATCACGGGCTGCTCATAGACCCCCGGCTTCACTCGTCCCGGCCACGCGACCAGAAACGGCACTCGCACGCCCCCTTCGAGCGTCGTTCGCT
Organism: uncultured Planctomycetaceae bacterium; assembly: GCA_964652155.1. Taxonomy (GTDB): domain Bacteria; phylum Planctomycetota; class Planctomycetia; order Pirellulales; family PNKZ01; genus CAZZBK01. Next base: position 1,074 of record CAZZBK010000237.1, on the reverse strand, counting down.
TGGATCCGCGCAGCGGCTTGTTGATCGAGGCGTTGGTCGTGGTGCCCGGCATGGTGGGTCCGCCGTTGTCACTGTGGAAGATGACGAGCGTCTGCTGTTCGAGGCCCGTGTCGGCAAGTTTCTTGCGAACTCGGCCGATCGCTTCGTCCATGGCGAACATCATCGCCGCGTAGGTGCGTCGCGGTTTGTTCTCGATGCTCGCAAAACGCTCGAGTCGCGCGTCGTCGGCTTGCATCGGCGTGTGGACCGCATTGAACGCCAGGTACAAGAACCACGGCTGCTGCTTGTGTCGCTCGATGAACGCTTCAGCCTCGCGGCCAAAAGCGTCGGTCAGATACGCAGACTCTTTGACGGGCGTAGTCCCGCGAAGGATTTGCCCTGACTGGAAGTAATCGTGCGCGCCTCCCAAAAAACCGAAGAACTCCTGAAAGCCGCGCTGCTGCGGATGCATCGCGGGCTCGCTTCCCAGGTGCCACTTGCCAACCAAGCCGGTGGCGTAACCTGCTCCTTTGAGCCGATCGGCGAGCGTGACCTCGGTCGTCGGCAGCCCATCTTTGCCGCTCGGGTTGTACTCATGCCCGAACCGTTGCTGATACCGGCCGGTCAACAACCCGGCGCGGGTCGGCGAGCAGTACGGGCCGCTCACATAGCCGTTGCTAAACCGCACCCCCGCGGCACAGAGCGCGTCGAGATGGGGCGTGGGAATGTCCTGACACCCGTGGAAGCCAACGTCGGCATAGCCCATGTCGTCGCCAACGATCACCAAGACGTTCGGCCGCGCAGGCTGAGCCCCCTCGACGACCGCAAAGCCGTCAGCGAGGCTCGCCAGCCCCAAGGTCCACAAACAGAACGCCAATCGACGAATCATGGGAGTCTCCGAGTCACGGGCCAGTGCGAAGTGTGTTGAGGTCTCCGCGGCGCGGAAGCCACGGCGACCTGTAATAGACGTTTTAGTGGGGTTCGTTATTTGGTCGCTTGCGAACAATCGTCGATCGTTGCACGTCCGCAATCTGTAGTGCGAGCGTCACCGTTGTGGGTGGCTGGCGGTTTGCGAAGCAAACCCCGGCGAGTGAC
>CAZZBK010000236.1:0-5538 GCA_964652155.1 uncultured Planctomycetaceae bacterium | reverse complement strand
CGAACACCGCGCCGCAGGTCGAGCGCGTCCTGCTCGACGGCCTCCGCGCGTTGCTCAAGTAAGGTGGTCACAGGGGCCGGGCGAGTTGTCTCGCCATTACCCATCGGTGTTCATCCGTGGTTCCTGCTTCCTGTCCCTGACCACAACTCAATGTACAACAACTTGAGCGCGTCGCCGACGCGGACCGTGGCGCCATGCTTGTCGTGGCGTTGCGTGCGATCAGCTGCGATCGAAATCCAAGCCGTTTAAGGTGCCGGTGCTGGAACCAAACTGGTCGGTCTCGATGCCCAACCGCTGGAGCATGTTGACGTACAGATTGCAGAGCGGCGGCGGATTGAGTGGGTCGAACGCCAAATGTCGGCCATGCCGGAAGCCCCCACCGGCCAGCAGCACCGGCAGGTTTTTCACCGAGTGGCTGCTGCCGTCCCCCAGATTGCTCCCCAGGAACACCATCGTGCGGTCGAGCAGGCTCGCGCCGTCTTCCTGGCTTTGATGCAGCTTGGCGAGCAAGTCGCGCAAGGTCTTCATCGTTTCCAACTCGACGATCTTCAGTTGTTCGAGTTTGCCGGGGTCCTTGCCGTGATGCGACAGGTCGTGATGGCCGAGCGAGATCCCCTTGATCGGCGGCACATATGTCGATCCGGCGAGCATGATCGTAATCAGCCGGGTCGAATCGGTTTGCAACGCGAGGTGGGTCAGATCGAACAGCAATCGCGTGCGGCCGATGAGGTCGGCCACATTCGGGATGTCGGTCGGCGGCGCGACATCGACCTTGGGTTTCGGAGTTTTGGCCCAGGTTTCGTCCTTGACGAGTCGCTGTTCCAGTTCGCGCACGCTGGTCAGATACTCGTCGAGCTTGTCCCGATCGCCCGAGCCCAACTCGGCGCGGAGCGACCCGGCTTGGCTCCTAACGTCATCGAGAATGCTGCGGCCATCTTCCAATCGTCGCACCTGGGCTTGAACTTCGTCGGCCTTGCCTTCGAGAAACAACCGCGCGAAGACACGGGCGGGAGACGTGGCCGCGGGGATCAGCGCCCCGGTGCGAGTCCATGACAAGCCGGCCCCTTCGCCCGAGAGCGTGAGGCTCGGAAAGCGCGTTTGGCTGCCGATCGAGTCGGCCGCGTACTGATCGAGCGAGATGGCATTGCGAAAGCCGGGCCGACCAGCGCCTTGAACCCCGGTCAGAAAGCTGGCCGTCGCCTGATGGGCAAAGCCGGGGCTCATGCCCGCGTGCGATAGGCCCGAGATGACCGTGAAGTCGGACCGAAAATCCTGGAGCAGTTCCAAATAGGGGGACAACGCATAATCCGCACCGGACTTTTCCGGGAAGAAATAGGCCGGATGCAAGCCGAGCGGCGCACAGATGCAGATCATGCGCCGTCGCGGCGTGGGAGAGCCGGTCGACGCACCGGCCGGGTTCAAGGCATCGAACCACGGCAGGGCAAGTGACACGCCCGTGGCGCGGAGAAAGCGGCGACGGTTGATGTTCATGGTGTTTGGTGTTTGGTGTTTGGTGTTTGAGGAAAAGGCGGATTATGGCGGTGGTGGATCGGATGTGTGGCGGCCGATGGAGGAAAGATAGGCGTTCAGCTTGGGGCCAAGCTCTTCCAGCAAGGGGTGAATGATGACTGTCTGTTCGTTTGTAAGGAGCTGTCGCTGGTAAGCACGTCGGAGCCAATGTTGCGTTTCAAGCATTGATCCGCGAGCGATACGGACAAATCTTCGATTGTCATTGGCCGAGTGGCGTCCACAACCTTCTGCGATATTTGCGCCGATACTGTCGACCGCTCGAATCAACTGCTTTCCAACGGTATCTCGTGCCAGTGGAGGCCATGCCAGAACTGCCTTCCATAGTGTATCGGACAATTCTTCCGCAATTCGATAAACCTTCAAATCTTGAAAGCGGACGAATGCCATCATCTTCCCCTACCCAACACAAAACACCCAACACAAAACACCCTTTCATTTCCGCCCAAACACGCTGCTTTGCACGATCTCGTGAACAAGCGTGCGGAGGCCGTAGTTCTGCGCGCGAATCTTGCCCACGATGACTTGGAGTTCCGGCTGGTCGGCTGCCGTGGGGGCAGCGCCCGTGGCGTAGGTTAACAGCTTCTCGGCGAGCGCCAGGGCCAATGGGTCTTTGTCTTCGAGCAACCGTTGTTTGTATTCGTCGATATTGTGAAAGGTTCGACCGTCGCTCAGCACGTCACGGGCGTCGACCGCGGGGCCCGGTCGGTAACGCACCCTGCGGCCATCGACGATCACGGCCTCGAAATCGCCAATTTTTCGATAGTTGTCGCGCCAGCCGCCGATGACATCGAAGTTTTCGAGCGCGAAGCCCGGCGGATCGATTTGCTTGTGACAATTGGCGCACGCGCCATGCTCGCGATGCTTGGCCAACTGCTCGCGGATCGTCGTGGCGCCACGAATATCCGGCTCAACCGCCTCGACATCGACGGTCGGCTTGGGAGGCGGCGTCCCGAGGATCCGGTCCAGCACCCAGGCACCGCGCAACACCGGCGAGGTCGTCGTGCCGTTGGCCGTCACTTTCAAAACACTCGCCATCGTCAACACGCCGCCGCGATGGCTCCCCACGGGCAGCATGACCTTGCGGAAGTTGAGCCCCTCGATGCCCGGGATGCCGTAGTGCTTGGCCAGCCGGCTGTTGAGCATCGTGAAGTCCGAGGCGACAAAGTTCGTCAGACTCAGATTGTTCTTCAACACCTCGTCGAAGAAGAGCAACGTCTCTTTGACCGACGACACCTTGAGCACGTCGTCGTACTCGGGGTAGAGCATGCGGTCGGGCGATGTCGAGTCGATCGCGCGGAGGCCAAGCCACTGGCCGGCAAAATTCTCCGTCAGGGCGGCCGCCTTGGGATCGCGAAGCAGCCGCTCGACCTGCGCGCGGAGCGTGTCGGGGTGCCGCAGCTTGCCCAACTCGGCGAGTTGCAACAGTTCTTCGTCGGGCATGGAGCTCCACAAGAAGTACGAGAGCCGGCTGGCGAGCGCGAAGTCATCGAGCTGGGTCGAGGCACCGTCCGACACGCGCTCGCGGAGGAACAGAAAGTGCGGCGACACGAGCACCGCTTTCAGGCCCACACGCACCGCCTGTTCAAACGACGCGTGCTGCGCGAGCTTGGTGCGCACTCGGGCCAGAAAGGGCTCGATATCCTGGTCGGTCACGGTGCGACGAAAAGCGCGTCGCGCGAACGAGCGCAAAATCTTCGCGGCGTCAACGAGCGGCTGTTGCGACACCACCTCGCGGCGATTGGGCTGATCGTCCGTCGCGGCGGGTGCCTGGGGCAAATCACCGAAAATCTGCTGGTGGCTCGACGGCGGCCAGCGATCAAGCAGCGGGCCTTCGATCTCGACCCACTGCACGACCAAGCCCGGGCCTTGATAGTTCTCGGCCCCCACCTTCTGCACCTCAGGCGGCAGCGCTCCCAGGCCATCGGTCACGATGCGAATCGTGTTGCGATTCTCGAGACGTTCGACAAATTCGATGACCGTCGGCTTTGTGGGCTCAACGGTGAAGTAGTCGATCAGGCGTTCTTCGGTGACCGCGGTCAGCGTGCCCGCCGTGACATGAAAGGTGACCGGCTTGGTGCTCTGGTAGCCATAACCCGAGATGCGAAAGCGATAGTTGCCGCGATCGCGTGAGCGGAAATTCCACAACGTCACTTGGATGTTGGCCGACACCCACGAGCTAAAAATTGCCACACCATCGTCGATGTGCCGATACACGCTCCCGGTCGGCTTGACGGTCCGTTCTTCCTTGATGTCGAAACGTCGGTTGATCGTGGTGGGGCGGGGTCCGTTAACGATGGCAATGTCCAGCACGCGCTCGGCCGCCTCTAGGTAACTGTCCATCAGGTACGACGAAACATGCAGCGACTCGGCGCTGTTGTCGAACCCGCTCGTCGAGTCGTCAAGCGGGAGCAGGTCTTTCAGATCGACATCCACCTGGAGCAGATCGCGGATCGTGTTCTGGTACTCGGAGCGATTGAGGCGGCGCAAGACGACGCGCCCTTGCTCGGCCTGCCGGGCGGCGTCCCGCGCGGCGATTTTCTCGTTTATGGCGGCGATGAACCGGCGCAAGTCTTGTGCCGCAGGACGCGGTTGATCGGCCGGCGGCATCGTCCCCGCCTTGACTTGTTCGAGCACCGCGAGCCACCGCTCGGCAGGTCCTTTCTCAGCCACACCGGTCGGCAGGCCATCGAGCCGAACGTTTCCCTTGGGTTTGGTCCCCGAGTGGCAGGCGTGACAATGCTGGGTTAAGAACGACTGGGCGAACTCGGTCGAGCGTGGCGGAGCCGGCTCCGCGGCGCAGGCCATGCGGCACGCATCGAAACAGCCCGACAGGAGCACACCAACGAGCACGATCCACCACGGCGTGCGCGATGCACGTTTGTGCGAGGTACCGCAGCGCGTTGGGCCCAATGATCGCAATGCCATCGTCATCTTCCAGCGCGACCTTGTGCTGTTGCAGGCAGGGGGGGCGGGCGAGTCCGGGGTGCCTTCCATCATAACCGTTCGTTGGCCTGGTTTCCATTTCAGTGACTAGCACCGCAGGGCAAGCGGCTCGGTAAATCGCTCGCGGAGGCCAGTTCCGTGCGGATCGATGAGCCGTGGCGCGATACAATCCAACCGTGCGAAGCTCGCAGACAAACGTTTAACGCAACGAGTTGAGACCCACCCATGCAACGCCCTGGCCCTGCGCGGTTGTTCGCCTTTTGGCTTTATCTGGTGGCCCTGACGCCGCTGAGCGCGAAGGCCGAGGTCCTATGGCGCGGCGACTTCGAGACCGGCACGACCGAGCAGTGGCGCGGCGCTCCTCAAGGGGCGCATGTGCGCGTGGTGACCGAGCCGGTGCGAGCCGGCAAGTATGCGTTGCGCATCGACGGTACAAACGCCGCGCGGCGAGGGACTCGCGATCGGATCGAGTTTCAACACCAGCCCCAACCGCCCGGCACGGCCGAGGGGACCGAGCGTTACTTCGGCTGGAGTGTGTACCTGCCCCAGAAGTTGACCCACGATGGCCACGCGCTCGGCTATTTCGAGACGCGCAACAGTTGGCGGCAGTTGATGTCCTTCGAGGTCCGCGGCGAAGATATTCTGTACACGACGCGCGTGCCGTATGCGCGTCGCTGGAGCGGACCGGGCAAACTCACGCCGGGTCGTTGGCACGACTTTGCCGTCCACGTGCTGTGGTCACGCGATCCGGCCCAGGGCTTTGTCGAAGTCTGGTTCGATGGCCAGCAGGTCGTCGAACGCGCGATGACCGCCACGTTGCTTGACGAGAATGTGGCGTTCTTTCAAATTGGACTGATGCGCGACACGATCGACGTACCCGAGACGATCATTTTCGATCATGTGATCGAGGCGACGACGCTCGCCGAGGTGCTGCCGCCGCCACTAGCGAGCAAGTGAGCGGCCTGAACTCGAGTCGGCCGCGAATGCACGCAAGGCGTAGCGGCCCGCGTGTTACTTCATGACATGATGCACCCAGGCGGGCGGGATGTTGCGCCAGACCCATTC
>CAZZBK010000235.1:0-5544 GCA_964652155.1 uncultured Planctomycetaceae bacterium | reverse complement strand
CCTCTGGTGTTCCAGTTGTCGCGCTAGCGGCACGGCTGGGTAGCTATGAACGGAACGGATAAACGCTGAAAGCATATAAGCGTGAAGCCCGCTCCAAGATTAGGTTTCGTTGACGTAAGTTGAAAGTCCCCTGGAAGACGACCAGGTTGATAGGCCGAATGTGTAAGTCCAGTAATGGATTTAGCTAATCGGTACTAATGGACGAACGCTTGGCCACATTAATCCAACGCTCTTGGTCCGTGAGACCTCGACTGCTGCATGCGACTTAGTAGCTCGCATGACAACAGCGATGTCCACCGATTCGTAAGAGTGCCGGTGAGATAAAAATACGCTTCATACACAACCAAGTTCGGCAGGGTCTCATCGGCCCTCCGAACTTCTTCCGGTGGCCATATCAGGAAGGTCACACCCGTTCCCATTCCGAACACGGCAGTTAAGCTTCCTGAGCCGATGGTAGTGCCCACCAGCGCGAGAGTAGGTGCTGCCGGATTTTTTTTACTTCCGATAAACCCCACTGAGTCTTAACAACTCAGTGGGGTTTTTTCGTGCGCCCAGCGAGCGCTCCACCGGGGCGACTCGCTGCCTCGTCACGCATGGCACCCGCTCGTCCGGCCTTGTAAAATCAGAAACGTCTTCGTCCCCTCCTCTCCCTGCTGAGTTTCCAACATGCAACGCACGGCTCTGGTTCTTCTTCTCGGCGCGCTCCTGGGCGGGTCCCTCGCGCTCATGTCGCAATCCAGCATCTCGGCCCAGTCCGCCTCGACCCCCACCAAAGTCTTGCGGCACGTCGTCTTTTTCAAATTCAAAGCCGACACCAAGCCGGAGCAGATCAAGCAAGTCGAAGTCGCGTTTCGCGAATTGCCCAGCAAGATCGATGCGATCAAGGACTTCGAGTGGGGTACCGACGTCAGCGTCGAAAATCTCTCCAAGGGTTTTACGCACTGTTTTTTCGTCACCTTCGCCGACGAGAAGGGGCGCGACAGCTATTTGCCCCACGCGCAGCACAAGGCCTTTGTCGATATCGTCAAGCCGCTGCTCGATGACGTCTGCGTGGTCGACTACTGGTGCCAACGCTAATCCAGTGGCTCACAAAGCACGTTCCCATTCTTCAGGCATGAGTCACACATGAACGTCTCACGACTCGTGTTGTGCTTGCTCGTAATATTCGTTGCGAGCAAGTTGTCGGCGCAGGAGTGGCCCAAGCTGCCCGAGAAAAACGACGCGGCATTCATCCCGGCCCAGGAGTGGCCGCTCAAGCCAGGACCGCGCGAGGTGCGGGTCGGCGTGTTCTACCCCGACGGCACGCGCTCGAGTGTCAACGCGCGCACGGGCATCTTTCTCTCGCTCCACAACTGGGGCGGCCTCGATGTCGACGGCACCGCCAATCACGCCCAGCTTGCCAAGCAATATAACGTCATCGCTCTGAGTGTCCGCTATTTGCAAAGCGGCAAGAAGGAATCGATCGACGATCCCGAGCCGTATGACTTCGGTTGGCTGCAAGGGCTCGACGCGTTGCGGTCGCTGTGGTGGGTGTTTCATGAACTCGATGCGAGCGGGACCGCTTTTGCGCGTGGGCGGCTTTTTTCCACGGGCGGCTCGGGTGGCGGCAACGTCACGCTGATGGCCAACAAGCTGGCCCCGCGCACCTTGACGTGCGTGATCGACATGTGTGGCATGAAAAAACTGAGCGACGCGCTGGCCTATAATCTGCCCGCGGCCGGTGGCCTCAATGCCCGTTGGAGCCGCGATCCGCACAGCCCGAACTATCTTGCTCCCGGCGCGCAGGAAATTCGCTTCGTCGGTCATCCCGCCCATCTCGCCGAGATGAAGCGTCTCGGCACGACCGCCAAGATCGTCACGGTGCATGGGGTTGACGATCGCACCTGCCTCGACGATGGCCGCGAGATGGTTGCGAACATGCAGCAAGCCGGGCTCGATGTGGTGCCCGTCTGGGTCACCCAGGCGATGGTCGACGGCAAAGTGTTTCTCTCCACCGGCCACGCGCTGGGCAACCGCACGCTGATCCCCGAGTTCGCCGCGGGCAAATGGCTGCGGGACGACAGTCCCGAGGCGCTCGAACGGATGACGCCGACCGATTTTGAGCGTCGCGAGGAGATTCGCTACACGACGAGCGAAGGCGTGTATGTCATCTCGTATGCCCAGGGTTATCCCGTCGGGCGATTCGAGCCCGCGCTGCCAGCCCCCACGTACCGCGACCACTTCGATTTGCTCAGCGTGCTCGACGCGAGCGGTGAGCGGCAGGCGATCCGCGCGCGCGACGAGTGGCACGTTCGGCGGCGACATATTGTCGCAGCGCTCGAGCGGGTGATGGGCCCGTTGCCCAATCCGGCTCGGCGCGTGGCGCTCGACGTGCGCGTTCTCGAAGAGACCAAGCTTGCAGGCGGAATCGTCCGGCGCAAGCTCAGTTATCAAAGCGACGCCACCGATCGGGTCGCGGCCTATCTGCTGTTGCCTGCCAAAGCGGCCGAGGGGAAGTGTCCCGCCGTGCTCTGTTTGCAACAGACGTCGAAAGCCGGCAAGTCCGATCCCGTGGGTGTGTCAGGCGACCCGAGCATGCACTATGCGCTGCACTTGGCCCAGCGCGGCTATGTGACCCTCGCGCCCGATTATCCGAGCTTCGGCGAGTCCAAGTACAACTTTGCTCCGTCGCACGGCTACTCGAGCGGTTCGATGAAAGCCATTTGGGACAATGTGCGCGCGGTCGATTTGCTCACCGCGATGGCCGAAGTCGATCCCGATCGACTGGCCGTGATCGGTCATTCGCTGGGCGGACACAATGCTCTGTTCACGGCGGTTTTCGAGCCGCGATTAAAGGCCATCGTTTCGAGTTGCGGGTTTACGACGTTTCGCAAGGACGACATGCCGAGTTGGACCGGCCCGCTCTATATGCCGCGCATCAAGACCGAGTTCAACAACGATGCCGCGCAAGTGCCGTTTGACTTCACGGAGATTGTCGCCGCGCTCGCTCCCCGGCCGTTCTTGGCCGTCGCCGCGGAGCAGGACAGCGACTTCGACGTGTCGGGCGTGCGCGACGTGATGCAAGCCGCGCAGCAGATTTACGATCTATACGGCCAGGGGTCGATGCTGCGATCTTACTATCCGATGGGACCGCATGCGTTTCCGTCCGAAGCGCGGCAGACCGCCTACGAGTGGCTCGATGGAGTCCTGAAGTAAGCGCGCTACGGTGACTCAATCGAGGTGCGGTCGCCGGTCGGCCCAGGGCTGAATCTGCTCCCAGGCCCGCGCGGCGCGCAAAACGGTCGCGTCGGCAAAGCGTCGGCCGATCATCTGTAAACCGACCGGCAAGCCGGAGCGGGTATGTCCGCACGGCACGCTGATCGCCGGCTGACCGGTGAGGTTGAACAAGTACGTGAACGGGCTCCACTTGAGCCCTGCCGCGTCGACATCTTTTGGGAACTCGGGTCGATCGCGGCCGGCCGCGAACGGCGGCACGGCCAATGCCGGCGTGAGCAGCAGATCGTAGCGCTCGAACGTCGCGCGGACTTGCTGCCACAGCGCGTTGCGCGCCACGAGCGCATTGACATAATCGACCCCGGTGAGGGTGAGTCCGCGCTCCGCGATCGGAACCAGTCCCGGGTCCATGAGCGTTTTCTTCTCGGCAAACCCGCTGGCAACCCGAGCCGCGATGCCACCGTAGAAGAACACGGTCCACAACTCGTAAGGGTCTTTCCAATTCAAGCTCACGGGCTCGACCGTGGCCCCGGCCGCCGACAACTGTCGTGCCGCATCGGCGCAGAGCGCAGCGACCTCGGGGTCGACCCAGGCGGCAAAGCCCAGGTCAGGACTGTAGCCGACGCGCAAGCCGCGAATGCCTTGGTCGAGTTGCGCGAGGTAATTGCGCGGCACGTCGGGCAACGAGTTCGGGTCGCGCTCGTCGGCCCCGGCGAGCACATCGAGCGCGAGTGCCGCGTCAGCGACCGTTCGCGTCAGCGGGCCGGTATGCCGCAGCGAATCGACGCCCGTGGCCGGGTAGTTGGGCACGCGGCCAAATGACGCTTTGAGGCCGACCAGTTCGCAGCATGAGGCGGGGATGCGAATTGAGCCGCCGCCATCGGTGCCGATGCCGATGGGACCAAGCCCCGCCGCGACGGCCGAGGCCGCGCCGCCACTGCTCCCCCCGGGCGTGAGCTCCGTGTTCCAGGGATTGCGGGTGATGCCAAAGACCCGATTGTCCGTGACCCCTTTCCAGCCAAACTCGGGGGTGTTTGTCTGCCCGAGCAGGATCGCTCCCGACCGCCGCAACCGTTCGACGACGGGTGAATCCTCGGCGGCGATGTTGTTCTCGAAGAGCTTCGAGCCGAACGTGGCGCGCACCCCTTGGGTGAGTAGCAAATCTTTGATCGAGACCGGTACGCCGTGCAACGGGCCGAGCGGATCGCCGCGCATGACCGCCGCTTCCGCCGCCCGGGCCGACTGCAACGCCGCGTCGGGCGTAAGGGTGCAAAAGGCATTGAGCCGCGGATTGAGTCGCGCGATGCGGTCGAGCACGGCGCGGGTGACCTCGACGGGCGAGAGTTGCTTGGCACGAATGGCGGCGGCGAGCGTGACCGCCGGCAGATAACACAGTTCGGTCGAGTTCATGAGCAGACTCCGTCGAGCCGTCGCCAGCGTCGCCCCTGAGTGTGGCATGAGGGACGTGATCGGCGCGATGGGGACAATCGCTATCGGGCGACTTGGATCGAGTATTTTTCGATGAGCCGGTAGAGGCTGCGGCGATTGAGGCCGAGGGCGCGGGCGGTGCGGGCTTTGTTCCCTTGCTCGCGCGTGAGCACCTCGACAATGTGCGCGCGTTCGACGGCCGAGAGGGTCTCGCCGTCGGCGGCGATTTTGAGCCCTGGGGTTTCGCTCGCCGGTTCGGTCGTAATCTCGGGGGCGAGATCCTCGCGGCAGATGAGATGGTCGTCGGCCATGATCTTGGCGCGCTCGATGGCATTGGCGAGTTGGCGAACGTTGCCGGGCCAGAGGTGCTTTTCGAGCGCGGCGAGCGCTTCGGGCTCGATGTCCCATTGCGGGCCGAGAAAATGGCGCACGAGCAACGGGACATCCCCGGCGCGTTCGCGGAGCGGGGGGAGCGTAAGGGACATGACGTTGATGCGATAGTAGAGGTCTTCGCGAAATCGGCCGGCCTTGACTTCGCTCCCCAGTTCGCGATTGGTGGCGGCGAGCAGGCGGACGTTCACGCGCCGCTCTTTGATCGATCCGATGCGGCGCATCGAGCCGTCTTCCAGGACGCGGAGCAGCTTGGCTTGCAGCGAGCCGGGCATCTCGCCGACCTCGTCGATGAACAGCGTGCCGCCGTCGGCCACCTCGAACAAGCCGGGTTTGGCGCTGACCGCGCCGGTGAACGAGCCCTTCTCATGGCCGAACAGTTCACTTTCCAGCAAGGTCTCGGTGAGCGCGGCGCAATTGATGATGACCAGCGGTTTGTCGGCCCGCCCGCTGTGGCGATGCAGCGCCCGGGCGACGAGTTCCTTGCCGGTGCCGCTCTCGCCTTGGATGAGG
>CAZZBK010000234.1:0-5574 GCA_964652155.1 uncultured Planctomycetaceae bacterium | reverse complement strand
CAGCCCGCTGGCCAAGGAAGTGTACTCGATCGAGATCGTCGAACCGCTGGGCAAGACCGCCGCGCAGGTGCTCAAGAAGCTGAAGTACCCGAACGTGACGACAAAAATCGGCGACGGCTTTCTTGGCTGGCCCGAGCACGCGCCCTTTGACAAGATCATTGTCACCTGCTCGCCCGAGAACGTTCCGCAGCCGCTCGTCGATCAGCTCAAGGAAGGGGGACGGATGATTGTCCCCGTCGGGCAGCGTTACCAGCAGACGCTGTATCTGTTCAAGAAGAAGGACGGCCAACTCGAGAAGGAAGCGCTGCGCCCCACGCTGTTTGTTCCGATGACCGGCACGGCCGAGGCTCAGCGTCAGGTGAAGCCCGACCCCCTGCGACCCACGCTCGTCAACGGCAGCTTCGAGGAAACCGCCAGCGAAGGGAACGCGACCGTGCCCGTCGGCTGGCATTACGTGCGGCAGGCTCAAGTCATCGACGATCCACTATCGCCCGAAGGGAAGCGTCACGCGGGCTTCAATAACCTCGAAGCGGGCCGTGGGAGCCAGATGCTCCAGGCGTTCGCGATCGACGGCCGCAAGGTCTCGCAGCTCGACGTCTCGTTGCGGATCAAGGGGAACATGATCCGGCCCGGTCAAGCGAGCACGCAGTTGCCGGTGCTAGCGATCACCTTTTATGACGAGAACCAGAACACGGTCGGCGAGCGATTCATGGGCCCCTGGCGCGGCTCGTTCGACTGGCAACTGGAGCGCGAGACGATCAGTGTGCCCGTCAAGTCGGCCCATGCCATCGCCCGAGTGGGCCTGTTTGGGGCCACCGGCGAGCTGTTCGTCGACGACGTCCGCCTGGCCGCCAAGCGGCCGTAGTCTGCTCATTTCTCGGGCCATTCTTTGCCACCCCCCCACCTTTTGGCGGGCACCCACGCTATCAACGCTTGCATTTTAACCGGCATAATCCATACTGCCGTTAAAGTCGGTGTAGTTTTTTCAGTCTTCGTGTCGTGAAAAAGCTGCGCAGACCCCGTGAGTTGCGAGCTACGTTTGGTTTGTTGCCGGTTGCACGAACCGCAGGATTTTCCATTGTGTTTCGGGGAGCATTTAACATGCACAAGTCGTTCATCAAGTTTCTGTTGGTTGCAGCGGTGGTGGTCGCCACGCTGGTTTTGAGCACCGATCGGGCCGACGCCACGTGGTGGCGGCATCATGGTAGCAGCGGCGGATCGAGCGGCGGCTACTGGGGTAGCAGCGGCGGAAGTTCCGGCGGAAGTTCCGGCGGCTGGTACGGTAGCAGCGGCGGATCGAGCGGCGGTTACGCCTACGCTCCCCGCCTGCACCACTGGGGCTGGCGTCGTCATGCCCACCACGGCAGCAGCGGCGGATCGAGTGGCGGTTACTATTACGGTAGCAGCGGCGGATCGAGCGGCGGCAGCTCGGGCGGCTACTACTACGGCAGCAGCGGTGGCAGCAGTGGCGGATACTATCACGGCAGCAGCGGCGGAAGCTCCGGCGGCTACGTGATCCAAGGCGCCCCGGCCACCGTGACCGCTCCGGCCACGACCACCATGAGCCCAACCTCGCCGATGCCACAGGCCCCGCCGATGCCCAAGGACGCCGCCAAGCCCGCCCTGAACCAAGGCACGCTCAACGTGCGTGTTCCGGCCGAGGCCAAGGTGTTTGTCAACGGCTTGGCCACGTCGAGCACCGGCGAACAACGCCGTTATGTCTCGAATGGTCTCGAATCCGGTTTCAACTACACCTATGAACTCCGTGCCGAAATGGTCCGCGACGGTCAAACCGTCACCGAAACCAAGATCGTGCGGCTCAAGGCTGGCGAGCAGATCGATCTGTCGTTCGGCATGAGCGGCGACGAAGGCAAGGTCGCGGCCGAACCGGTCAAGACCAAGCTGACGCTCAACGTTCCGGCCGATGCCAAGGTGTTCCTCTCGGGCAGCGCGACCCACTCGACGGGCGAAGTGCGTGAGTTCACCACCACGCGGCTCGCACAGGGCGAATCGTGGAACGACTACGTCGTCCGCGTCGAGTTCCAGCGCGATGGCCGCACGTTGGTCGAAGAACGCAACCTGACGCTGTCGGCCGGCGACAGCCGTGAGTTGACCGTCGATTTCAACGTCGCCAGCTTGGCGAGCACCAGCAAGTAGTCTCCCGATACCGCATGGAAGCCCAGCGGCAAGGCGCATGGCTTGCCCGCTGATTACAACCGGTACAACGAGTATAACCCTCGCTCGGACCTCACCGTCTGAGCGAGGGTTGCTCGTTTGATAAGGCCGTTTGTGCGGCATGCCGAGAGCGACTCGGGGCGCATTGGCGATCGCGCCGATATTATCTCTAACGCCATGATCCGTCGTCTGCGCAGGTCGTTGGGGTGCCCTGGCCACACGTAGGGTGGCCATGCGCAAACATGCCCACGCCGAGCCGTGGGCAAGCCACCCTGCGCCGATTGGCTCGGTACCAACGTCACGCGCCGTCCGCCTGCTCGATCCAGTCGTGGAGAGTAACTGAGATGGGCCGTTCCAAAACACCTGCCAAAGCCGCCGAGTTCCCCTGGTCGTCGACGGCCCGGCTGATGGCGAGCCTCGCGCTGCTGTGGCACTTGGCCGCCACGCTGATCGGTCCGCTCTCGTTGCCCCCGACGATCTTGAGCGACTACCTGCTGCCCCTCTTTGGACCGTATCACAAGGCGATCTTTGGCGGCCACGCCTACAAGTTCTTCGCCCCCGACCCGGGCCCCTCGCATCTGATCGAGTTCGATGTTGAACGCGCCGATGGCTCGCATGTCACGGGCACCTTTCCCGACCGTAGCGTGAATTTTCCGCGACTGCTGTACCATCGCCACTTCATGCTCACCGAGAGCGTGGGGCACGAGATCCCCGACCCGAACAGCCAGGCTCGCTCGTGGCAGGAGAGTGTCCCCTCGCCCATGCAGCGACAGTTTGCCGAGTCGTATGCCGATCATTTGCTCGCCGTTCATCAGGGCACGCGCGTGACGCTCACACTCGTGCGACACGAAATTGCCACTCCGACCCAAATCGCTCGTGAACACGTCAAGCTCACCGATCCGCGCTCGTATCAGCGAGCGCCGCTCATCGTGCGCCGCGCCAGCGAGGGGACTCAGCCATGAACGTCATCGCCAACTACCTGAGCCGGCTGTGGCGCGAGACGGTCGCCCACTGGAATCGTTTTTTCTTCACGCCAAGCGATCCCTCGGTGCTCGCCGCGATCCGCATCGCAGCGGGCAGCATGCTTCTGTACACGCACTTGGTCTGGTCGCTGAACTTTCTCGACTTTTTCGGCCCGCAGGCCTGGATCCAGCCTGAGGTGGCCTCGCTGCGACTGGGGCCGTTCGCGTCGAGCGCCTGGAGTTTTTTCTGGCTCTCGAATAATCCCACCGTGCTCTGGGCGATCAACCTCGCGGCCCTGGCGAGCTTTGCCTGCGTCGCGCTCGGACTGTTCACGCGCGTCAGTTGCGTGCTTGCGTTCTTGTTCGCCGTCTCGTATGTCAATCGCACCCCCGGCGCGCTCTTCGGCCTCGACCAACTCAACGTGATGCTCATCACCTACCTGATGCTCGGCAACAGCGGCGACGCCTTCTCGCTCGATCGTTGGCTCGCCGCCCGACGCGCTGCCGCGCCGCTCCCCATCGCGCCCAAGAGCACCTCGACCACGATCGCCATCCGGCTCATTCAACTGCACATGTGCGTGATTTATTTCTTCGCCGGCCTATCGAAGTTGCAAGGGACCTATTGGTGGACGGGCGAAGCGCTCTGGATGGGCTTTGCCAACTACGAGTATCAGTCGATCGACATGACCTGGCTGGCCGATTACCCGTTGATCTTCGCGCTGCTCACCACCGTGACCGTCTATTGGGAGTTGTTCTTCCCGTTCATCATCTGGCCGCGACTGACTCGAGCGTTGGTTTTGGCCTTCGCCATCCCATTGCACCTGGGGATTGGCATTTGCATGGGGATGATGACGTTCGGGCTGATCATGCTCGTCGGCTGCGCGTCGTTCATCACGAGAAGCGATGAGTGAGAAGTGCTAAGTTCGACTTTTGCACTTTTTAGGGTGCCTTAAACTGGTCTACAAAAAAAGCATGAGCCTCCACGGTCATGCTTGGGACTTCACTCTCCACCATCGAGCAAGGAGGCTCACGATGGCACTTGGACCCGTTTTTGTCGGTTTGTTGCAAAAACTTTCCGCGACCATGACCGCGCCGAACTTTACCAGCTTTACCAGCTTTGCTCACGGGCTGGGTTTTTGCCAGCCGGCGGACGATCACCCGCATGATCCTCTCGGCCGGTGAGGCGGCTGATAAACACGACTCGTCCTACCAGCGGTTGTTCAGCGCGGCCCGCCGGTCGCTCGACGCCGTGGGGTTCTGCGCCCTCGCGGCGTCATCCACGACCGCACACGCACCCCCGGCGTACGCCGCTACGCGGCTATCGACCGGGGGCTAAAATCGCCATGTCGCGGACATGATCGTCGCCTCTCGCTCCGCGAGAGATTTTCCGTCAGGTCGTCGAATACGTCCGGCGTGAGCGGAAGAGGGCGTCTGGTGGTGGATGTTTCTCAGTAAAAAGCCCCGGCGACGGTTAGGAGCGCATCCAACGGGCTGCGGACCCGTTGAGCAGCCTTGTTCATCACGTGCGTGTAGATCATCGTGGTGCGAACGTCGTTGTGCCCCAGCAGTTCTTGCACGGTGCGGATATCCTGTCCTGATTCCAGCAGATGGGTGGCGAAGCTGTGTCGCAATGTGTGGCACGTGACTCGTTTGGTCCAGGCGAGTTGTTTGACGGCGATGGAGATCGTGCGTTGGATCGAACTCTCATGTACATGATGCCGACCGATGGCACCGGATCGCGGATCGCGCGACAGCCGCGTCGATGCGAACACGAATTGCCAAGCCAGTGAATGATCGGCGCCAGGAAACTTCGCGGCCAGCGCTGTCGGCATCTCGACGCGCCCTTGGCCGCGTTTCAAATCGTGCTCGTGCAGACTCCCTCGCCATTGCATCTGCCGCTCCAAATCGCCCCGAACGGCCGCGGGCAACATGACGTAGCGATCCTTATCTCCCTTGCCGCTCCGGATCGTCAGTTGTCCGCGTTGTAGGTCAACATCTTTCATCCGCAGTCGGCAACATTCCATCAGCCTCAGCCCGGCTCCGTACATCAGTCTCGCCATCAGGCCATGTGGTTCGGTCGTGGGTAGCTGGTCGATGGTCTTCAACAGTTGGGCGATTTCGACCACGCTGAGCACTGCCGGTACACGCTTGGGTCGTCGGGCGCGTACAGCATCGAACGTCCCCAAATCGATTTTCAACACATCGCGATAGAGAAACAGCAGAGCGCCCAGTGCCTGATTTTGAGTACTGGCCGCGACGTGATCGCTAACGGCCAGATGCGTCAAAAACGCTTCGACTTCCAAAGCTCCCAAAGTGTTGGGGTGGCGGATTCCATGAAAGCGGATGTAGCGGTCGATCCATTGGACGTAGGACTTTTCCGTGCTGTAAGCCAGATGTCGCACCCGCGCGACCTCACGACACTGATCCAAGAGTTTCA
>CAZZBK010000233.1:0-5590 GCA_964652155.1 uncultured Planctomycetaceae bacterium | reverse complement strand
ACGTTCAATCCGAAGGTCATGGGTGCGCAGCTCCGGGAGAAGATTCTGGCGCGGCCCGTCTCGCGCAGCTCGGCCGTCGGCTCGCGCGGGTGTGCGGGCTGATTACGCCGGATGCGGTGGCGCTGGTGCGCGAGGTGCATGCGCGCGGCTATCGCGCGGGCTGGGTGGCGCGGAAGCGGGCAGAGACGAGGACGGCATGAAGCCGCTGGCGATTGATCTGTTCTGCGGGCTCGGCGGGTGGACGGAAGGACTGATCGATGCCGGCTATCGCGTGGACGCTGAGCGCGGTGTGAAGCAGCGCGGCTCTGGTCGCGCATGGTTCGCTGGTGAAGGCACCATCGGGCGCACGACGAGCAGCCGAAGTCCCGCGCGCAAGTTCGCGAGCGCGATGATTGCGAAGATTCCGATTGTTTTGGCGAGGTTTATCGCCGCCGCTTGGTATCCATCATGACACAGCCACGCATCGACTTTGACGCGGCGCCTGAGCCCCCGTCCTCGCTCACCACGAGCCCGAGCGCCATCCAGGCGCGACGCAGTGGGCGGCAGCGGGTCGTCAGCACGATTCACGCGCGCATGGCGCGGTATCGCAACTGGCTGCAATATGCGGGGCCGAAGACGGATCACGAAATGGCGTCACAGTTTTTTATGGGTGCTGAACTGAGCGTGATCAACGCCATTCGCGGCGAATGGAAATCATGGGCCGAGCATCACGGCGTGCCGAATCCCGTGCAGCCACACAGCCGCGTGCGGCAGGACTGGGGCAACGGCAAGCCGACGACACGCGTGCGCTGGCACTGGGTGGAGGGGAGATGAACGACTACGCGCGGTTCTTGGAGCAGAAGCGGCTCGTCGTGACGCCGGTAGGGTTCAATGTATCAGCTGATGCGATGGCTTATCTGTTTCCGTTCCAGCAAGACATCGTGCGGCTCGCGTGCCGTCTCGGGCGGTTCTGTGTCTGGGCCGATTGTGGGATGGGCAAGAGCCCGATGCAACTCGAATGGGCGCGGCAGGTGTGCGAGCACACAGGCGGGCGCGTGCTGATTCTGGCGCCGCTCGCGGTGAGTCACCAGACCGTGCGCGAGGCGCGGAAGTTCGGCATCGATGGCGTAGCCTTCGCGGCCCACCCATCCGAAACCGATGCGCGCATCGTGGTCACGAACTACCAGAAGCTCGCGCACTGCGATCCGTCACAGTTCGTCGGCGTGGTGCTGGATGAGTCGTCGATTCTCAAAGCCGTGGATGGCCGCACGCGGACGGAAATTCTCACGGCGTTCGCGACGACACCCTACCGGCTCGCGTGCTCGGCCACGCCAGCGCCGAACGACTACATGGAGCTCGGGAACCATGCCGAATTCGTCGGCGTGATGACGCGCGAGGAAATGCTCGCGATGTTCTTCACGCACGACGGCGGCGAGACATCGCAATGGCGACTCAAGGGACACGCGGTCGATAAGTTCTGGGAGTGGGTCTGCACGTGGGCCGTCACGATTCGGAAGCCGTCCGACCTCGGCTACGACGATGGCGACTTCAAGTTGCCAAAGCTACACATGATCGACCACGTCGTGCATACACCTATTGAAGCGTTGACGGACGAGAACGGCCAGCGCGGTCTCTTCGCGCAACAGGCACACACGCTCGGCGACCAACGCGTGGTGCAACGGTCGTCGCTGCCTTTACGTGTGGCGGAAGCCGTGGCGCTCGCGAATCAGCCTGGGCAATGGCTCGTGTGGTGCCACCTAAACGATGAGTCGTCGTCGCTCTCGGCGGCGATTGATGGTGCGGTCGAGGTGACTGGCTCAGACACCGATGAGCATAAGACGCAAGCGATGATGGATTTCCAGGAAGGTCGCGCGCGCGTTCTGGTGAGTAAGCCTGCGATCGCAGGCTTCGGCATGAATTTCCAGTCATGTCATCAGGTCGTGTTCGTGGGGCTGTCGCACAGCTACGAGTCGTTCTATCAAGCGATTCGGCGATGCTGGCGGTTTGGGCAGTCGCACGAGGTGCAGGCGCATGTCGTCTACGACTGGGCCGAGGGCGCGGTGGTCGAGAACCTGCGCCGCAAGGAATTGGAAGCTGGCGAGATGGTGGAGAGGATGGTGCTCGTGATGCGCGAGAAGACGATGGAGCAACTACAGCGGACACAGCGCCAGGTGACGCCATATGTCGAGCGCGTGACTGAGGGCGAGGGCTGGCGCGCGTATCTCGGCGATTGCGTGGAAGGTGTCTCGCGGCTCGACGCGGACAGCATCCACTACAGCATCTTCTCGCCGCCGTTTGCTTCGCTCTACACCTACAGCAACAGCGACCGCGACATGGGGAACAGCCGCGACGGCGATTTTGAGACGCACTTCCATTTTCTCGTGCGCGAACTCCATCGCGTGCTGTTGCCCGGACGGCTCGTGTCGTTCCACTGTATGAACCTGCCGATGTCGAAGCAGCATCACGGCGTCATCGGAATTCGGGACTTCCGCGGCGACCTCATCCGCATGTTCGAGTCTGAGGGCTTCGTCTTCCACTCCGAGGTGTGCATCTGGAAAGATCCCGTCACGGCGATGCAGCGCACGAAGGCGCTTGGGCTGCTACACAAGCAGATCGTGAAGGATTCGGCGATGTCACGGCAGGGCGTGCCCGACTACCTCGTGACCATGCGGAAGCGAGGCGACAATCCTGAGCCTGTGGCCGGGAAACTTGTGGACTTCGCTGGGGAACATCCTCCGCGCCGGTCTGGTGACGACACGCGAGACAGCATCAACATCTGGCAGCGGTATGCCTCGCCGGTGTGGATGGACATCAACCCGAGCGACACGTTGCAATTCCGCCATGCACGCGACAACGACGACGAGCGGCATATCTGCCCGCTTCAGCTCGATGTCATCCGTCGCGGGGTGCAACTCTGGTCGAATCCTGGGGACGTGGTGCTCTCGCCGTTCATGGGCATCGGCTCCGAGGGCTATGTCGCGCTCGAACTTGGCCGCGCCTTCGTCGGGTTTGAGCTGAAACCGAGCTACTACGATGTCGCTGTGAAGAATCTCGACGCGGCGACAAAGCTTCAGCAAGGGCTGTTTAGCGAGGCGACCGCATGACACCCCGCACCTACGATGAGATCCGCGCGTCTGCCCAGCACTGTGCTGGTGGATGCGGTCGGCTCGTGACAGCGCCGATGCTCGGCCGCTACGTCTGCGAACGCTGCCGGCGCCGTGAGTGGACACAGGGAATCGCGGACATCTTCAGGCGCGGCCAGCCAGACACGCACACGGGAGGGATGGAGTGACGTCGCAAGAACTGGCATCGATCGCCGCGAGAAATCTTCGCGCCATGGCGGATCGCGTCGAGGCCGGAAGTATCGAGGTCACGCGTGTGCGCTGGGACCACACCGGCAACGCGGTATTCGGGCCCGGAGCGGACGAACCGATTCGCGAGCAGTTGTTCACCGTGCGCTACTGGCCGGTGCTCGGAGCGAAGTGATGGCCGACACGCTCGCCGACCTCATCGTGTCCATCCTCGATGACGACCTCCGCGCCCGCCGCGCTCGCCTCGAGCAGCGCCGTGCGGACCATGCCGGCCACGTGGCCCGCGCGCAGTTCTGGCGCGACTACGAGACGAACCGCTACACCCGCGAACAGGTTGAAGAGCGATCTAGCAACGTCGTCGAGATGCCACGG
This sequence comes from uncultured Planctomycetaceae bacterium, assembly GCA_964652155.1. Classification (GTDB taxonomy): domain Bacteria; phylum Planctomycetota; class Planctomycetia; order Pirellulales; family PNKZ01; genus CAZZBK01. The sequence continues at coordinate 1,928 of CAZZBK010000233.1, read as the reverse complement.
AGGACGGCGTGAGTTCGCATAACAACACGCAACGCGAGGCGAGAGCCAGGAAGATCCGGAGCCAACGCGCCGAGATCCGTCGGCTCTCCCGCGCACACCAGATGGTGCTCGGCTGGTGGCAGTCCCGCGACGCTGAGAACGCCCGTCTTCGCCGGGAGGTGCAGGAGGCACGAGCCGAGATGTGGCGACGTCCGCCGGCACGGTGCTGGTTCTGCGGACTAGTCGCGTCATGGTCTCGGTTCTGGGCGCGAGACCAGGAGCCGCCGCAATGAGTGACCCACGCGCACGCAAGGCCCGTCTCGAGAAACACGAGCAGCAGGACGGCGTGAAACTCCTCCGCTCACTCGGCGCGGCCGTCTACGTCCTTGGCACCAAGCGCCGCAAGGGAGACTACCAGGGCACGAACCAAACGCCTGGGATCGCCGATGTTGAGGCGTGGATGCCGACAAAGCGCAGCGACCAATGCACGCCGTGGATGTTGAGCCGGCAACTTCTCAAGTGGGAGGTGAAACGGTCGCGAGGAGCGAAGACAAGTGTTGAGCAGGAATCGTACGCGGCGCTTTGCACGGATGCTGGAGTGTCCTACGTCTGCGGCGACCTCTCGGCGCTGATGCGCTGGCTGGTGGACGCGGGCTATCTCCGGGCCGACCAAGTGCCCGCGGAGCGATTTCGATGACTAAGGAGGTTGGAAATGGAGATTAGTGATCCAAGAGTCGATCCGCGACTCGTTCCGGATGGTTCCCGAGCTGTCGTGATTGCCGAGCATCAATCCGAGTATCAAGACCTTCCGTCGGTGCGCACGCCAAACGGCTATGTGATTACGAGGTGGACTCCATCGGCAGACGAGCGGCAACGCGTGGTAAACGGCGAGGACATCTACGTAACATTGCTGTCGTCCGGGGCGATCAATCCGCTATTTGTGACGATCGGCCCTGTCGACTGGTCGCAATCCTAATGACCTGCCCACTCTGCCACCATTCCCCTGTGCGCTCAGCGGCCGGCGCCAGTCCTGCCGCGTGTGCCGCGAGATCCAGCGGCAAGTAGCGGCGGCGATGGCGACGAAGAAAGCCAGAACAGAGAACAGCATGACATACCGATACCTACTCGCCAGCCTATTCGCGCTCGTCTCGGTCGCAGCCAATGCCCAGACTATCGTCGCAGACGTCACGCTACCAGACGCCTATCGGGATGCGTCCATCCAGGTAGTCGAAGCTGACGGGAACCCCGACACGGTCGAACTCCTCGCCATTCGCCCAGATGGAGCGCACTCCGTGGGACGTCCGACCTGTGTCGGCCCCTGGCTCTACCCCTCCCTTGGAAGTGGCATGACGTGGCTGTCGCAGGTGGCGGTCATCCAGATCAAGGGGCGGCACTACTGGCTCATCAAGGCGCCTGGATCCGCGCGCGTGGTCGTGCGTCAGATGGACCCGCCGGCCTGTAAGTAGTCCCCCATGTCACCCCTACCCACACCCCCAGCACGGCTACAGGCCCCCCGGCGCTTCTGCGCTGGTAAGGGGGGTAGGTGCGGCGTCCGCGTGCGGGATGGCCTCTGCTCGAACTGCCGCACCGCACGAGAGCAGCAGCGAGGCTCAGCCTACCAACGTGGCTACGATACGCGCTGGGCAGCTTACGCGCGCACATGGAAGGCGACCCGCCCACTCTGCGGCATGCGAGTCGACGGACAGCTACACAGCGAGCACAGCCAATGCACGAGGGATGGACGGGTGACACCAGCTCATGCGGTCGACCACATCACACCGCATCGCGGCCAAGACGATCCGCTATTCTGGGACGAGCACAACCACCAATCGCTATGTGCCTCCTGCCATGCCGTGAAGACCGCGACCGAGGACGGCGGATTCGGCGCGACGTCAGCGCGACGGCGACGGGAGGGGGGATCAAATCTCTAGCGGAAGGACTGCAAAGAC
>CAZZBK010000232.1:0-5597 GCA_964652155.1 uncultured Planctomycetaceae bacterium | reverse complement strand
CTGCGCGGCGGCGAGTGAGGACTTCGGCCAACGCGAGGGCCAGGCCGGTGAGCAATGTGCCGGCGGCCCAGTAGCCTTCCCAGCTCCAGTTGGCCCGCGCATAACTCACGCTCGACCACGCCATCCACAGACACAGCGCGATGAAGCCTAGCGGCAGCACGGGATACCAGGGCATGCGGTAGGTCGTGCGCGGCGCGGCGTCACGCTGCCGCAACCGGATCAACGAACAACCGGTGAGCGCCATCGCGGTCCAGAAAAACGGACCCGTGAAATTGATGAGCTTCTCGAAGGCGTTGGCCTGCGGGCCGTACCAAGCGGCGAGGGCGACGATCATCGCGGTGGTGATGCCCGCCTCGACGAACAGCGACACGATGGGCGTACCGCGGCGCTCGTTCCATCGCCCGAGCGGAGCGAACCAGCGGTGCTCTTGTCCCAGGGCGTAGTAAATGCGTGAGCCGGTGAGGGTCATGCCGTTCATCGCGCCGAGCGTGCTGACGCAAATGAGCAGGCTCACGCCTCGTCCGCCGGCCGATCCGAACACGACGCGCATGTGATCGGGCACGAGGTCCACGCTCCGCTGCATCGCTTCGAGCCCGACGGCCCAGAGGATCGCGGCGTTGATGGCGAGGTAAATGGCCATGACCACGGCGGTGCCGCCGAGCAGCGCGCGAGGGATGTTCCGCTGCGGGTCACGCACCTCGGCCGCGACGTACGACATCTCGTTCCAGCCGGTGTACGCGAACAGCACGAGGATCAGTGCCAGCGCGTAGTTGGGGGCTTCGGGGAGCGTCATGTTCCGCCAGGGAATCTCGACCGCGCCCCCCCAGAGGCACGCGAAGATGACGCCGAGCAGGCCGAGCACCTTGGCCGAGGTGAACACGTTTTGCGTGCGTTTGCCGGGCTTGACCCCCAGGGCGTTGACGAGCGCGAGCGTGCTGACGGCGAGCAAGGCGTAGGTGGCCTGCGAGTAGTCGCCCAGCGGTTGTAGAGAACTGGCAAACTGACCGAAGACGAACGCCATAATGCCGATCGTGGCGGGGCGCACAATCCAGAGCTGGGTCCAAGCGAAGAGCAAGCCGAGCGGTCGGCCGAAGGCGCGTGAGAGAAAGACGTAGTCGCCCCCGTCGGCCGGATAGGCCGAGGCGAGTTCGGCGTAGCACATCGCTCCGGTGAGGCTGAAGAGCGCGCCGACGATCCAGACCAGCAGGAGCGCGGAAGTCGACGGGACCCACAGTGCTACACTGCCCAATGCGCCATACAAGCCCGAGCCGATGACAATGCCGACGATGATCGACACGGCGTCGAAGAGCGAGAGTTGGCGGCGCGGCGATGCATCGTGCATGCGAGAGCCATTGGTATGAAGAATAAAACGCCCCGGCCGGATTGTACCATGCCGGGGCGTTGGTGCCTGATGTCTCTTCACCCGGTTCGCTGCGCGAACCACCCTCTCCCAGTGGGAGAGGAGTTTGACAGAGTTACTTGCCAGCAACGTCGTAGGCGGTCAGGCGATGCATGTTGCGGATGTAGAGCCGGCCATTGGCGACGACCGGGTGCGCCCAACTGGGCCGTCCGAAGTTGTCGATCTTGAATCGGCCGAGCTCGCGGTACTCGCCGCTGCTGGCCTCGGCGAGCGCGACTTCGTGATTTTCGCCCAGCAGGAACAAGAGCCCATCGGCATACGTGAGCGAGCCCTTGCCGACGCTGCGGGCGCGCCAGACGTTGTCCCCTTTGAAGAAGTTCTGGCAGAGGAGTCCGCCGTTGCCAAAGCCATAGATATGCTCATCGAGCAGCACGACGCCACCGTGATGGTTGGCCATCGCTTTGTCGAAGTAGACTTCACTGGCCGCGACAGAACCACCGTCGGCCGTGACCTTGACGAGGCCACCGCCGACACCGTAGTTGCTCGTGGCGTAGACATGGTCGCGATGGACGAGCGGCGTGGCGACATTGGCCGTGCCGTTGTTGGCCTTGCCGTAGGTCCAGAGCAACTTGCCGTCGTCGAGCCGGACGCCGAACACGTCCTTGGAGGCGAATTGTACGATCTGACGCACGCCGGCCAACTCGACGACCTGGGCCGAGGCGTAGTGGGCCCCTTCGGTGTTGTCGGTCGAGCGCCACACGGTCTCGCCCGTGTATTTATTGAGCGCCGCGAGGGTCCCCTTGCTGCCGCCGGGGGTGCAGATGAGCAACTCGCCGACGATGAGCGGCGACTCGCAGTAGCCCCAGCCGGGCCGCCCGCCACCCAAGTCGGCCGAGAGACTCTTGTGCCAGACGGTCTTGCCGGAGGCGAGTTCCAAGCAGGTGAGGTCGCCATTGCCGCCGACGGTGTAAAGATGCGCGCCGTCAATGGTGGGCGTGCCGCGAGGGCCGTCGCCGTAGCTATTGCGGTAGCCGCCCAAGTAGCCGCGCAATTCGGCGGCGGTGAGTTGGCCATCTTTGTTGGCGTAGTTTTGTTCGTCGAACTTGGTGATCTCTTCAAGGGCGAGTTGGCCATCCTTGCCGGCCTCTTGCTTGAGGCAATAGGCTTGCACCTCTTCGACCGTCAGCAGGTTGTCGCCTGCGTTGGTGCCATCCACGCGCTGATCGGCGCGACCGAAGGCATCTTGCAGAAACGTGCCATTGGCTTCCTGACGGCTGATTTTGCCGTCGGCGTCTTTGTCGGCCGTTTTGAACACGGCGTTGGTGCGCTGTTGGGCGAGGGCCTCGGCATTCGCCGCGGGGTCGGCCAGGTCGATGCGCGAAAAGGTGTTGCGGAAGCGGCCGGCCGCTTCCGTGGCGCTGATCTTGCCGTCGCCATCGGTGTCGAGCTGCTTGACGAGCTTGGCGGCTCGCGCGGCGGCGAGCGCCTTGGCGTCGGTGCTCTTGTCAGCGCTGTCGAACTGATTGAAGTCGGGCCCCAGGCCCGCGAGCGCTTCGGGCTCGTCGATGATGCCGTCGCCATTTTTGTCGAGCCGCTTTAACTCGGTTTCAATCTTGCTGGCCAGCGCGGCCGCGACTGGGGCGGGCTGCACGGCCCAAATCGTCGCGCCATCGGTCGCGTCGATGCACAGAATATGCTCGACCCCTTGGAGATCGCCTTGCGTGTAGATGCGTCCAGCTTGGACGACCAGCGACGAGTAGCCGACGCCCACATTGTCAATTTGCCACACAACCTTTGGGCCGTCCTCGGGCCACGCGCGGAGCAAGCCGGTCTCGGCACTCTTGCCGTCGCGGTTTGGGCCGCGCCACTGCGGCCAATCGGCGGCCTGCAACGCGACCGTACCAAGGGCGAGACTCAACACGAAGGAAATGCGTCGTAACGACATGGCGAGACCTCAGAGCTCTGTTCAGGCGGGGAAGGACCGGGGCGGGAACCGTTTCGCGGCAGGTCTAAGATAAATGGTCGCCGCGTGGGATGTAAGGCGCGAGCCTGAGGAAAGCGGAGGCGAGGTCGGCTGGGCCAGAGATTATTTACGTTAGCCGCGACGCGCAGCGGAGCGCTCCGCTGCGCGTCGCGGCTAACAAAACAGCATGCGGACTAACGTCGCAAACGAGTGGTTGCTGCTAGTGATGCGCCAAGTTATCGGGGGCCTGACGACCCCCGCGCGCTGAAAACGACGCCCCGAATCGCGTTGGCTTGACCGTTTTTTGAGCAGCCGATACGATGACGCCCGAACTCGACCCCTCCCGGTCGGGTTTTTTTAGAACCTGGCTTGTGAAACCCTTCACAAAGTGCCTGGTTCGCCCTAATTCACCCCTCCAATTGACGTTATGCTCACAGCAAGTGTGCCCATTCTGCTGTTTGTCATCCTGGCGACGGGCCTCGGCGTGGGGCTGCTGACGGTCGGCTGGATGGTCGGCCCGAGGCGTAGCACGGCCGTCAAGGAAATGCCCTACGAGAGCGGCATGAACCCGATCCACGATGCGCGGCGGCGCTTCGATGTGCGGTTCCATCTGGTCGCCATTGCGTTCCTGCTCTTCGACGTGGAATTGTTGTTTCTGTACCCCTGGGCCGTGGCCAGCCGGAATCCGGAAGGGGTCCCGGCCGCCGTGAGCGAGGGGTGGGTGGCAAGCCGTGGCTTGGTGTTTGGCGAGGTGATGGTGTTCATCGCCTTGCTGGGGGCGGGCTTGGTTTATGCCTGGCGCAAGGGAGTGTTCCGATGGCGCTAGAACTGCCTGAAAATGTCGTGGTCAGCAAGCTCGACGAGTTGGCCAACTGGTGTCGTAAGAACAGCCTTTGGCCGATGCCCTTTGCCACGGCCTGCTGCGGCATCGAGCTGATGGCCACCGGCGCGAGCAAGCACGATCTGGCCCGATTTGGTGCCGAGGTGTTTCGTTTCAGCCCGCGACAGTGCGACCTGATGATCGTCGCCGGCCGCGTCGTGATGAAAATGCTCCCGGTGCTGCAGCGCATCTGGGGTCAGATGAACGAGCCCAAGTGGTGTATCTCGATGGGCGCGTGTGCCAGCACCGGCGGCGTGTTCGATACGTACAGCGTCGTGCAAGGGATCGATCGATTCATTCCGGTCGACATGTACGTGCCCGGCTGTCCGCCTCGGCCCGAGCAGTTGATCCAAGCGATCATTGATTTGCAGGATAAGATTCAGCGCGAAGGGACGATCTCGGGCCAGGAGTTCGACACCCGGGAACGCCAGGCTCGCAAGCGGGCGCTCATCGAGTTGCCCGTGCTGTCGTCGCCGAGCGTGGCTCGATCATAACCGCGAGGCGTGGAGTTTAATTGACCATGCAGGCCCAACCGGAAACCGTTCAGGCGTTGCTCGCGGCCTTTACCGGCTCGACGACGAGCGAGTATCGCGGTCAGACGCGGCTCGTCGCGCCGCGCGCGCGGTTCTTCGAGCTGATGCAGTCGGCCCGCGATCAGCATGGCTTCGACCTGCTGGTAGACGTGACCTGCGTGGACTATTTGAACTACCGCGACGCGACCGACCGCTTTGGCTTGGTGTACTTGCTGGCCAACACGGCCACGAACGAGCGGTTGACCGTGCGGCTGTTTGTGAACGAGCCCGACCTCGAAGTTCCCAGCGTGATGCCGTTGTGGGAAGGGGCCAACTGGTTCGAGCGCGAGGTGTGGGACATGTTCGGCATTATCTTTGTCGGCCACAGCGACCACCGCCGTATTTTAATGCCCGACGAGTTCACGGCCTTTCCCCTGCGTAAAGACTATCCGCTGCAAGGTCGCGGCGAGCGACACAACTTTCCCGTGATTACCCGAAACCAAGCGTAGGAGAGTGATGAATGTGGAATGATGAATGATGAATGCGGAATGACCGAGCGCTGACGCGATCGCGTGCTTTCATTCTGCATTCATCATTTCGCATTCATCATTTTTTGCCATGCCCCTTTCTCCCGTCGAACTGCCCAAGCAAGACCTGGCCCATGACGAGGCGCAGGACTATCTGTGGACCTTGAACTTTGGTCCGCAGCACCCGGCCACGCACACCACGCTGCGCATCGTGCTCAAGCTCGACGGCGAGCGGGTCGTCGACGCCATGCCCGACATCGGCTACCTGCACAGCGGCTTCGAGAAGATTGGCGAATCGCTCGACTATAACCAGTACGTGACGGTCACCGACCGTATGAACTACATCTCGCCGATG